>NZ_CP125781.1:1860285-2170332 GCF_030053895.1 Trabulsiella odontotermitis
GTGGCGACGGGCAGGACGACTTTACCTTCCAGCGCCCGTTCAGGCAGCAGATCCAGCAACGTTTTCAGCGCACCGGAAAAAGAGGCTTTATACACTGGTGTGGCGACGATCACCCCGTCCGCGCCGGCAAGTTGTTCAATGAGTGTTTGCAGTGCCGGGCTGTCGAAACGGGCATAGAGCAAATCTTCCGGTTCGAAATTCTGTAGATGCCAGTGGCAGACTTCGATGTCGGCACGGGAGAGTTTTTCCCGCGCATATTCCAGTAACGCACTGGAGCGTGACGGATAGCGCGGACTTCCCGCCAGCGTAATAACTCGACGCATAACCCCTCCTATATAACCAAATGTTTGCTTTTATCTAACATTGATAACATTTATCGCAGAGCGGAGAGGGATTACTAAATGATTTATCCGGCACTGGTTTGCCAAAAAATCACTATCAAGAAAACGTTTGCGTTTTCATCGCGCTTTTTTGCCGCAGGTCAATTCCCTTTCACCGCAGGATCGAACATAATACGCCCCCGGTTTGCACACCGGGAATCCAGGAGAGTTCATGTACTACCCTTTCGTTCGTAAAGCCCTGTTTCAGCTCGATCCTGAGCGCGCTCATGAATTAACATTCCAACAATTACGCCGTGTGGCGGGAACGCCGCTGGAAGCGCTGGTGCGCCAGAAAGTGCCTGCGAAGCCGGTTTCCTGCATGGGTCTGACATTCAAGAACCCGCTGGGTCTGGCCGCCGGTCTGGATAAGAATGGCGAATGCATCGATGCGCTGGGCGCGATGGGATTCGGTTCGATCGAAATAGGCACCGTGACGCCGCGTCCGCAGCCAGGCAATGACAAGCCGAGGATCTTCCGTCTGGTCGACGCCGAAGGGCTGATCAACCGGATGGGCTTTAATAATCTCGGGGTGGATAACCTGATCGAGAATGTCAAAAAAGCCCATTTCGACGGAATACTTGGGATCAATATCGGCAAAAATAAAGATACGCCGGTGGAACAAGGTAAAGATGACTATCTGATTTGCATGGAAAAAGTCTATGCCTATGCCGGATATATCGCGATTAATATCTCTTCACCTAATACGCCAGGTCTGCGTACGCTACAATATGGTGATGCGCTCGATGATCTTCTTTCTGGTATTAAAAATAAACAGAATGAACTGCAGGCGAAGCATCATAAATATGTTCCCGTGGCAGTGAAGATCGCCCCGGATCTTTCTCCTGAAGAATTGATCCAGGTAGCCGACAGTTTAGTTCGCCATAATATCGATGGCGTTATTGCGACGAACACCACGCTGGATCGATCCCTGGTCCAGGGAATGAAACATTGCGATGAAACCGGAGGCCTCAGTGGTCGTCCGTTGCAATTAAAGAGCACCGAAATTATTCGTCAGTTGTCAGCAGAATTAAATGGTCGTTTGCCGATTATTGGTGTTGGCGGTATTGACTCGGTGATTGCTGCACGCGAGAAGATAGCGGCTGGCGCTACGCTGATCCAGATTTATTCGGGCTTTATTTTTAAAGGTCCGCCTCTGATTAAAGAAATCGTTACTCACATCTGATTTTTTATCTCTTTTTCGGCTAATACTTTCTTCCAGGGCTTTATTTCCAGCCCTGGTTGTTTTATATTCCTTCATTGTTGCTTATTTAAACATTTTAGTCTTTCATTACATTGAGACAAATTAAGCGAAGCGGAAACGGAAAAGCAAGTTGGCAAAACAGGGATGCTAACGCGGATGGAGAAGAATATGCGAATTAAACCTGATGATAACTGGCGTTGGTATTTTGATGAAGAGCATGATCGAATGATGCTCGATTTAGCCAATGGTATGTTGTTTCGTTCGCGTTTTGCCCGCCGGATGTTAACGCCGGATGCATTTTGTCCTTCGGGCTTTTGCGTGGATGACGCTGCGCTTTATTTCTCCTTTGAAGAGAAATGCCGCCACTTCGACCTTTCTAAAGAACACCGCGCAGAATTGATTTTAAATGCGCTGGTGGCAATTCGTTTTCTGAAACCGCAAATGCCGAAAAGCTGGCACTTTATCGCCCACCAGTCGCACTGGCAACCGACCCTCGGCGATGCTGCCTGCGTCTGGCTGAGCGACAGTGGTGAGCAGGTGACGTTGCTGGTGGTCGAGCCGGGTGAGAACGCCGCGCTATGTCTGCTGGCCCAGCCGGGCTTAACGCTGGCCGGGCGCACGATGCAGCTTGGTGATGCCATCAAAGTGATGAATGACCGGTTACAGCCGCAACCGGTGATAACGGATTATACCCTCGTCCAGGCCGTTTAATTGCCCAACCGCAGAGCGGTTCTGGGGACACAGCTACAGCACAGAATCGTGCCATCTTTTCCGACCGCGTTTTTCTTCAGCGGTGTGACTTCCCCGTCCAGCAGTGTTATCCGGCAGCTTCCGCAAATTCCCGCCCGGCAAGAGTAAGGGATCCGAATTCCCTGTTGTTCCAGCTGTTCCAGCAAAATTTGCTGATTGTTGCCAGTGAACGTCTCTCCCTGCCATTCGATATCAAGCACGGCGTCTTCCTGCGTCTCGGGTGCCAGCGTCTCGTCGGCCTGACCGGCACCATAACGGCGCGCTGGTTTGGTCGCCAGCACCTCGACGCTGTCGCCCACCCGCACCACGCCGCTGTTACGGGCAATCAGGTTTTGACCAAAATCGACATCGCCATTATCCAGTGCGGTGCGGAAGGTCTGTAGCGTGCGTAACGGCTCCCCGGTAGGGTGTTTTTGCCCGCGCTCAGGGCTGACAGTAGTAAAAATGCAGCGGCTGCAGGGTTTCGCCACGTCGAAAACCACCTCGCCAATGCGGATCACTTTCCAGGTGTCTTCTTCCCAGGCCGCCGTGCCGGTGACCACCAGATTCGGACGAAACTGCTCAATACGCACACTGGCCGCGCAGCGCTGCTGTAAATCACGCAGAGAGGCTTCAGTGGCGAGCAAATAGGGAAAACCATCGGCGAAAGAGAGGGGCACCGCCTCGTGCTTTTTCACCCGCCGGGTCAGTTCCGGCCCGACCCAGCGGAGCTGGACGTCACGTTTGAAAAAGCCGCTTAGCCACTGGTTAATCGCCGCTGGCGCGATGCGGGCGGTAAAATGATTTCCCCACACTTCCGTTGGCGCATCCTGAGGCGCAAAATCGGCAAAGCGAATGATCGCGCTGCTGCCGTCCGGCGCGGTCAGGTGCAGACCGTCATGCAGCGGCGCCGGGGTGAATCTGACCATCTGCGGGAACTGGCGGGCGGTAATAAAAGTGCCGTCTTGCTCCGTAATCATAAAGATACGATCGAACGCCATCCCGCTGATGTCGGCGAAAGCATGGGTCAGGCCGATGCCGCGCATAGATTTGATGGGGTGAATAAAAAGTCGCGATAACGTCGCCATGACACGCTTCCTGAAGCCAAAATAAGCCTTTAACTTTATGACATAGGCCGCAGATTGGCTATAATGCGCAACAATTTTGTTTGATAAAAGTGACGATATGAAATCTCTGTTTGCCAGTACGGCCCGTGGGCTGGAAGAGCTGTTAAAAACTGAACTGGAAGGACTTGGCGCCGACAGCTGCCAGGTGGTTCAGGGTGGTGTCCATTTTCAGGGCGACACGCGGCTTCTGTACCAAAGCCTGATGTGGAGCCGTCTGGCGTCACGGATCATGATGCCGCTGGGCGAGTGCAAAGTGTATAGCGACCTCGACCTCTACCTCGGCGTTCAGGCGGTGAACTGGACGGAGATTTTCAGCCCCGGCGCGACCTTCGCGGTGAGTTTCAACGGCCTGAATGACGAGATCCGCAACAGCCAGTTTGGCGCTGTACGGGTGAAAGACGCGATTGTCGACAGCTTCACGCGCAAGGACCTGCCGCGGCCGAATGTCGATCGCGAAAACCCAGATTTACGCATTAACGTCCGTCTTAATAAAGAGACCGCCAGCATCTCCCTCGACCTGAGCGGTGAAGGCCTGCACCTGCGCGGCTACCGTGACGGTACCGGCCTTGCACCCATCAAGGAAAACCTGGCGGCGGCGATTGTCATGCGTTCTGGCTGGCAGCCGGGAACACCGTTGTTGGATCCGATGTGTGGTTCCGGGACGCTGCTGATTGAAGCGGCGATGTGGGCGACTGATCGCGCACCGGGATTGCATCGCGGTCACTGGGGTTTTGGCGGCTGGGCGCAGCATGACGAAGCGGTGTGGCAGGAGGTGAAATCCGATGCCCAGCGCCGCGCGCGGGCAGGGCTTGCTGCTTATGGATCCCGTTTCTACGGCTCGGATATTGATGGTCGCGTCATTGAACGCGCGCGCAGCAACGCCCGCCGGGCTGGCATTGGCGAACTGGTTACTTTTGAGGTCAAAGACGTCGCACAGCTTTCTAATCCGCTGCCGAAAGGCCCGTATGGCACGGTCATCAGCAACCCGCCGTACGGCGAACGTCTGGACAGCGAACCTGCGCTGATTGCGTTGCACAACCTGCTCGGCCGCACGCTGAAAAGCCAGTTTGGCGGCTGGAATCTGTCGATGTTCAGTGCCTCACCGGAGCTGTTAAGCTGCCTGCAACTGCGCGCTGATCGCCAGTTCAAAGCGAAAAACGGACCGCTGGACTGCGTGCAGAAAAACTACCATCTGGCGGAAGTCACTGGCGAAGCGCCGGTGAGCAGCATGGGCGATGACTTCGCCAACCGCCTGAAGAAAAACCTGAAAAAGCTCGACAAGTGGGCGCATCAGGAAGGGATTGAATGTTACCGCATTTATGATGCAGACCTGCCGGAATACAACGTGGCGGTGGATCGCTATGCCGACTGGGTGGTGGTGCAGGAATACGCGCCGCCGAAAACCGTGGATGCTAACAAGGCACGTCAGCGCCTGTTTGACGTTATCGCCGCGACCATTTCCGTGCTGGGGATTGCGCCGAACAAACTGGTGCTGAAAACCCGCGAACGGCAGAAGGGTAAGAACCAGTATCAGAAAATGGGCGAGAAGGGCGATTTCATGCAGGTCAGCGAGTACAATGCGCGCCTGTGGGTGAACCTGACCGACTATCTGGATACCGGTTTGTTCCTCGATCACCGCATCGCCCGCCGCATGTTAGGGCAGATGAGCAAAGGCAAAGATTTCCTCAACCTCTTCTCCTATACCGGCAGCGCCAGCGTTCACGCCGGGCTCGGCGGCGCGCGCAGCACGACGACAGTGGATATGTCGCGCACCTATCTTGAGTGGGCGGAACGCAACCTGCGCCTGAATGGCTTAACCGGTCGCGCGCATCGTCTGCTGCAGGCAGACGTGCTCGGCTGGTTGCGCGAGGCTGACGAACAGTTTGACCTGATCTTCATTGATCCGCCGACGTTCTCCAACTCAAAACGCATGGAGGATACTTTCGACGTGCAGCGCGACCACCTGCGGCTGATGACCGATCTCAAACGCCTGTTGCGTAAGGGCGGCACCATTATGTTCTCGAACAACAAGCGTGGTTTCCGCATGGATCTCGACGGTCTGGCGAAGCTGGGGCTGAAAGCTCAGGATATTACGCAAAAAACGCAGTCTCAGGACTTTGCCCGCAATCGTCAGATCCACAACTGCTGGCTGATCACCGAAGCCTGAAGGAATTAAAGAATGTCACTGATTAGTATGCATGGCGCTTTGCTGTCGTTCAGCGATGCGCCGTTACTCGATGATGCCGAACTGCATATCGAAGATAACGAACGCGTCTGCCTGGTTGGGCGCAACGGCGCGGGCAAATCCACGCTGATGAAAATCCTCAATCGCGAGCAGGCCCTTGACGATGGTCGCATCGTCTATGAACAGGATCTGGTGGTGTCGCGTCTGCAACAGGATCCGCCGCGTAATGTTGAAGGCAGCGTCTACGATTTTGTTGCCGAAGGGATTGAAGAGCAGGCGGTCTACCTGAAGCGTTACCACGATATTTCCCGGCTGGTGATGACCGATGCCAGCGAAAAGAACCTTAACGAGATGGCACGCATCCAGGAACAGCTTGATCACCACGGTTTGTGGCAACTGGAAAACCGGATCAACGAAGTGCTGGCGCAGCTCGAACTGGATCCTAACGCGTTGCTGGCGTCGCTGTCCGGCGGCTGGCTGCGTAAAGCGGCACTCGGACGCGCCCTGGTCAGCGGCCCGCGCGTGCTGCTGCTCGACGAACCAACCAACCACTTAGATATCGAAACTATCGACTGGCTGGAAGGGTTCCTGAAAACGTTTAAAGGTACCATCATCTTTATTTCGCATGACCGTTCATTCATTCGCAATATGGCGACCCGCATCGTCGACCTCGACCGTGGCAAGCTGGTGACTTATCCGGGCAATTACGATCAGTATTTGCTGGAGAAAGAAGAAGCGCTGCGCGTTGAAGATCTGCAAAACGCTGAGTTTGACCGCAAACTGGCGCAGGAAGAAGTATGGATCCGTCAGGGTATCAAGGCGCGCCGTACCCGTAATGAAGGCCGTGTCCGCGCCTTGAAAGCGATGCGTCGTGAGCGCAGCGAGCGCCGGGAAGTGATGGGCAGCGCCAGAATGCAGGTGGAAGAAGCGACCCGTTCCGGCAAGATTGTGTTTGAGATGGAAAACGTGAATTACCAGATCGATGGCAAAGTGCTGGTAAAAAACTTCTCTGCTCAGGTGCAGCGCGGCGATAAGATTGCGTTGATTGGCCCCAATGGATGCGGTAAAACCACGCTGCTGAAGCTGATGCTCGGTCAGTTGCAGGCCGACAGCGGTCGCATTCATGTGGGTACGAAGCTGGAAGTGGCGTATTTCGATCAGCACCGTGCGGAGCTGGATCCGGATAAAACGGTGATGGATAACCTCGCTGAAGGTAAACAGGAAGTGCAGGTTAACGGCAAACCGCGTCATGTGCTCGGCTATCTGCAGGACTTTCTTTTCCATCCGAAACGGGCGATGACACCCGTGCGCGCGCTGTCGGGCGGGGAACGTAACCGTTTATTGCTGGCGCGTCTGTTCCTGAAACCCAGCAATTTGTTGATCCTCGATGAACCGACCAACGACCTTGACGTGGAAACGCTGGAACTGCTCGAAGAGCTGATCGATGGCTATCAGGGCACTGTGCTGCTGGTCAGCCACGATCGTCAGTTTGTTGATAACACCGTTACCGAATGCTGGATCTTCGAAGGCGAAGGGCGCATTGGTCAGTACGTCGGCGGTTATCACGATGCCCGCGGGCAGCAGACGCAGTCGCTGGCGCAAAAGCAGCCGGTGGAAAAGAAAGTGACGGAAGTCGCTGCGCCTAAAGCAGAAAGTGTGAAACGCGGCGGGAACAAACTAAGCTATAACCTGCAACGTGAACTGGAACAGCTACCGCAACGCCTTGAAGCACTGGAGGCGGATCTGGAATCGCTACAGGCCCAGGTGGCAGATGCCGCGTTTTTCAGTCAGCCGCATGACCATACGCAAAAGGTGCTGGCCGAACTGGCGCAGGCGGAGCAAACACTCGAAGAGGCCTTCGAACGCTGGGAATATCTGGAATCACTGAAAAACGGCGCGTAACTGAGGACTCTGCATGTGTGAACAACATCATGCTGCACGGCATATCCTGTGCCCGCAATGCGATCTGCTGGTGGAGTTGCCACACCTTGAGCACCGGCATAAAGCCGCCTGCCCACGTTGCGGGACGACGTTAACAACCGCGTGGGACGCACCGCGTCAGCGTCCCACCGCTTATGCGCTGTCAGCGCTGTTTATGCTGCTGCTCTCCAACCTGTTCCCCTTTGTGAATATGAACGTGGCGGGGGTCAGCAGCGAAATTGAACTGCTCGAGATCCCGAACGTTCTGTTCTCCGAGAATTATGCCAGCCTTGGAACCTTTTTCATTCTGTTTGTACAACTGGTTCCCGCGTTCTGTCTGGTTACCATTCTGCTGCTGGTGAACCGGGTACGCATGCCGCTGAAGCTACAAATTCACCTCGCCAACATTCTGTTTCGCCTCAAAAGCTGGGGTATGGCGGAAATCTTTCTGGCGGGTGTGCTGGTGAGCTTCGTTAAGCTCATGGCCTATGGCGACATTGGCATCGGCAGCAGCTTTATCCCCTGGTGTCTGTTTTGCGTTCTGCAACTGCGCGCGTTTCAGTGTGTGGATCGCCGCTGGTTGTGGGATGACATCGCGCCAATGCCGCTGCTTTCTGCGCCGGTGAAAGTCGGGGTTTCCGGGTTGCGGCAGGGGCTGCGCTCCTGCCCCTGCTGTACGGCCATCCTGCCCGCCGACCAGCTCGTATGCACGCGATGCCATACCACGGCGCATCCGCGGCGTAAAAACAGCCTGCAGTGGACCATGGCGCTGCTCGTAACCTCGTTCATTCTTTATCTGCCGGCGAATCTGCTGCCGATCATGATTACTGATCTGCTCGGCGACAAAATGCCGTCGACGATCATGGCGGGGGTAATTCTGCTGTGGAGTGAAGGATCATACCCGGTCGCGGGGGTGATCTTCATTGCCAGTATTATGGTGCCGACGCTGAAGATGATCTCCATCGCCTGGCTGTGCTGGGACGCCAACGGTCACGGCAAGCGCGACTGCGAACGCATGCATCTGATTTATGAAGTGGTCGAGTTTGTCGGCCGCTGGTCGATGATTGACGTCTTTGTCATCGCCGTGCTTTCCGCCCTGGTGAGAATGGGCGGCTTAATGAATATTTATCCGGACATCGGCGCGCTGATGTTTGCCTTGGTTGTGATAATGACCATGTTTTCGGCAATGACCTTCGATCCCCGACTGACGTGGGATCGTGAGCCGGAGCCCAGCCATGAGGAGTCGTACAAGCATGGAAACTAACCGCGGGGAAGCGAAAGTGCAAAAGGTAAAGAACTGGTCGCCCGTCTGGATCTTCCCCATCGTCACCGCCCTGATTGGTGCGTGGATCCTGTTTTATCACTACAGCCATCAGGGGCCGGAAGTGACGCTGATTACCACCAATGCGGAGGGGATCGAAGGAGGGAAAACCACCATCAAGAGCCGCAGTGTGGATGTCGGCGTGGTGGAAAGCGCGACCCTGACGGACGATTTAACGCATGTGGAAATTAAAGCGCGTCTCAATTCGGGCATGGAAAAGCTGCTGCATCAGGACTCTGTTTTCTGGGTGGTGAAACCGCAGGTCGGGCGCGAAGGTATCAGCGGCCTCGGCACGCTGCTTTCGGGCGCTTACCTTGAGCTGCAGCCGGGGAACAAGGGCGGGAAACTGGAACGTTACCAGTTGCTGGATGCGCCGCCGTTGGCACCACCGGATGCGAAAGGGATCCGCGTGATTCTCGACAGTAAAAAAGCCGGGCAACTTAGCCCAGGCGATCCGGTGTTGTTCCGCGGCTATCGGGTGGGATCGGTGGAAACCAGCAATTTCGATCCGCAGAAACGGACGATCAGCTATCAGCTGTTTATCAGCGCGCCAAATGATCGTCTGGTCACCAGCAACGTACGTTTCTGGAAAGACAGCGGCATTGCCGTGGATCTGACTGCGGCGGGGATGCGCGTCGAGATGGGCTCTTTGTCGACATTGTTCGGCGGCGGCGTCAGCTTCGACGTGCCGGAGGGGATTGATCTCGGCCAGCCGGTGGGTGAGAAAACGGAGTTTCGGCTGTATGACGATCAGCGAAGCATTCAGGATTCACTGTATACCGATCACATCGATTATCTGATGTTCTTCAAAGACTCTATTCGCGGCCTGCAACCTGGAGCGCCGGTGGAATTCCGTGGCATTCGCCTTGGGACCGTGGGTAAGGTACCGTTCTACGTGCCAGGGTTACGACAGGCGCTCAATGATGACTACCGCATTCCGGTCTTGATCCGTATCGAGCCTGAGCGCATGGCCAGCCAGCTCGGTGAGAATCCGGACATTGGTGCGCACATCAACGAGCTTATCCAGCGCGGTCTGCGCGGCTCGCTGAAGACCGGTAACCTTGTCACTGGCGCGCTGTATGTGGATATGGATTTCTACCCGAAAGCGCCTGCGATTACTGGTATGCGTGAGTTTGGCGGCTATAAGATTGTGCCGACGGTAAGCGGCGGTCTGGCGCAGATCCAGCAGAAACTGGTCGATACGCTCGACAAGATCAACAGCCTGCCGCTTAATCCGATGCTTGAACAGGCGACTAATACTTTGTCGGAAAGCCAGCGCACAATGCGTCGGCTGCAAACCACGCTGGATAATCTCAACAAGCTGACTGCCAGCCAGTCGATGCAGCAATTGCCGCAGGATATGCAGCAGACCCTGCGTGAGCTTAATCGCAGCATGCAGGGCTTCCAGCCTGGTTCGGCGGCTTACAACAAGATGGTCGCGGATATGCAACGCCTCGATCAGGTATTACGCGAACTGCAGCCGGTGCTGAAAACGCTGAATGAGAAGAGCAACTCGCTGGTATTTGAAGCGAAGGACAAAAAAGATCCAGAGCCGAAGAGGGCGAAAGAATGAAAAAGTGGCTAATGGTCTTGCTGACCTGCGCGTTAACCGCCTGCAGCAGCAGTGGTGAAAACAAAACGTACTATCAGCTGCCGATGGCGCAGAGTGGTGCGCAAAGCGCCACGACGCAGGGGAACCGTCTGCTGTGGGTCGAGCAGGTCGCTATCCCGGATTACCTTGCCGGGAACGGCGTGGTCTATCAGACCAGCGATGTGCAGTACGTGATTGCCAGTAACAATCTGTGGGCGAGCCCGCTCGATCAACAGCTTCGTGCGACGCTGGTGGCCAATCTGAGCAGCCAACTGCCGGGGTGGGTCGTGGCGTCACAGCCGCTGGGCAATAATCAGGATACGCTGAATGTCTCAGTGACCGGCTTTCATGGTCGTTACGATGGCCGGGTCATCGTCAGTGGTGAGTGGCTGCTCAATCATCAGGGGCAGCTTATCAAGCGGCCGTTCCATCTCGAGCTGAAGCAGCAGCAGGATGGCTACGATGAGATGGTGAAAATGCTGGCGCAGGCCTGGCAGCAGGAAGCCGGGGTTATTGCTCAGACGATAAACCAGGTGCCATAAGTAAAATTCATCGTCAAAAGGCCGCAACGGATACCGTATCAGTTGCGGCCTTTTTGTTTTTATCATCAGTAGATTAGTTGTTCTGGCTCACAGTTTTTGTACAAATGAACTTCTGAGTAGCTCACAAATATGACATTGGTGTGAATTTTGCGCATTGACGATGCATCTGATTCGGGGTATTCGTTATGTGTGATCGCATATTTTGTGACCACTGTTTTCTTTTCCACCAGATCACAAGAATGAGGGAAACGAGGCATGAAGAGACAAAAACGAGATCGCCTGGAACGAGCACATCAACGTGGGTACCAGGCTGGCATCGCTGGCAAATCGAAGGAAATCTGTCCGTACCAGACCTTAAATCAAAGGTCACATTGGCTGGGAGGCTGGCGAGAAGCCATGGAGGACAGGGCAGTAATCGCCTGATGCTGTCTCTTTAGACCAGAAGCCACCGCCCCGCGGTGGCTTCGCCGTTTTATACTTCTGCGGCATTCGCGAATGGGGATTCGCTAAGAGGATTAGAACGCTGAGGTATCCTGGAACAAACCCACTTTCAGATCTGCTGCCGTGTAGATCAGGCGGCCATCAACCAGCACTTCACCATCGGCCAGACCCATGATCAGGCGGCGGTTAACGATGCGCTTGAAATGAATGCGGTAGGTGACTTTCTTCGCGCTCGGCAGAACCTGGCCGGTGAATTTCACTTCACCCACACCCAGTGCACGCCCTTTACCTTCGCCACCGAGCCAGCCGAGGTAGAAACCCACCAGCTGCCACATGGCATCAAGACCCAGACAGCCCGGCATCACCGGATCGCCAATAAAGTGACACCCGAAGAACCACAGGTCAGGATTGATGTCGAGTTCGGCTTCCACATAGCCCTTATCAAAATTGCCGCCACCTTCGGTCATCTTGACGACACGATCCATCATCAGCATATTTGGTGCCGGTAACTGCGGGCCGTTCGCGCCGAACAGTTCACCGCGACCAGAGGCAAGAAGGTCTTCTTTTGTATAGGATTCGCGTTTATCTACCATGTTTTCAGTAAACCTTATTTTGAGTTCGGGACGCAGGATAGCTAACACGTGTACGCTGAACAAGTCCGATCAGTTAGAATTAAACCAGCCCAGCCAGCGTAACGGCCACGGAAAGCGGTGACGGGCATCCTGCTGTGACGCCTGCGCGATACGCTCCTGAATGGTCTGTAACAGCGTCGTCTGACCTTCGCCATCCCACAGCAGTTGCGTCAGCAACGGCAGCGCGTCGGTAACATCATCAACCGCCCAGATAAAGAATTGCTCCTCTTCAACCGCTTGTCGAACTTCCTGAGATAAACTCAGGTGACGCACATTAGCCGACGGAATAATAACGCCCTGCTTGCCGGTCAGATCACGATGCTTACAGATAGCAAAGAATCCTTCGATTTTTTCATTCAGGCCGCCGACAGGCTGTGCGCGACCAAACTGATCCACAGAGCCGGTAATCGCAATACTCTGGTTGATGGGCGCGCCAGACAGGGCACTTATCAGCGCACACAGCTCGGCCATTGAGGCGCTGTCGCCGTCAACTTCACTGTAAGACTGTTCGAAGGTGAGTGATGCTGAGAATGGGATCTGCTGCTCAAGACCCAGCTCCGCCATCAGGAATGACTGCATGATCAGCATCCCTTTGGCGTGAATGTTACCGCCCAGCTCCGCTTTGCGTTCGATATCGGTAAATTCACCGTCGCCGACGTGTACGACGCAACTTATACGTGATGGTTCACCAAACGCGCGCGGATGGCCCGGAAACTCAATGACCGACAGGGCGTTAATCTGCCCCACGCGCTCGCCTTCGGTTTCGATCAGGATCTGCTCAAGTAAAATCTCATCCTGCATGCGCTCGGCCAGGAAACCTTCACGCCACTGACGCTGCTCAAGCATGGTGGTGAGCTGTTCGGCGCTGAACTCGGCGCTTTCTGTAAAGGCGGCGGCTTCACGTAGCTGTCGGCCCAGCCAGAGAGGGCAGAGCGGCAACGTTTCCTGGTCGCCGGTGTAACGGGTGGCTTCCTGAATCAGCACCGGCCACGCATCGGCAGCGGGGCCTGGAAGCTCAGCATCGCGCGCGACCTGCCACACCCACTGACACCACTGGCGCAGCGAGTCTTCATCAATGATCTGCAGGTTTTCTTCAAATTCGGTATAAATAGCGTTGGCGCTGAATTCGGGTTCCATTTCCTGGAATTCCGCCAGCGAATCACGCTCGCCAACCAGCATCACTTTCAGTGACAGCGACATTGACGGTACGTGGACCGGTAGCGGGCGCGCATCGTCGAAGCTCAGCCAGTCAAAGCGCTGGCGGGTAACGATATTCTTTAAGCGCATCCACAGTAGCGGTTGAGCCAGCAACGCGCGCAGAGAAATGACCAGCACGCCGCCGTTTGCCTGATGCACCAGGCCTGGCTGCAGGGTAATGTCGCCATTGAACTGGCGCACACAGCCAAAGAGCTGCTCGGCCTCGACCCAGTCGGCGTAAATCACCGGACGGGTGCTGGCAAAGTTATCATCAGGAGATTCCGCCGGACGCTGTGTGACGACACCGTTGTTGATATCGTAACGCACACCGCAAAGCGGCTGTGAAGGTGTTTGCAGGCTCTCTGTCAGCCGGGTAAGTAACTTAAGGTACTCAGGCTCCTCGGGTGCTTTCACCAGTACCACAGGCGAGATAGCTTGCGGATAGAGGAACTGCTCCAGCGCGTAATGCAAACGGGCCTGCGTATCGCGGAGTATCGAATCGGTTGGTAAGGTCAGCTCGGTCTGGGCAAACAAAGCCTGATAGTCGGTGGTATCAGGAGCCAGCTCACGTCCGGAAAGTTTATTGATGGTCAATGTCGATATTTTTTAGTCAGATGTAAAGGGCGGGATTATACCTTATGCTGCGCAGTAGCACACGGAGAATGCAGTTGTCAGGTATAACGGAGCACACTTCTGTTCACGAATGTCGATTTCTTCTCAGTGCATCGGGAAAAAACTGATATCCTGAAATGAGTTACACGGTCACCTTGGGATCGCGATGAAATATCAACAACTGGAAAACCTTGAAAGCGGGTGGAAGTGGAAGTACCTGGTGAAAAAACACCGGGAAGGCGAACTTATCACGCGTTACATCGAAGCCAGCGCCGCGCAAGAGGCGGTGGAGATGTTGCTGACGCTGGAAAACAAACCCGTGCTGGTCAATGAGTGGATTGCCGCGCATATGAATCCGACGCTGGCGAATCGCATGAAACAGACGATCCGTGCCCGCCGAAAGCGCCATTTCAACGCGGAACATCAGCATACACGCAAGAAATCGATCGATCTGGAATTCATCGTCTGGCAGCGACTGGCGGGGCTGGCGCAACGGCGTGGGAAAACGCTGTCTGAAACCATCGTGCAGTTAATTGAAGACGCCGAGAATAAAGAGAAGTACGCCAGCAAGATGTCCAGCCTGAAACAGGATCTGCAGGCGTTGCTTGGCAAAGAAGAGTAGGCGAGTTGTCGCGCATTGCGCGCAGCGAGTGCAGATATTCAGGCAATAAAAAACCCCGCGATGGCGGGGTTTTTTGTAGACGTGAACTTAAGCCTGCGGCTGAGTTACAACGTCTTTGATGCCTTTAACTTCGATCTCTACGCGACGATCCGGAGCCAGGCAATCGATCAGTGCAGCGCGAGCTTTCACGTTGTCACAGGTAGAACCGGTAACCGGGTTAGATTCGCCCATACCACGTGCGGAGATCTTGTTAGCCGGGATACCTTTAGATACCAGGTAATCAACAACAGACTGTGCACGTTTCTCGGACAGACCCTGGTTGTAAGCGTCAGAACCGATACGGTCGGTGAAGCCCAGAACCACTACGGAACCGTCTTTTGGATCCAGGTTGCTCAGCTGAGAGTACAGCTGATCCAGTGCCTGCTGACCTTCCGGTTTCAGGGTAGCTTTGTTGAAGTTGAACAGAACGTCAGACTTCAGAGTGAAGTGCTTGGTCTGTACTTCCGGAGCCGGAGCCGGAGCCGGAGCAACTACCGGAGCTGCTTCCTGCTGACCGAAACGGTAGGAAACACCTACGCTCAGCATGCCGTTGTCCGGACGAACGCCAACAGTACCACCGTCACCGATGTTGTTAACCCACTGGTATTCCAGACGGGTAGCGATGTCACGGGTCATTGCCCACTCAACGCCGCCAGCGAAGACCGGAGAAACGCCGGTGTCGTGGTTGTCGCCGATCTGGTTGTTGCTGGAGTCAGCGCGCCATACCATGCCGCCCAGACGGGTGTATACGTCCAGATCGTCAGTGATCGGGTAACCCAGTTTAGCAGTCAGCTGAACGCCCTGAGCTTTGAAGGCACCATTGATGGTGTCGCCTTTGTACGGCATACGACCCAGCCAGTCATAACCCATTTCGAAACCAACGTACGGGTTAACCTGGTAACCACCGAACGCGCCTGCACCCAGTTGACTTTCGTGAGTCGGGCCGTCGTTGTTCAGGGAGCTGTCATACCAGCCAGTGTCGTGGAACTGGGACCAACCCAGCTTACCACCTGCATACCAGGTGTTATCTTTCGGAGCGGCCTGCGCTACGGTAGCGAAGCCAGCCAGTGCCACTGCAATCGCGATAGCTGTCTTTTTCATTTTTTGCGCCTCGTTATCATCCAAAAATCGCCATGAAGATACTCAAGAAATTCACGGTTAAATCCTTCACCGGGAGCGTGACTTGTTAATAACTATGCCGTTACTTGCGGCTTAAGCCGGTCACCCCTGGCGATGTAAAGTCTACAACGTAGTTGGAAACTTACAAGTGTGAACTCTGTCAGGCATATGAAAAAAAAAGAGTTGTATACAGAATATTTAACAATTTTGCTGAATTATTCGGCAGCATAAAATAGCGCAAACCGCGCCAGACAGGCACTCTCACCGTTTTTGCTGAAAATTGGGACGCTGCTTTTAAAAGCGAAAAAAAATTCCAGGATTAATCTTAAATTGGCTCAATGGTAGAAATTTGAATGAATTTTTAGCCCGTTTAGCTGTCTCGTGGCTGTAGAGGTTGCACGAACCGGACGCATAAGGAAGCCAATCGCTTGTCCTTCTTCGGCTGCCATGACCAGTCTCGCGTGTTCCTCTTCTGTTAGCTCATCACTTAACCAACCGATAACCACACTATAGTTGCCAGTGCGCAGCGCACGAATCATTGATTCCAGCGTATTGCAGGGCGACATCTGACTTATTTGCATCACCTTTGTCAATGGCAAACCAGACGCCTGAACCCATTCGCGGCTCAGTTTTTGCTGTGGCGTTAACCACAATTGCCAGCGCGATTGCTGACCCAGCTGTTGTAACAAGGGTAGCAACAAAAGCTGGGTCATCATGGGCTGGTCTTCGTGGTAGACCACTTCGCTAATCAGCCCGGAAGAAGACGGCGTTGACGCGACGCGTGAATGACGACCCGGCGCTGCGGAAGCCATCGTTGAGTGATTTGCATAACCAGAAGTATACATAGTTTATCCAGCCCTGTGGGTTACTGTATGAATATACAGTACAACCACTGTGTATAAAGATCAACCCCATTTTCTGAAAGCGTCTCGCAAAAATTCACTGAAGTCGTACAGATGATAAAAATCATCTTGCCGCCTGCCCGGAAGTTGCCTATTTTCCTGCTTAACGGATCCGTTAATCGAAAAAATCACATCTAACGGCATGATTAACAAAGGAATAATCATGAAAAATGATTCCTATAAAAGGATATATAAGTCGCAAGAATATCTTTCTCCGCTGGGGAGAATTGAATACCGTGCGCTGTTTGGCGGATATAGTCTGGCCATCGAAGAGACCGTTTTTGCGATGGTGGCAGAAGGAGAACTTTATCTGCGCGTGTGTGAGCAAAGCGCGCCTTATCGCGTCAATCACCCGACGCCGCTGCTCACGTTACGTAAACGTGGCCGCCCTGTACTGCTCAATTATTACCATGTCGATGATGCGCTGTGGGACGATCGCCGCACGCTGTTAACCCTCTCTTCGCATTCACTTGAGGAGGCGCAGCGGGAAAAGGATCTGCGGTATGACAGGCGAAGGCTAAAAAATCTGCCCAATATTACGTTTCATATGGAGCTGATGCTGCTGGAGGCCGGAATACGTGATTACCACATGTTATGTACGCTGGGAGCAGAACTGAGCTGGCTGAAGCTGCGGGAGAAAAGAAGGGGGATTAGCGTCAGCGTGCTTTTCGCGCTGGAAGGGGCGATTGCTGGCGTCCATGCGGCAGCGCTCCCGGCGCAGCGGCGCCAGGAGCTCATGGAGTGGGTCAGTAGCCTTCCGGGATTTCCTCTTTCGCTGGCGGAGAAACTTGCCGCTGAAGGCGACTTATCTCCGGGAGAAGCGTAACCAGCAGGCCGATTTGCTGTAACACCAGCGGCTCTTTGCTCTCAGCCCGTGGCTCCAGTTGGTGGATCCGCTGCATCAGGCCCGTCAGCGCCTGATGCACGCGTGGCTCATCTTTCGGCGTATGGTGGAACGCATCATCAACGTAACATACCGCGTCATCCAGCAGCGCGAGGATGTCAGGGTTCGTCAGCTGTTCACGATGAGCGCCCAGCGCAGAAATGTAACTGGTAAACGTGTGGTTGAGACACAGCAGGCGAAACGCCGTCTCTTTCATCTTTGCCGTCACCTTTGGCTCTGTCGACATGTTCGAGATAACCGACGCCAGTTCCGCATCGCTGTTCCACGCTTCACGACGCGCAATGCGGTAGGCCAGGCGGTTATCGCGCCCCTGGTGGTACTGCTCAAGGATCGCATCCAGATACCGGCAGTTGGCGTCCACGGCGCGCTCCAGAACACGGGGCAGATTACGAAACCGCCAGTCCGGCCAGATAAAACTGACCGCCGCCCAGGCAATGGCGCAACCGATGAGCGTATCAAAAATACGCGGTAACGCGACCTCAAAGCCTTCACCCAGCAGGTTAAAGCACAGCAGCACCAATAGCGTGATAAACATAGTGGCGTTGGCGTACTGCACGGTGCGGAAAGCAAAGAAGAGCACGCCGGTGACCACAATGAGCAACAGTTGCCCTTCGACAGAAGGGACGAGCAACAGCACGGGTAAACCAATGGCGACGCCCACCAGCGTGCCAAAAATACGCAGGGCCAGACGGTGGCGGGTGGCGTTGTAGTTTGGCTGGCAGACAAACAGGCTGGTCAGCAGGATCCAGTAACCATGATGCAGCCCGGTTAGCTGGATAAAGGCATACCCGGCGCACAGTACCAGCGACATCCGAATGGCATGGCGAAACAGCGCCGACTCCGGCGACATATTGCGGCTCAGCCTCGCGCGGATATCGCTGAACCCGTGCAACCGGTCATCCGAAAGCAGGTTTTCGGTATCGTTTCGCGGCTGGTTTTGCACCTGTTCAGACTCAATCGTCGCCAGTTGTGCATCAATGGCGCGCAGGTTGTTGAGCAGAAAACCCAGTGCGTTTATCTGCTCGACTGGCACACCGCTGGCGCGCACGCGATCCAGCGCGGCATCAAGATGGGTAAATACGCGTTCAAAGCGCGGATCGTGCTGATAAGGCGTACGCAGCAAAATGGAGCGCGCCAGTTGCTGACAGGCCTGTGACTGCATCGACATCAGACGCTGGAAACGGAACATGACATCGCTGTAGCGGAAGTTGTCGCGCAGTGTCTGATACTGAATATGCGCCGAGCTGGCGCGTTCATGAATGTCCTGCGCCACGAAATAATAATGTAGCGTCCGGCGCGTGTTGCGCTGACCACGATCGCCGCGTAAGCGTGTCAATAAAGAGGCTTTTGTCTGGTTGAGCATGGACACCAGTTGACCATTGGCAAGCACCAGTTCATAGACCGGTGCCTGGCTTTCCTCTTCGATATCCGGGTCAAACAGGCGGGACTTCAGTTCGAGATAATGGGCAAGCTGCTCATAGCTACGGGCCAGACTGTCCTGCAACGGGCGAACGGGAAAAATCAGATGCCCGGTGAGCGTCAGCAGGTTATACCAGATGGCGCCGGCCAGCAGGAAAAGAGGCTGTTGATACCAGTGCTCATACAGCGACACGCCAAGCATGGTGTAAATGGCGATCAGCAACGCGCCGAAAGCAATCGTGGCATAGCGTTGCCCGAGACCGCCGAGCAGAATAAAACCGCTGGTGGAGATAGTCAGCCCGATGGCGAACAGCCATGGCCACGGGAACAGCAGCTCCACAGAGGCCGAGGCAATAAAAAAACACACCAGTGTTATCAGCAGATTACGCAGACGACCCGTCAACCGGTCATCCAGATCGGTCAGCGCCGCCGCTACCACTCCGAGTGTCAACGGAATGGTAAGCTTAACGTCGCCCAGCCACCACGGCAGGGCAGTGGTGCCGCAAAGGGCGATAAAAATTCTGACGTTGTAGAGCCAGGAACTGTTCCATGTATAGCGGCGAAGCAACGGACTTAGCATAGTGATAATCGGTCCGGATTATTGATAACGACGGCGGGCATTGGCTTCACGCGCGGCACGGGCGGTCTCCACACTCACGACGCGGCGGCCCACGGGCCACAGAGCAATCGCGGCAATTTTAAAGTTAGCGATCCCGACAGGGATGCCGATCAACGTGATGCACTGCGCAATCCCGGCAAAAATATGTGTCAGGCATAACCACCAGCCGAAGAGAATAAACCACAGAATATTGAGAAATGTGCCGCCGGCGTTCATCACCGTGCTTTTGCTGTCCGGGTCGAGTTCATCGACATGCACGGCCTCGTTGCCGTAGGGAAGCAGTGAGAGCTTCGTTATCTCCCAGCACGAGCGACTCAGCGGCAGCGTGACAATCAGCAGAATGCTGACCAGCGTCGCCAGAAGCCAGCCTAATGTTGTGGCGAAACCACCCAGTACAAAATTCAAAATATTCAAAACAGTACGCATAAATCCTCTGTCCATTGCGAAAATGTCGTTGGCCTCGTAATTGTAACGTTTTTTTGCGCTGGAGCACCTGGTATCTGGCGGTTAAACTGTGGAGTAAGAAAACGTGGCGGGATTTGGCATGACATGGAACTAAAAGCAACAACGCTTGGCAAGCGCATGGCGCAGCACCCTTATGATCGAGTAGAAATCCTGAACGCCGGAGTGAAAGTCTCTGGCGATCGTCATGAATATCTCATTCCTTTTAACCAGTTGCTCGACATCCAGTGCAAACGCGGTCTGGTGTGGGGCGAGCTGGAATTTATTCTGCCGGAAAATAAAGTGGTGCGTCTTCACGGCACCGAGTGGGGCGAAACGCAGCGCTTCCATCATCATCTGAATGCGCTCTGGGAGCAGTGGGGCTGCGAGATGAGCGACATCGCCGCGCGCCTGCTGACAGAACAACTGGCGGAGATTTCGCGTTTCAGCGCCGAAGGCAAATGGCTGACCCGCCAGGCCACGCTCGGCGTACAACAAAAAATCCTGCGCGCGCTGGATGCATTGCCGATCCCCGTTGCGCGCCTGGAAACGTTCGATAACTGCCGTGAGCTCTGGCGGCAGTGTCAGGGTTGGCTGAAAGACATCGACAGCAGCCGTCTGCAACACAATCAGGCGTATACCGAAGCCATGCTCAGCCAGTATGCCGGTTTCTTTGAAAAAATAGAGTCCTCGCCACTGAATCCGGCGCAGGCGCGGGCTGTGGTCAATGGCGAGCAGTCGCTGCTGGTGCTGGCTGGTGCGGGCAGCGGTAAAACGTCCGTGCTGGTGGCCCGTGCGGGCTGGTTGTTGATGCGCGGGGAAGCCTCTGCCGAACAGATCCTGCTGCTGGCGTTTGGTCGCCAGGCGGCGAAAGAGATGGACGAACGGATCCGTGAACGGCTGAACACAGACGCGATTAGCGCCCGAACCTTTCATGCTCTCGCGCTGCATATCATCCAGCAGGGCAGTAAAAAAGTGCCCGCCATCAGCAAGCTGGAAAATGACAGCAAAGCGCGGCAGGCGTTGTTGATCAAAACCTGGCAGCAGCAGTGCAACGAGAAAAAAGCGCAGGCGAAAGGCTGGCGGCAGTGGCTGGACGACGAAATGGGCTGGTCGGTGCCGGAAGGCAACTACTGGCAGGATGAAAAGTTAGTGCGGCGGATGGGCGGTCGGCTCGATCGTTGGGTCGGGCTGATGCGCATGCATGGCGGTTCACAGGCGGAGATGATTGATGCGGCGCCGGAAGAGGTCAGGGAGCTTTTCGGTAAGCGCATTAAACTGATGGCACCGCTGCTCAAGGCGTGGAAAACGGCACTGAAAGCGGAGGATGCGGTGGATTTCTCCGGGCTTATCCATCAGGCCATTAACGTGCTGGAGAAAGGGCGTTTTGTCAGCCCGTGGAAGCATATTCTGGTGGATGAATTCCAGGATATCTCCCCGCAACGCGCAGCGCTGCTGGCGGCATTGAGAAAGCAGAACTCCCGCACCTGTCTTTATGCCGTCGGCGACGACTGGCAGGCGATCTACCGCTTCAGCGGCGCGCAACTGACGCTGACCACCGCCTTTACGCACTATTTTGGCGAGGGCGACAACTGCGCGCTGGATACCACTTATCGCTTTAACAGCCGCATTGGCGACGTGGCGAATGCATTTATCCAGCAGAACCCGCATCAACTGAGCAAGCCGCTGAACAGCCTGAAAGTGGGCGATAAAAAAGCGGTCACCCTGCTGGCGGATGATCAGCTCGATGCGTTGCTCGACAAGCTCAGCGGCTATGCTAAACCGGATGAGCGGATCCTGGTGCTGGCGCGCTACCATCACCTGAAACCCGCCAGTCTGGAAAAAGCAGCTACCCGCTGGCCGAAGCTGGCGATCGATTTCATGACCATTCATGCCAGTAAAGGGCAGCAGGCTGACTATGTGATTGTCATGGGGCTGCAGGAAGGGCAGGATGCGTTTCCGGCACCGGCCAGAGAATCCATCATGGAACAGGCGCTGCTGCCGCAGCCGGAGGATTTCCCGGATGCCGAAGAACGGCGTTTGCTGTATGTGGCGTTGACTCGCGCCCGTCAGCGCGTCTGGCTGCTGTTCAATAAAGAACAGCCGTCGGTGTTTGTCGATATTCTGAAGGCGCTCTCCGTCCCGGTAGCGCGCAAACCGTAACCGCAGGCTGGCGCTCGCTGCGCCAGCCCGGGAACTTACTTCAGGCGATCCGCCAGATAACGTGGGTAGTCGGGGATCAGGATGTCCACTTCATCACTGAAGTTCGGCGCCTGAATAATGAAATCCGCGGTAGCCAGGTTGGTGGCGACCGGAATATTCCACACCGTTGCCAGACGCAGCAGTGCTTTGACGTCGGGATCGTGCGGCACGGCGTTGAGCGGATCCCAAAAGAAAATCAGTACGTCGATCTTCCCTTCTGAAATCTGCGCGCCCACCTGCTGGTCACCGCCTAACGGGCCGCTCAGCATGGCGTTAACGTTAAGCCCTGTGGCGCGCTGGATCAGATTCCCCGTGGTGCCGGTGGCTGACAACGTGTGGCGCTCCAGCAACGTACGGTGGCGCTCCACCCATTTCATCAGCATGTCTTTACAGTGATCATGCGCCACCAGCGCAATGTGCTTGCGCGCCGGGAGCGTGCGTGTTGTGAGTTCCATAGTGCCCTTCCGCATTTTGAGATGCAGACAGATTACTGGATGCGATTCAGGCTGCAAACCGTGAGGGCTTAAAAATGATAAATCCGTTCAGAAATGCAGGGTTATGACGAGGGTTGCTGGCGCGCCCATTGCAAAAAACGATTGCGCGTGTCTGAGTCTGCCTGCTGAAACCAGTATTTGAGCCGCTGCTCGGCGACGGTTTGCGACTGCAGAGAGGGGAAATCAAGCTCGGTCTTTTTCGACAGCAGGGTGCTGTCATCCGGCAGCGGAGCGTTTAATGGCGATCGGGCAGCCAGCTTTCGGTTGTGGTTATAGAGTGCGGCGGCCTGTTCATAGTCGATGCCGGAGGCGGTTTTGGTCACCGCGAGAATATCAAGCTTCACCGGAATGGGGGCCGAATTGCCATCCAGCAACGTGATGTCGGGGGCGGTGCTGAAGGTTTGCGTCTCTTCCTGTGTCTCCAGCCGGGGCAGGTTAACATTCACGAGACTAATTAAACGCGTATCAAAACTGGCAATCAGCGGAGGAGAAACGTAGCGCTGATAACTTCTGTCGGGTAACTGGATGATTTTTTCTACCCGGAAAACTACCTGATGCGGGCCGTTATCGAGTTCAATGCCGTCTGCGCCGCGAAGTAACGAACTGGACACCTTTTTGCCATCCAGCACCAGCAGATCGACATCGCCCGCAAGGCGTAACGTCGTGGCCGGGGCCAGATCCGGGATCAGGAGCGTCACGCACAGAAGCAGTGTTCCAGCTTTCATTGGTATCTCCTGAAAAAGAGTTAGCCCAAGAGAGTGTATCAAAATTTTACTAATCACGATTTTATTAACATATAGACACGGGCACTGGTTTTGCCCTCATACTTCAGTATGGGATGCATGGTTGGCTGGTGTGGAATGTCGTACACTTTGATGAGTTGCCCGGAGGATAATGATGAAAGAAAACGATATTGCAGGCATTTTGACATCCACCCGCACCATCGCGCTGGTGGGGGCGAGCGACAAACCTGAACGCCCGAGCTATCGGGTGATGAAGTATCTGCTTGATCAGGGGTATCACGTGATCCCGGTGTCTCCGAAAGTGGCAGGCACCACGCTGCTGGGGCAGAAAGGGTACGCAACGCTTGCCGAGGTGCCGGAAAAAGTGGACATGGTTGATGTGTTCCGCAATTCAGAAGCCGCGTGGGGCGTGGCGCAGGAAGCCATTGCTATCGGCGCGAAAACGCTGTGGATGCAGCTGGGCGTAATTAATGATCAGGCCGCCGTGCTCGCCCGCAATGCAGGGCTGAACGTGGTGATGGATCGCTGCCCGGCGATTGAAATCCCGCGGTTAGGCCTGGCGAAATAACAAAAAACCCCGCTTCGGCGGGGTTTTGATTAATTACGCAGTCGTGGCGCCTGTAGCTGGCGGCGAATGGTTCGCGCCAGTTCATCCATCGACGGTTGCTCGGGATGTTCATCGTTCATCTCGCCGCTCAACTGAGCCTCAGCAAGATACGTATGCACTGGCTGACCGTCGTCATCTTCCATCACCACATGATACCAGGGGGCGGCCCGCAGTTCGGCATTCACCGCCATTTCATCTTCAGCCGGTTCATCAAGAGAGTATTCTGGATCGATATCAACAATCACGCCCAGATAGCCCAACAGGGAGTGGCGGACCTGCTGGCCGATACCGAATTTGCTGGCAATCATAGTCACCTCCCGGGAAACATTACCTGCTGTCGATATGCGGGCAAATGCTCCACTTTTCAAGTTACATGACGCGACAGGCAAACCCTTTCAGATACAGCCCTTCCGGGTAGGTAGCGATCACCGGGTGATCGGCGGCCTGACGGAACTGCTCTATAAATTGTACATCACGACCAGCATCAATTGCGGCATCAGCGATGATTTTCTGAAATAAATCGGTGGTCATCAACCCTGAACAGGAGAATGTCAGCAGCACGCCGCCCGGGTTCAGCAGCTGGATCGCCAGCATGTTGATGTCTTTGTAACCGCGGCAGGCCCCCTGCAACTGGCTTTTGTTTTCGACGAATTTCGGCGGATCCATGACGATGACATCAAACGTCTCGCCCTGATCGCGATATTTGCGCAGCAGCTTAAACACATCATCACGCACAAACTCTGCTTTGCTGAGATCGAGTTTGTTCAGCGCCACGTTTTGCTTCGCCACATCAAGCGCTTCCTGCGACGTATCCACGCTTACCACCTGACGGCAGCCGCCCATCAGCGCAGAAACTGCAAAACCACCAGTGTAGGAGAAACAGTTCAGAACGCGTTTGTCGGCAACGTAACGGCGCGTCGCCAGGCGGCTGTCACGCTGATCGAGGTAGTAACCGGTTTTATGACCGCCCTGAATATCTACCAGCAGTTTCATGCCGTGCTCTTCAATTGGCAGCAGGGCAGGCGGCCGTTCACCTGTCACCGGGCCTTGCGTCAGTTCCATCCCTTCTTTTTTACGCACCGCCACATCGCTGCGGTCATAAATCGCACATTCCGGATAGAGCGTCTGCAGGGCGATTATTAACGCCGCGCGCTGATACTCCGCGCCCGCGCTGAGCAACTGTAACACCAGAAAATTGCCGAAGCGGTCAATCGTCACGCCCGGCAGGCCGTCTGACTCACCGGCGATCAGACGGTAGCTGTCGAGCCCGTCCTGCTGCGCCAGCCAGTCGCGCCATTGCTGCGCCTGTCGCAGGCGGCGGATGAAGAAATCGCTGTCAATGGATTCGCTGGCGTCAAACGTCCAGACGCGGGCACGAATTTGCGACGCCGGCGAATACGCGCCGCGCGCCAGCCATTTTCCCTGGTGATCCACAATATCAATGGTTTCACCGGGACTGGCTTTTCCTTCCATACGGGCGACCGCGCCGGAGAAGATCCAGGGATGGCGGCGCAGTAACGATTTCTCGCGCCCTTTGGCTAACACTAAACGGGAAAACCTTGCTAAATCTGTTTTTTGACTTTCTTGTGCTGTCTTCATTAGGTACTCCCATGGAAAACGCGAACGATACGGTTAGAAACGGCGCGTAGGGTAGCACAACAGGACAGGGGAGAGCTTGTTGAAATCGCCTCCTTTAAATTCCCCGTCTCAACAGGGATAATACCCACACAAACAGTGGATCCGGAATCACGATGAAATACACCCTGCCTTACCGCAAGCTACGTAAACGGCCGATGAAACTCGGTACAACGGTGATATTAATGGTCAGCGCCGTATTGTTTTCTGTGCTGCTGGTGGTACACCTGATCTACTTCTTTCAAATCAGCCATATGGCGCGTGATGCGCTGGCGAACAAGGCGCTGGCGGTGGCCCGGACACTGGCGGATTCCCCGGAGATCCGCCAGGGGCTGATGAAAAAACCGCAGGAAAGTGGCATTCAGGCGATTGCCGAAGCGGTACGCAAGCGTAACGACATGCTGTTTATTGTCGTGACCGATATGAAAACCCTGCGCTATTCCCATCCGGAAGCGCAGCGCATCGGGCAACCGTTCAAAGGCGACGATATTTTGCTGGCGCTTGAGGGCAAAGAGAATGTTGCCATCAATCGCGGTTTTCTTGCCCAGGCGCTACGTGTTTTTACCCCCATTTATGATGACAACCACCGGCAGATAGGCGTGGTGGCGATAGGTCTGGAGCTGAGCCGGGTGACCGGGCAGATCAACGACAGCCGCGGCAGCATCATCTGGTCCGTCTTATTCGGCGTGCTGGTTGGCCTGCTGGGAACCTGGGGGCTGGTGAAAGTGCTGAAACGCATTTTGTTCGGGCTGGAGCCGTATGAAATTTCCACCCTGTTTGAGCAGCGCCAGGCGATGCTGCAGTCGATCAAAGAAGGGGTGATTGCCGTTGATGACAGCGGTGAAATAACGCTCATTAACGAAGCCGCGCAGGAATTGCTGGACTACCGCCGCTCGCGGGATGATGCGCAGCTCTCCACGCTCAGCAATACATGGTCGCAGGTGGTGGATTTAAGCGAAGTTCTGCGCGACGGCACCGCACACCAGAATGAGGAGATCAACATCAAAGACCGGTTGCTGCTCATTAATACCGTTCCGGTGCGCAGCAATGGCAAAATTATTGGCGCTATCTCCACTTTCAGGGATAAAACGGAAGTTCGTCAGCTGATGCAACGGCTCGATGGTATGGTGAACTATGCCGACTCACTCCGTGAACGGTCCCACGAATTCATGAATAAATTACATGTGATTCTGGGCTTGCTACATCTGAAGAGTTATAAGCAACTTGAAGATTATATTATCAAGATGGCGAACAACTATCAGGAAGAGATCGGCTCACTGTTGGATAAAATAAAATCGCCAGTCATTGCGGGATTTTTGCTAAGTAAGATTAATCGCACATTCGATTCAGGGCATAAACTGGTGATTAGTCATGACAGCCAGTTGCCGGACAGCAATAATGAAAATCAGGTTGCGGTATTGGTTACCGTCCTCGGAAATTTGATTGAAAATGCGCTCGACGCGTTAGGTCATCAACCGGAAGGTGAAATTGGCGTTTCCTTATACTATCGAAATGGCTGGCTGCATTGTGAAGTCAGTGATGACGGCCCTGGAATAGAGCCGGATCGTATTAACCCTATTTTTGTGAAAGGCGTCTCGTCTAAAGGATCTGATCGTGGCGTTGGTTTAGCCCTGGTTAAACAGCAGGTTGAAGGTCTTGGCGGTAATATTTCCGTGGAATCCGAACCCGGTGTTTTCACGCAATTTTTCGTACAAATACCCTGGGATGGGGAGAGGGCCAGCACATGATCTCTGTCTTTATTATCGATGACGATGCCATGGTCGCGGAGTTAAACCGCCGCTATGTCGCGCTGATCCCCGGTTTTGAATGCTGCGGCATCGCTTCGACACTGGAGAAGGCCAAAGAGGTTATCCTTCATAGCGATACTCATATTGACCTGATTTTGCTGGATATTTATATGCAGAAAGAGAACGGGCTGGATCTGCTTCCCCTTCTGCATGCAGCCGGCTGCAAAAGTGATGTCATCGTCATCTCGTCTGCCGCTGATGCCACCACCATTAAGGAGTCACTGCACTTCGGCGTCGTTGATTATTTAATCAAACCGTTCCAGGCATCGCGTTTCGAAGAGGCGCTCACCGGCTGGCTGCAAAAGAAAAGGGAGATGGAAAAGCACCAGTATTATGAGCAGTCAGAGCTGGATCAGCTGATTCACGGTAGCGCACCCACTGAACAGGATCCCCGCCGCCTGCCGAAAGGGTTAACACCGCAAACGCTGTGCACGTTATGCCAGTGGATTGATGCGCATCAGGATGCTGAGTTTTCCACTGATGAGCTGGCGAATGCGGTAAATATATCTCGCGTATCCTGTCGTAAATACCTTATCTGGTTAGTTAATTGTCATATTCTCTCTACCAGCATCCATTATGGCGTAACAGGAAGACCCGTCTATCGGTATCGTATTCAGGCCGAACATTATTCTTTACTTAAGCAATATTGTTAGGCGAAGATAAGACAACGTTGCGGATTATTACGTTATTTATTTGTAATAATTATTAGAATAATGAAAAATCGAAATACGTAAGGTTACAGCGCGAAAATTCGTAAATTGTGCCAGATCAAAATCATTGAAATATAACTTCTTTTTCAACGAGTTATTATTGTCAGATGTCACATTGTTTTTAATTTCAAAAACGGTAACAAAAGTTAATAAAGTATCCCCCGCCGCACGGAATGTGTATTTTTAATCCCAAAGGAGTAGTCCGTAAATAATCAGACGGGCAAATAAAAACTAAAACAGTAGCAATGGATATCTGCTACATCTTAGGGACAAGCACATTCTGTGAGCTGAAAATATGTTTATATATTTCATAAAGATACTACATAAAGCACTGAATCTGCCTCTGCTCACCTTTTTCGAAACTGCCCATCGCCGGGGAGGCATGCTCCCTGAAAACACCATAAAAGTCGATAAGAACGATCATGGATGTCATGAGAAGTCCTTATTCCATATTTACAAATTAATCACGCTTTCAGACGGAACGAATATTGGCCAGGGTCTGCACTTAATTCACAAAAAACAGAACGTGGCTGTGATCTATTTATCAAAATTGGATAGTTTTATCGCGAGGGTAAATAAATGCTATTTAGTATACAACTTCTCATAATATTAATATGTTTGTTTTATGGCGCCAGGAAAGGCGGTATCGCACTGGGTTTGTTAGGCGGTATCGGCCTGGTCATTCTGGTATTCGTTTTCCATCTCGAACCAGGTAAACCGCCTGTTGATGTCATGCTGGTGATCATCGCCGTGGTCGCCGCGTCGGCAACCTTGCAGGCGTCAGGGGGTCTGGATGTGATGTTGCAGATCGCCGAAAGACTGCTGCGTCGCAACCCGAAATACGTTTCCATCGTCGCGCCGTTCGTGACCTGTACCCTGACTATCCTCTGCGGTACCGGACACGTGGTCTATACCATCCTGCCGATCATTTACGATGTGGCGATCAAAAACAACATTCGCCCGGAACGCCCAATGGCCGCCAGCTCTATCGGTGCGCAGATGGGGATTATCGCCAGCCCGGTTTCCGTTGCGGTGGTTTCTCTGGTCGCCATGCTGGGTAACGTGACGTTTGAAGGCAAGCATCTTGAGTTCCTTGACCTGCTTGCTATCACTATTCCGTCCACGCTGCTGGGTATCCTGGCAATCGGTGTTTTCAGCTGGTTCCGTGGTAAAGATCTGGATAAAGACGAAGATTTCCAGAAGTTCATCTCTGTGCCGGAAAACCATCACTATGTGTATGGTGACACCGCTACGCTGCTGGACAAAAAATTGCCGAAAAGCAACTGGCTGGCAATGTGGATCTTCCTCGGCGCCATTGCGGTAGTTTCTATCCTCGGTGCTTTCTCTGAACTGCGTCCTTCTTTTGGCGGCAAATCGCTGTCCATGGTGCTGGTCATCCAGATGTTCATGCTGTTGACCGGGGCGCTGATTATCATCCTGACGAAAACCAATCCCGCGTCGATTTCCAAAAACGAAGTATTCCGTTCAGGGATGATCGCGATTGTGGCGGTGTACGGTATCGCCTGGATGGCAGAAACCATGTTCGGTGCGCACATGAAAGAAATCCAGGGCGTACTGGGTGAAATGGTGAAAGAGTATCCGTGGGCCTACGCGATTGTGCTGCTGCTGGTGTCCAAGTTTGTTAACTCTCAGGCGGCTGCTCTGGCGGCGATTGTTCCGGTCGCACTGGCTATCGGCGTTGATCCGGCGTACATCGTGGCGTCTGCCCCGGCGTGCTACGGCTACTACAT
The DNA here is from genome assembly GCF_030053895.1 of Trabulsiella odontotermitis. NCBI lineage: Bacteria > Pseudomonadati > Pseudomonadota > Gammaproteobacteria > Enterobacterales > Enterobacteriaceae > Trabulsiella > Trabulsiella odontotermitis. The sequence goes on from NZ_CP125781.1 coordinate 1,890,179, forward strand.
TCTGCCGACTTACCCAAGCGATCTGGCGGCGATTCAGTTCGACCGTTCCGGAACCACCCGCATTGGGCGCTTTGTCATTAACCATAGCTTCATTCTGCCGGGTCTGATTGGCGTCAGCGTATCCTGCGTCTTTGGCTGGATCTTTGCTGCCATGTACGGATTCCTGTAAGGAGTTTTGGTTATGCCACCGGAGCTGATCACTGTGACAGAGATCATGGCAACCAGCTCCGGTGTGGTTTTCATTTCCGACGTATTCTGTCCGCGGGACAATGTCAGGGTAATTAATATGGTAAGCATGCAAGAGAATGCCGGCTCTGCCGGTGAGAAAAAAGTTGAACAACAGGACGCCCAGTTTTTGCTGGACTCCTTTATGCGCAAACATGCTTCATATAAGCAGTACCGGCATCCACTCTCACCACGAAAAAAAGCCGGGGATGAAAAGCGCAGTTAACGACAGCGGGTTTTCGCACACCTCCGCCGCCTCCGTCAGTGGAGGCGCAGGAAGGTGTGCGTATCTGCCTGAATCATAAATAACCACAATGATCAGTGAGAAAACAATGTCGAACAAACCCTTTCATTATCAGGAACCTTTCCCCCTTTCAAAGGATGACACCGAATACTATCTCCTCAGTCCCGATTATGTGTCCGTCTCCGAATTTGAAGGGCAGGAGATCCTCAAAGTAGACCCACAGGCGCTGACCCTGCTCGCGCAACACGCCTTCCACGATGCCTCGTTTATGCTGCGTCCGGCGCATCAGCAGCAGGTCGCTGATATCCTGAGTGATCCCGAAGCCAGCGAGAACGACAAATACGTCGCGCTGCAGTTCCTGCGTAACTCTGAAATCGCCGCAAAGGGCATTCTGCCGACCTGTCAGGACACCGGCACCGCCATCATCACTGGCAAAAAAGGCCAGCGCGTCTGGACCGGCGGCGGCGATGAAGCGGCGCTGGCCCGCGGGGTGTACAACACTTACATCGAAGACAACCTGCGTTACTCGCAGAACGCGGCGCTGGACATGTATAAAGAAGTCAACACCGGTACCAACCTGCCGGCGCAGATTGACCTCTACAGCGTTGACGGCGACGAGTACAAATTCCTCTGCATCGCCAAGGGTGGCGGTTCGGCCAACAAAACCTATCTGTATCAGGAAACCAAGGCGCTGCTGACGCCGGGGAAACTGAAAGACTATCTGGTCGAAAAGATGCGCACGCTGGGAACCGCGGCCTGCCCGCCGTACCATATTGCGTTTGTCATTGGCGGCACCTCGGCGGAATCCACGCTGAAAACCGTCAAACTGGCCTCAACCAAATACTATGACGGGCTGCCGACGGAAGGTAACGAGCACGGCCAGGCATTCCGTGACGTGCAGCTGGAAAAAGCGCTGCTGGAAGAGGCGCAGAACCTCGGTCTCGGCGCACAGTTTGGCGGTAAGTATTTCGCGCATGATATCCGCGTGATCCGTCTGCCGCGCCACGGTGCCTCCTGCCCGGTCGGTATGGGCGTTTCCTGCTCGGCAGACCGCAACATCAAGGCGAAGATCAACCGTCACGGCATCTGGCTGGAAAAACTGGAAGATAACCCGGGCAAATACATCCCGGAAGCGCTGCGTAAAGCGGGCGAGGGTGAAGCGGTGCGTGTGGATCTGAACCGCCCGATGAGCGAAATTCTCAAACAGCTGTCGCAGTACCCGGTATCCACGCGCCTGTCGCTGACCGGCACCATCATCGTCGGGCGCGATATCGCCCACGCGAAGCTGAAAGAGCGGATGGATAAAGGCGAAGGGCTGCCGCAGTACATCAAGGATCACCCGATCTACTACGCCGGCCCGGCCAAAACGCCGGCAGGGTATGCCTCCGGTTCGCTGGGACCAACCACCGCCGGGCGTATGGACTCCTACGTTGATCAGCTCCAGTCGGAAGGTGGCAGCATGATCATGCTCGCCAAAGGCAACCGCAGCCAGCAGGTGACGGACGCGTGTCATAAGCACGGCGGTTTCTACCTCGGCAGCATCGGTGGCCCGGCGGCGGTACTGGCACAGGGCAGCATCAAAAGTCTGGAGTGCGTGGAATACCCGGAACTGGGAATGGAAGCCATCTGGAAAATCGAAGTGGAAGATTTCCCGGCGTTTATTCTGGTGGATGATAAAGGCAACGACTTCTTCCAGCAGATCCAGTCATCGCAATGCACGCGATGCGTGAAGTAAACGAAATGGCATTGAATAATTTGCTATTCTGACAGTTCAACGATAATGAGCGACAGGTTGTATTTCTTCAGGGAAATGCAACCTGTCAGACATTACAGGAGAACAATGATGGCAAACGTCTGCACCCGCGCATGGGTTCACGGCATCGTTCAGGGTGTCGGGTTTCGCTACAGTACGCAACGCGAGGCGCTGAAGCTGGGGTTGACCGGGTATGCCCGCAATCTGGATGATGGCAGCGTCGAAGTGCTGGCCTGCGGCGAGGCGCAACAGGTGGAAGCCTTAATTGACTGGCTGAAAGCGGGAGGGCCGCGGAACGCGCGGGTCGATAAAGTGCTTACTGAACCACACCAACCCGCCAGAACGTGGGATAACTTCGATATCCGCTACTAAATGCATTTCACCGGCTTTGGCAGACCGGCGATTTTGGTCGCCTGCTTTGCCGGGCCTTTCGGGAACAGACGATACAGATAGCGGCTGTTGCCTTTCTCTTCACCAAACTTATTGGCCATCGCCTTCACCAGCATGCGAATGGCGGGTGAAGTATTGAATTCGAGGTAAAACTCGCGCACAAAACGCACCACTTCCCAGTGCTCCGGGGAGAGGGCGATACCTTCGTTTTCGGCAATCGCTGCCGCCATCGGCTCGCTCCACAGCGTGGTGTCTTTCAGATAGCCTTCGCTATCGGTCTCAATTTCTCTGCCGTCAAAAATAAACATAGTGCTTCATAATCCGAACAAACTGGCGGCAGTGTAGCAAAAAAGAAAGCCCCGCATAAGCGGAGCTTTCGTGTCGGACGTTAACCGTTAGTCTCTGCTGGCGAAGCCAAGAATGCTCAGCAGGCTGACAAAGATGTTATACAGCGACACGTACAGGCTGACGGTCGCACGAATGTAGTTGGTTTCGCCGCCGCGGATGATATTGCTGGTCTCGAACAGGATGGCACCAGAAGAGATCAGGATGAATACCGCGCTAATCGCCAGATGCAGCGCTGGCAGTTGCAGGAAGATATTCGCCACCATGCCAATCAGCACTACCACGATACCCGCCATCAGCATCCCACCGAGGAAGGACATGTCTTTGCGGGTGGTCAGCACGTAAGCCGAGCAGCAGAAGAACACCAGCGCGGTGCCGCCAAGCGCCATGCCGATGACATCGCCCATTCCGGCAGAGAGATACGCGTTAAGGATCGGGCCGAGGATGTAGCCCAGGAAGCCAGTAAACGCGAAAGCCGCCAGAATGCCGCTGGGTTTGTTCGCCAGCTTATAGGTCAGGAACATCAAACCATACATGCCAACCAGCGTCAGGATCAGCCCCGGCGATGGCAGCATCAGCACGGTGCTGGCCGTTGCCGTGATGGCAGAAAATGCCAGCGTCAGGCTGAGAAGAAAATAGGTATTACGCAGAACTTTATGCGTACTCAGCAGCGATGAACGATCGCGTGACGAGGTAATTATACGATCCATAAGTCACTCTCTTATGACAGATATCATTAACGAAGAAGCATAAAAAAAGGAAAGCAAAAGCCCTAATGCTTTTACCCAACTTTACTGATTCTGCTTCCTTTCTCAATAGCAGATTATTTCACCGTTAATCAGAAAGTCAGCATAAACGATTTTTTCACCCGGTGAAGCAGATCGACATCTTATAGGTTACTGAAAATTATTGCTTTAGCGGATTTCCATGTCTAAGACTGGATGCAGTGTCGCAAAAAATTTTCTGCATAAGGCAACGGACATGAAATCATATAAGCACAATCGCATTACGCAAATATTGCTGACTACAGGACTGCTGTGCGTGACATCGGCCACTTTTGCCGCCACGGTACCTGCCGGGACGGAACTGGCGGCAGAGCAGGTGCTGGTCAGGAACAACGGCAGCGAGCCGTCGTCGCTCGATCCGCATAAAGTTGAAAGTGATGTCGAAGCGAATATTATCAAGGATATGTTCGAAGGGCTGGTGTCGGTCAATGTTGATGGTCAGGTCGAACCGCGGCTGGCTGAAAAATGGGAGGAACAAGCCAATACCGTCTGGACATTCCATTTGCGCCCCGGCGTTACCTGGTCGGATGGCACAGCCATCACGGCGCAGGATATCGTCTGGAGCTGGCAACGTCTGGTTGATCCTAAAACCGTCTCTCCATATGCGACCTATCCGGCAAATATGCATATCGTTAATGCGGCTGAAATTGCCGAAGGCAAAAAAACGCCCGATACGCTGGGCGTGAAGGCGCTCAACGACACCACGCTTCAGGTGACGCTGAACCAGCCAAATGCCGCGTTTTTGCCGATGCTGGCTCACCAGTCAATGGTACCGGTCGATAAAATCCTCATTAGCCGCTTTGGCGACAAATGGACTCAGCCCGAGCATATCGTCACCAGCGGCCCCTATAAGCTCTCGCAATGGGTGGTGAACGAACGCATCGTGGCGCAGCGTAACCCCCGCTACTGGGATGATACGCATACAGTGATAAATACGGTCACTTACCTGCCAATCGCCTCGGAGACGGCGGATGTGAACCGCTACAAAGCGGGCGAGATTGATATTACATCAACGGTGCCAATCAACCAGTTTGCCTCGCTGAAGAAAACGCTGGGCGATCAGCTCAACGTGACGCCGCAGCTCGCAACGTATTATTACCAGTTCAATACCACGAAACCACCGTTTAACGACCCGCGCGTTCGCCGGGCGCTCAATATGGCGCTGGATAAAGACATCATTGCGCAAAAGGTGCTGGGGCAGGGGCAGCGCGCCGCCTGGGTTATCAGTCAGCCGGATATCGGCGGTGTAAAACTGACGAACCCGGACTATGCCAGCTGGCCGATGGAAAAACGCATCAGCGAAGCGCAAAAACTGCTGGCAGCGGCAGGGTTTGGCAAAGATCATCCATTGACCTTCAGCCTGCTGTATAACACCCAGGAGTCGCACCAGCGTATTGCCATCGCTGCCTGTTCGATGTGGAAAAAGAACCTTGGCGTGGAAGTGAAGCTACAAAATCAGGAATGGAAGACCATGCTCGACAACATGCACACCGGCAATTTTGACGTGGTGCGTTACGCCTGGATTGCGGACTATGACGACGCCTCGACCTTCCTGAACAACTTCCGTACCGGCGATAGCGAAAATACCAGCCGGTATAGCAGCCCGGCATTCGACGAGGCGCTCATCAATGCGTCGAAGGCGGAAAAGGTGGCTGACCGCGGTAAATACTATCAGCAGGCGGAAAACAGTCTGGGGCAGGATGTGCCGGCGATTCCCCTGTATCACTACGTCCGCGCCCATCTGGTCAAGCCGTGGGTGGGGGGATTTAACCCGGACCGGCTGGGGTACTACTACACCAAAGACATGTACATAAAAAAACAGTGACTCTGAGGGCGCTAAGGCGCTGAATAACGGGTTAATGCGCTGCAATTTCAGGCGAAAAACGGCATTTTGATGGTTTTTCAGGCAAACGATCAAAAACGGGCTTTACACGACGAACAGGGATGTTTATAGTGCGCCTCATTCCGGAAGTGTGGCCGAGCGGTTGAAGGCACCGGTCTTGAAAACCGGCGACCCGAAAGGGTTCCAGAGTTCGAATCTCTGCGCTTCCGCCAGATATAAACCCCAGCTGAGCAATCAGCTGGGGTTTTTCTTTTTGTACGGTTTCTGTTGTGCCATTTTCCTTTAGCGTGGTCGTCCGGATCAGTCTTTCTTGCTTCCCCCGTGATGAAGGGCGCCATTAAAAACCTGAGTTGTAGCGAAAGGGCTTAATTCAGTAGCGGCTTGTAGTGATGGGGCTGGCGCATGGCGACCAGGTCCTTACGACGTACCACATTCGTTGGATAGGGGCCGTTAGCAACAGAGCCAGTATTGATGCTTTGTGTTGCTACCCGCGTTTCCTGCCAGAGTAGCCGTTCTTGCCGTGGAAAGGTAAAGGTTTCTGGCCCGAAAATTCCGCTAAATCCTCCCGCCCCATTGGTATCATCAAGTGCATTAGCAAAAACCAGATAAAGATTGTTTTCTCCCGCACGGGTTCTGAATAAGTGCCAATGCAGCGGATCGGCCCCTGTCGGAATGGGGAAATTCTGCGTCACTGAGCTGCCTGCGTGGGCGGCGGTAAACCCTGTCGAAAGTGCAGCAGAACACGTAATAATATCGCATCCCATTAATGCGAGAATTCGTGCAGATTCGGGGAATAGTGCATCGTGGCCTGACAACAATCCAATTCTGCCAACCGCAGTATCAAACACTTTCCAGTGTTCTCCAGCGCTGGCCCATTTTTGGTTTTCCTGCGAAAGATGTATTTGTCTGTAACTGCCGATGATTCCTTCTGGCCCAAACAGCATCTGTGCGTTGTAGTTTTTATCCTGTTGCTTTTCGGCCATTCCGACCACCAGGTAGACCCTTAACTGCATAGCCAGGCGAGCCAGCGTCTGTACTGCCGGGCTTTCTAACGTTTGAGCATGAGCTGCGTTGTCGCAACGACCTGTCAAGGCTAATTCCGGAAAGACGACCAGCTCGCTACCTTGCTCCAGAACGGCCTCTTTTGTCATGGCGGTTATCGCCGCCAGATTATCTTCAACGTGCTCAACGGGAGAGAACTGCGCCACCGTGATACGGCTCTGCTTGCCCGGGGGTAGCGGCTGATGCCCGTACAGCCCAAAGAAATCCTGCGGGTTCCATAAAAAGCTGTCGCTTAATAGTAAGTGATAATGATCAGGGCGGCGTTGATAAAAAACCGGCTCTCCCAATACCTGGCGCTGGCGGCTACGGTTGATATCGATCCCGGCATAAGCTATCCCATCACCGTCATCGACCACTGCGGCAATGTTGCCATCAGGCTCAATAATACAGCTACCGCCGCTAAACTGGACTCCGCGCTCTAATCCCCAGCGGTTACTCTCCAGCAGATAGCAACCATTTTCCATCGCCCGGCTAATCCAGTAGGGCGCGGGGGTGCGCTCTGCCAACCAGTTGCTGATGTGACAAATGACGTCAACGCCGTCCAGTGCCAGCAAGCGGGCGGTTTCAGGGAAGTGAATATCCATACAAACCAGCATGCCAATGCGCCCTAGCGGGGTATCAAAGACCTGATGTCCAACATCACCTGCCGCAGCCCATTTGGGTTCTGAAATATAGGGATGGCTTTTACGATGGCAACCCATAACGCCCTCAGGCCCGATCAATACGGCGCTGTTGTAATACAGCGATGTAGTGGGGTCGATCTCAGGCATCCCTAAAACGATATAGCATTGATAACGTTGCGCTAATTCAGCAAAACGTGCCGTACTCTCGCCAGGGACGGTTTCCACCATCGGCGCAATCTCCTGCCGATCAAACCAACAGTATCCCGTTGTTGCCATTTCCGGGGTTGTAATCAGGCGCGCACCTTTCTGTGCCGCCTGTTCAACCAGGATAAGTAATTGACGTAAATTGGCTTCTTTTGCAAACATTAAGGGTTCGAATTGAATGGCCGCTGCAAGATAAGGGGCTATTGACATGATGATCCTCACAATTAATAAATGCGATGTTCAGGGTGCCCGGGTCAGGCTTACTTAATTTTTCCGGCGGCTGGCGCACCGGGTGTAGTCCAGGAGAAAATGTCATTGGCTTGTATTAACGAACATGAGATCTCTTCGACAGTAATACGTTTGTCCATGGCCTGATGACGCAGAATCTCATAAGCCTGTTCTTCACCAATGCTGTGCATCCTCATCAGGATGGCTTTAGCTTCACTAACCTGACGGATACCCAGCATTTTTTTCTCCAGCCGTTCTATTCGATCGCTCATCTGCCGTTGTTGCTGTGCATGGTGCAAAGCAAACACCATCGCAGACAGTAAACCTGAAGAGCGAATCGGAGTGGTTATCGTGGCTCCCGCACCCATGCTGATGGTTTGATCGATAAATGTTGGATTTTCATAGGCGATAACCGCGATAAGGACATGTTTACTCAGATCGAGCCATGACACGTCTGGTTCCGGATTATCTGACTGTAATGCATAGAAAATCAGGTCCGTATCAGCGGGGAGTCGTTCAGGAATGGGCCAGAAGGCTTGAACCTTAAACCCCATGCGGCGTAAATGGTTGGTGAGTGTTGCACCGTCATCATCATCGGGGTGTAACACGACGCAACGAATCCCCCGACTCAGTAATAAAGCTGTTGTGCTAAGCCTGCTATCGTGAGGACGCATAGGGATACCCCACTGTTGTTAGCTTTGTTATCCAATCGCCCTGAATCTGATTGGTCATATAGGGATCGGGATCGACAATACGGCGGGACTCTTGCACAATCGTAAATTGCCCGTTTTCATTCGCCATTCCAATGCGCGGATAGAGCCCGGTATGCTGATTTAGCTGATCAATACGAATGCGTCCCTGAGGAGCATCAAACTGGCTCCCCCTCAGCGCGGCTGATAACGGGTAGATATGATCACTGCCGCACTCGGCCATGGCTTTTGCAAAAAGGTGTACCTGGCTGTAAGTGGCTTCCCAATTCATGTCCGTACTCATTTCTGGTCCGAATTGCTTATGGAATTGTTTGAGTGCGGATTGATTTGCCCTGGTGTTAATACTTTGAAAATAGGGGGCGGAAGTAAAATGCCCCTGCGCGGCCTCCGCGCCCATAATCGCAATCTCAGTTTCTGATGTATTTAAGCTACCAATAGGCATACGCGCAGGATCTAAACCTGCCGCCTTATAAGCCTGATACAGGAAGGGAACGGTCTGCCCGACAACCGTGCTGAAAATAAAGTCCGGCTGCTTTTTGATGATCTCATCAATAATCGGTAGAAAAGCTTCATAGGGCGCATTCAAATCAAGATAACGCTCACCAATAACTGCACCGTCATGCCGTTGCAGAATTAATTCCTGCATGTTGCGGTTACATTCGTAGGGATAAATATAACGGGAGCCAATCAAATAAACCCGTGCCCCAAATTGAGCCGCCAGGTAGTCAGCCAGTTGTACACAATTCTGATTGGGCGCGGCACCGCCATAGAAAATGTTTTCTGAAAACTCAAAGCCCTCGTACAGTTGCGAATAAAACAGCAACCGACGATATTTTTCAACAATCGGTGACATCGCTTTTCGGCTACTGGACGTATAGCCGCCGAAAATCACATTCACTTCATGTTTGGTAATTAATTCCTCGGCCAGGGCACGAAATTGTGCATCGTCAGATTGCGGATCCAAATGAATGGTACTGAGTGGTCTGCCGTTGATGCCGCCATTTTGATTAATTTCGGCAATAGCCTGGGTTGCTCCGCGCCATTGTGACAACTCTTGTGCCGCCGTCACCCCGCTGAAGGAGTACAGTAAACCAATATTGATGGGTGTATCTGGCCCCATATGCACCTGCTTATGCTGTTAAAAATGGCGATTATCTGAACTTGCGTATTACCCCGACTTACGTTGGGGTAATATTCATCGGTTAGTTATTTCTACTGTACTAACAGGTTTTTGTTCAGCATGGCGCCAACGGTGTATTTGGGGTCTACCATGTTGCCCAGTCGCACTTTGCCGCATTGACTCAGTAGCATATAGGCATCCCATTGTTCGAAGCCAAAGTCTTCTACAAGCCAGTAAATCAGGTCGCGATAAGCAATTCGCGTCGCATCCTCCAGCGGACGTGCGCTGCCAATACTCATAATATTTTCGGCATTCTCCATTCTTGGCCAGGAAAGCTGCCAGTTTTTGATCAAATCGACTTTGATGGTGGTAATTGAGGCAAATTCCACCGCAGTACCACAAATCTCACCATCGCCCTGACAGGCGTGAGCATCACCAATAAACAGGCGGCCTCCAGGCGCACGTACTGGCAGATAAGTAATACTGCCAGGCCCTATATCCGGCACATCCATATTTCCGCCGTGATTGTCCGGCGTCAGTGAATTGATTGAGTCAATTTCTGGCGATACGCTCAGGGTGCCAATATGGGGTTTATAGGGAAGGGTATGGCGTTTGCTCCAGTAGACCTTTTCACTGTCGAGCTTAATCATGCGCACCTTTTCGGGCAGCGGGTCATTGAGCATGGCAGTCAGATCGGTCCCGGTGAGTCCGCCAAAATGCGGGATCATGGCGCAGATGCCGTGCGGATCAACGCCGCGGGGCAACATGGATTCTATATAAACAGCGATCACATCGCCTTTCTCCGCACCATTAACCATGATCGGCCCGTTTTGTGGGTTAAGAAAGGGCATTTTGAGCAACTGGCTCGGAATATCCTGTTCCGAATTAATAGCACCTTCAAAAGCGTCTCGCGTGTCGACAATAATCCGGTCACCTGGTTCGATAGTCAGGACGGGTGTGGAATAAGGGCCGATGGTGTAATGAAATTCTTTTTGCATTTCTTCCGTCAGGTGATGTGTTACCGGTTTACGTCCAGCACCAACACCGCGTCTGGCCATAATTGATTCTTCCAACCATTTCATATGTCATTCTCCACGTAATTTAAGCATCTGGTTACAGAGCCAGATGACGACGCATTAAAAGATCATCAGAAAGCTGCTGTTGGGTCAGCGTTTCTACAACCAGGCCTTTATCCATTACCGCACAACGTTGAGCGGCCCGCTGGATCATCGCAATATCCTGTTCGACCAGGATCACGGCCACATGTAGTTCCCGGGCGATACGCACCAGGGTATCGGCAATGATATTGACGATAGAAGGCTGGACACCTTCAGAAGGTTCATCCAGTAGCAGGACCTTTGGTGATCCCACCAGGGCTCTGGCAATCGCCAGTTGTTGTTGCTCACCACCACTCATAGTGCCGGCTTTTTGCTTGAGTCTTTGCCGCAAGATGGGGAAGTAATCCAGTACCCGCTCCAGCATGTCTTTTGCAAATTCGCGGTGTTCACGGACAAATTGCATACCGACTTGCAGATTCTCCAACACGGTCAGCCCGGTAAAAACTTCACGTCCTTGCGGGACGTAGCCAACGCCCAAACGAGCGCGGCGCTGCGGTGATGCCTGAGTAATATCAGTTTCACCCAACAAAATTTGGCCTTGCTTTGCCGGAACCACGCCAATTAATGTGCGCATCAGGGTGGTTTTCCCTACGCCATTGCGGCCAATCAATCCCAGTACCTCGGCTGCATGTAGTTGCAGTGTTACGCCATTGAGAACTTGCCCACCGCCATAGCCACCGGCCAGCCCCTGCATTTGTAAAACAACGTTAGTCATACGGCTTTCCCCAAATAGATATCTGCTACGTCCTCGCGGGCCAGCACTTCGCCGGCATTACCGTCCGCAAACACTTTCCCCCCATGAAGGACTGTGACCTGTGACGCTATTTGCCGCACAAATGTCATATCGTGCTCCACGACCAGTAATGTCAGACCGTCATTTTGCATTTGCTTAATTAACTCGCCGGTCAGGTAGGTTTCATCAATTGACAAACCCGCTACGGGTTCATCGAGCATGAGTAAAGTGGGTTGCAGCGACACCGCCATGGCAATTTCCAGCCATTGTTTTTTGCCGTGGGAGAGATTAGCCGCCAGTTGATGATATTCAGCGGTAAGCTTAAAACGCTCTAATAACTCATCCACACTGACTGCCTGTGAGCGAACTTCCGGGCGTAAATGGCTAAGAGATAATTGCAAATGTTGCTCAACTGTCAGCTCGGGGAAAATCCCGGGAATTTGAAACTTAATGCTCATTCCCCTTTGAATACGCTGAAAAGGCGCTAAGGTATTTATCCGCTGATTGAAAAAGTGAATATCTCCATCACTGGGTACATGTTCGCCAGTGAGTAATTTGAAAAAGGTACTTTTACCGGCGCCATTTGGGCCAATGACACAGCGCACTTCGCCACGACGTATTTGTAAATCAACGTGATTGATGACCTGGGCACCACCGAAGTGTTTGCTTAATCCACGTGTTTCAAGGATCAGTTCCTGCGAGACCTGATTCATAGCGAGCCCTCCTTTTTCCGGCGTGAGGAGATCAAGCGGGTGATGCTCTCAGCCAGCCAGGACAAAAGTCCGTTGGGCGCGGCTAATACGACTAACAGCAAGATGGCACCCAGTAGAATCAAGGCATATTCGCTACCATAAACAGCTAGCCATTGGGATAGCCACACTAGTAAGGCAGTAATGATCACCGTGCCAAAAATGTTTTTCCGCCCAGCGGTGGCTACCCAGATGACCGGCATTGCAGCGGCGGATAAACCCATTGATGACGGGGTAATATATGATCCCCACAGGGTATAAAGTGCCCCGGACAGGCCAGAAAGTACGCCTCCCAGCACAAACACCAGTAATTGGTAACGGCGGATATCAATGCCGAGCATCTCTGCCCGATGAGGATTTTCGCGAATAGAGGCCAGCGTCAGGCCAAAATTGGAGCGTAATAACTTCCGCACCCCCCAATAAACACCCGCGAGCAACAGGATAATCAGGTAATAAAAACCATTGTCTTCCAGTGGCAATTCACCACTAAACCATGGCACGGACAGGGGGGGCATGCCTGACATGCCGTTGAAACCATTCAAACGCGCACTGCCGATAGCCCATTGTGGACCTGCAGTTTGTGACATGAAGGTTTCCAGAACCAGCGTGCAGGACAGGGTAACAATACCGACAAAAATACCGGTTATCCCGCCGTAAAACATCAGGTAACCCAGTGCCGCCGCCGCAGCGGCGGCAATCAGCAACGCAACAATTAATCCGGACCAGGTAGAGAGCACGCCGGCGCCGAAGTTTAATGTCATCACACCATAGGTGTAACCCGCCAGACCAAAGAATGCCGTTTGGCCGAAAGATAAAATACCACCATGCCCCCACATTGCAGCCAATCCGATGGCGCCGAAGGTCCACAGAAGAAAGTAGGAAAAGTCGCCGATCGTAGCGCTATCGACCACTAACGGTAGCATGAGAGCACCCGCTAAAATTAACAAGGTCGCCAGACGGGTCGGGGATTGTCTGTGTTTCTTCATACCATTCGCCGATAAATTAAGAGAGGTTGTTGCCACATGCAGCTCCTAGCGGTTACGGGTAAACAGGCTGCCAACGCCATTCGGCAGTACGCGAATAACCAGTACTGCGGTGACCAGCAAGCCAATTTGGCCTGCAAGTTGCCCATACCAGGAATTTAACCCGGTCTGTATTGCGCCTAATGCAATTGCTGCAGGAATTGTGCCAACCAGTACATTTGCGCCACCCACGACGACGGAAACAAAGGCCTGGATAATAAAGCTGCTTCCCATGGTAGGGACGGCGGTCAGCGTCGGAGCATAAATAGCCCCGGCCAGCCCGGCCAGTCCGGCACCCAGCGCGAAAGTTTGTGTATAAATACGGTCAGTTTGTAACCCCAGGCAGGAGGCCATACGGGCATTTTGAATCGTCGCTCTGGCACAGACGCCGTAGTTGGTGTGGAAAAACAACCAATAGAGCATCATTAATATAGCGATGGCGAAGAAAGGCAGCAGTGCACGGTAGGTCGCAAAAGAGTATTCGCCGAGAGTGAAAGCGCCGAAAGGTGTAGAGAGCCCTTCCAGAGATGGCCCTGCGATGAGCAACATGCTTTGTTGCACAATCAGGCTAATAGCCCAGGTTGCGACTACCGAGTCATACAGACGCCCATAAAGATGGCGCACGACGAGACGCTCGACGACCCCGCCGAAAAATGCAGCGGCTAATGTACCGCACAGCATGGCAAACGGAAGCAGCAAACCCGCTTTGTTCATCAGTATGGTGACGTAGGCACCACACATAATGAACTCACCGTGAGCTAAATTTATTACCCCCATCATGCCGAATATAACCGCCAGCCCCAATGCTGCCAGCACCAGATAAGCGAAGTTATCGCCAAACTGATAGATCACTGAATAAATAAAAGAGAGCACGAACATCGTTGGCAATCCCCGGTGTCCTGATTGACACGATTAAAAATGGATCTATCAGGGAAGTTCCCGGTACACGGGCGCTTCCCTGATAACGTGGTTTGATTTACGATTTTGTGGGTGGCGATGATGGGGTGTACTGGCTGTAGTCCGGTTTTACCGGCAAATTACAACCAGCCTCTCCGAGCCAGTAAGGTTTGATATCCTTCCATACCTTAGGTATCTCGATAGAATGATCATCTTTTACATGGGCCAGATAAATGGTATGGCTCAGATGGTGACTTTTTGGATCAATACATACTTTTCCGGACGGTCCATCAGTACAGATATCACCACTTTCCAGCGATTTACGAACAGCATCCATATCCGTTGTGCCTGCTTTCTCTACCGCCGCCTTGTAAAGATAAACCGCATCATAGGCATTAGCCGCTTCCTGATTGATATAAGGTTCATTCGGGAATTTGGCATGGAAGCGTTTTTTGAAGTCATTACTGGCAGGGCTGTCTACTTCTTCTATATAATTCGCAGTGACATACATGTCTTTCAGCGCCGGGGCTTTAAAGCGTTTATGCTCATAAGCCTGACCAACGTTGACGGAACTCCCCATTGGTAAATTTAGTTTTGCGGCTGCTTGTTGCTCATAATAGGAAGACTGGTTAGCCCCAACCAATAATGTCATTACAAAATCGGGTTTGGCTTTCTGGATGTTTTGAATAGTTTGACCAAATTGCGAGACACTCAGTGGGATAAATTCTTCACCCACCATAGTACCACCATTTTCTTTCACAATTTTGCGGACCCATTCGGCCGAGATTTGCCCGAAATTATAATCGGCAGCAATGGTATAAACTTTTTTACCATACTTCGCCATCATCCATGGAATTAATGTAGAAAATTGTTGTTCAGGAACCGCGCCGGTGACGAAAACATTAGAGTCACACACGCCACCTTCATACTGATTGTTATACCAGTAAAGTTGCTTTTCACGATCCATAATCGGCCGGATAGCCTCACGCGATGCGCTGGAAAATGCCCCAAAAATCACATCCACTTTATCGTTTTTAATCAGACGACGGGCCATTTGTTGAAATCGTGTATTGTCGGATTGCGTATCATATTTTACCAAATCGATTTTTCGCCCAAGTATTCCGCCTTTGGCATTAATCTCTTCTATTGCAAGTTCAGTAGCATGAATTTTAGGAATAACCGGTAAGGCAAAATTACCTGATGCATCTTCCAGTAAACCAATTTTTATCGGTTGTTCTGCTGCCATTGCCGTACCTGAATAGATTAAGCTAAATGCAGTGGCAAGTGCGATTGATAGCATGCTGTAATGACATTTTATTCTGGACATAAGTTCCCCTGATTCAATTAAGAGTTAAACCTGAAAAAAAGCCAAAAAAAAAGCCCGGCAAAGTCAGATGACATTGCGAGGGCTCTATTGCCATAACCACAAGCCGACAACGTTGGCGTTCTTGCGGAGGAGTCAGCTTCACTATAAAAATTATTTCTGAACATTGTCAACTAGTAATTTCTTATGAAAATAAAATCAGAAATGAGAAAGTATTGCACTAACCTGGGGCGATGAGTTGCACTAAAATAGCTCATTCGCTCACCCGTGTTAACTGCGCATATATCATAGAGAAACAGCTATATTATCGAGAGCAGGTTTGAGAAATTAACGACAAAGAGTTAATAAATTGCACCAACAAGTTGGGGTTTCCTTTTTTCTCTGAATTAGCCCTCGCAGTGATCTTACTGACACATCTCCATTTCGGAACGGATCTGCCGCCGATACTGCTGTTAACGTCCGGATTTCACAGCAATATGATCGGTAAAAACGATCGATCAGAGAAAATCGATCTGCAAAATGAATTATCCAGCCCCGCTTCGCTTGTGATAGATTCTCAAAAAAATAACTCTTTGTTTATTAATTCATTTTCTGTCTTTTGACGGGGCGGGAGCCTTTTGCCCTGCGTGCGTGACAGCGGAATGCGATTAGGTAATGGAATGAAAAGATGTATGCGATGCAATAAGAAGAGGAGCCTGCTGGATCGCCTTTTCGGGCTGGACAACGAGTACTGCGATCATTGCCTGATACTCGTTAACCAGGAGATAAGGGAAAAACGGGAAATTCCTGTTAAAGCATCTGAACACAGAAAGTAACGACAAGGAACGTTCATGTACTTTTTATCCCGTCGCTTTGGCTGGCAGGAAGCCTCTTTTGAGGATTATGTCCAGGCCTGGTATCTGTTTGGTGGGAGCACACTCGCCGATCCCCGTGTACTTCATTTCTTCCATACCCGACATCGTCTTAACGAAGCATTCTTTGTTCAACGGAACAGGATGGGAAAGCTAACAGGTGGCGTATGTGTCTGGGAAGGTAAATACATTGCTGGTGATCAGAGACCAGTGAAAGCACATCAGCTATCCCGTTATCCCCTTAATTTTGACGAGCTGGTATTGCCTGTCTCTCCGGAGATCAGAACATTATTACCGTTCAGAACAAAATTTCTGTCCGGGCTTAATCATGCATCATTCATGAACTGCAGCCACTGGCTCAATGCAGGAAGAGAAATCAGTATTGTCAGACCGGTAAGTCAGAAAACACGCCAGTCCCGTAATCGGGAATTAAAACGATTTCTGAGCAGTGGCGGCGAAGTCCGCTGTGTGACCGATTATTCACATGATGAACTCATCAGTATTTATGCTCACCTGTATTTTCTGCGAAGAAATAAACAGATCACCACAGAGCCGGTCGCTGAATTACTGCATGAAATACCCGATCTCATGTTTGGAAAAATACTCATCTTCAACGGTGAACCCTGCGCCATGCAATGGCTCACTAAGTCAGAAGACAACCAACGTGTTTATCTGGATTACATTAACGCCGGAATGGATCTCTCGTTGTCATCGTTGTCTGTAGGTACGCTGGCGGCATGGGTGAATATTCAGGCAGCGCAAGATTATTGCCGAACGGCAGGGAAGCAGATGCGATTTAGCTTTGGCCGTCCGACGGCTGACTATAAAGCCCGGTGGTGTGATCGGGAACCGCTTTATCGTTTGATTTCTTAATTTCAGCGACCCTTCATAGCTAAACATGAAACACGATCAACAAAAAGATATCAGCGTTATTATCCCTGCCTTCAATGCGGCTGCCAGTCTTGGTGACCTTGTTCGTACCCTGCTCAGCGAGCAGGCGGTCAACATGGAAGTGATCGTCGTGGATGACGGTTCAACCGACGAGACATGGGCAGTACTCAGCGCTATCACCGATGAACGACTTATTACGCTTCGCCAGGAGAACCAGGGCGTCTACGCGGCACGCAACGCGGCGCTGGCCGTTCACAGCGGTGAATGGGTGGTGTTCCTTGATGCAGATGACCAGATCGCCGTGGATTTCCTGCAGAAACGCGTGCGCACAGCCCGTGAGGCACAGGCGGATGTTGTTATCTTTAACGGCTGGCATGTCAGCAGCACCGGGGAGCGTCGGCATCCCGTGCACCGCAAGCAACCTTACGGTCAGATGTTCACCGGGCACGAGTGGATACGCCGTTGCGTCAATCAGAAAGAATGGCCGCACTACCTGTGGCTGCAGATAGTCCGTTCGGCATATATCCGCGAGAATAATTTGCGTTTCCAGCAAGGCAAAAGCCACAAAGATATTTTGTGGACGGTTCAGCTTGCTACTGGCAACGGCCGGTTTTATTTCGCTGACAGAAAGGATTACTTCTATATCAGTAACCCGGCGTCGATAACGCACCGACAGGATTATTATGATATCCGCGCGACCAGCTATATTGATCTGATTGCGGAGATCCTGGTGCTCAGCGCACAACCACAGCACCACACTGTCAGACGTTCACTGGTCAGGCATGCGTTGGTGGAGACCCGGCACTTTCTGGGGCTGTACCGGCGCAAAGTGGATAACCCGCAGGCACTGAAAACGCAGTTCAGGCAGCGGATTTCGTTATACCAACTGCTGCCGGGAGTGAGCGGCCTGAGCGATGTTTTTTTCTTCCTGAAACTGGTCCGTAAAATCTACCTGCCTGCGCGTCGTTAGCGTGCTCATGCGCCGAAATAAGGGTATCTGCATGAATATAAGATAGCAAAACTTGCGCTTTCCCTGCCTCTGTATTGACAATTAAATGCCTGGTCAGTAATTTCAAATGCAATTACTGATCAGGCAAGTATCATGACGAACACGACCGATATTCCCAATATCAAACTGCACCTCGGTTTGCTGATTCATCTGGCAAACCAGTTTAAAGATCAGTTGATTAACCAGTATTTTTCCGCCACGGACATCACCGCCGCTCAGTTCAAGGTATTGATCAGTATCTATAAAGGATTCACCAGCCCGGTAGAAATCAGCAAAAATCTGCTGATGGATGCCGGCGCGATGAGTCGCATGATTGAACGGATGGTGAAGCGCGAGCTGATCGTGCGAAACCCCAATCCGGAGGATAAACGGCAGGTCATACTGGCATTAACCGACAAAGGGCGGGCCATCTGCGACCGCTTTCAGAATGAGGCGCTGGCCTCGATTATTGGCCTGCTAACGGCACGCCTGACTGCCGGGGAGTCCCGGCAACTCGAAGATCTACTCATAAAAATGTTGCCGGACGAGGCTATCCAGCCACATCGCTAAGCTGTCCTGAAAAAGGTTAAGACAAAGATGCAAACTTCATCTGCACAACCGGAACACACCTCCAGTAAGCGCAAACGTAACTTCGTTATTTTGTTCGTTATCCTGTTGCTGATAGCCGCGGGAGGCCTGGCATGGTATCTGCTTTACGCCCGCTATTATGAAACGACTGACGATGCGTACGTCAACGCGAACCTGGTAACACTGACGCCGCAAATCGCCGGTACGGTCACCCAGGTCACCGTCGACGAAGGTGATTACGTCAAGAAAGGGCAGCCGCTGGTCCTGCTCGATCCGAGTGATACCGAAATCGCCCTGCAACAGGCCGAGGCCAACCTTGCGAATACCGTGCGCCAGGTCCGTGGGCTTTACAGCACGGCCGATAACTATCGCGCGCAGGTTGCGGCGAAACAGGTCGCGCTGCAAACCGCGCAAAGCGACTTCGCCCGTCGCCAGAAGATTTTCGCCACCGGCGCGATTGCCGCAGAAGATCTCTCGCACTATCGCGATGCCGTAACCAGTGCACAAAGTGATCTGGCGGCTGCGCAACAGGCGCTGAAAACCAATCTTGCGATGGTCGATGACACGGTTATCGACAGCCATCCGGAAATCAAAAGCGCCGTCGCCACGCTGCGCCAGCGCTTCCTTGATAATGCGCGCAGCACCATCCTGGCACCGGTCAGCGGTTTTGTCGCCAAACGCGCCGTTCAGTTAGGCATGCGGGTGGACTCCGGCACGACGCTGATGTCCATCGTGCCGTTGGATCAGGTCTGGGTGGAC
Source organism: Trabulsiella odontotermitis (assembly GCF_030053895.1). Classification (NCBI taxonomy): domain Bacteria; kingdom Pseudomonadati; phylum Pseudomonadota; class Gammaproteobacteria; order Enterobacterales; family Enterobacteriaceae; genus Trabulsiella; species Trabulsiella odontotermitis. The sequence goes on from NZ_CP125781.1 coordinate 1,909,631, forward strand.
GCCAACTTCAAAGAGAGCCAGATGAACACTATGCGTCTGGGGCAAAAAGTCACCCTCACGGCGGATCTGTACGGCGATGATGTGGAGTATCACGGCACGATTGAAAGCCTGGGTATCGGCACCGGTAGCGCGTTCTCTCTGTTACCGGCGCAAAACGCCAGCGGTAACTGGATCAAAATCGTCCAGCGATTGCCGGTACGAATCACTCTCGACCCGCATGATATGCAGAAACACCCGTTGCGTGTGGGGTTGTCGATGTTCGCCAGAGTGGATATCCGCAACGCGGACGGCAACTTGCTGCCGCAGAAAACCGTAGCCGCGCCGCGTTTCAGGACGGATGTTTATCAGAACGCGCTGGATCAGGCCGATCGGCTGGTGGCGAAAATCCTTCATGACAACAGCAAAGTGGTAGCGTCCGGCGCCCGCTAAGAGAGATGTTATGCAAGATAAGTCAGCATTTACGCCGCCCAGCCTGCTGCTTGCCACCATCGCGCTCTCGCTTGCGACATTTATGCAAGTGCTGGATACGACGATTGCCAACGTGGCGTTGCCGACGATCGCCGGTAACCTTGGCGTCAGTTCCGATCAGGGGACCTGGGTTATTACCTCGTTTGCGGTGTGCAACGCGATTGCACTGCCGCTGACGGGCTGGTTTACCCGGCGTATCGGGCAACTCAGGCTATTTATCGGTTCGGTTGTGTTGTTCACCCTGACCTCATTCCTGTGTGGGTTCGCCCACAGTATGAGCGAGCTGATTGTCTTTCGCGCGTTACAGGGCTTTTTTGCCGGGCCGATGTTCCCCATGTGTCAGACATTGCTGCTGGTCATTTTCCCGACCAGTAAACGCAGTATGGCGCTGGCGCTGCTCTCCATGGTCACGGTGGTTGCGCCCATTGTCGGGCCAATTACCGGCGGCTGGATCACCGATAACTACTCATGGCCGTGGATTTTCTATATCAATGTGCCAATCGGTATTTTCGCGGCTATCACTGTCTGGACGCAACTGCGTGCGCGTGAAGAGACCACGACGACGGCCCCCATCGATTATATCGGTATTGCGCTGCTGGTGCTGGGCGTGGGGTTGTTGCAGGTGGTGCTGGACAAAGGCAACGATCTCGACTGGTTTTCTTCGCAGACCATTATCGTGATGTCGGTGATTTCCGCTATTGCCCTGGTGTCGTTTGTCATCTGGGAACTGGGGGAAAAACATCCGATTGTGAACCTGCGGCTGTTCACCGATCGCAATTTCGCCATCGGCACGACAGCTCTGACGCTGGGTTATGCGGCATTTTTCGCCATCAACATTATCCTGCCGCAGTGGTTGCAGACCCAGATGGGCTACACCGCGATCTGGGCCGGGCTTGCCGCCGCGCCAATGGGTTTCTTACCGTTATTATTGACGCCGATTATCGGTCGCTACGCCAGTAAATTTGATTTGCGGATCCTGGCGACGCTGTCGTTCATGACCATGGGCGCGTCCTGTCTTATCCGTGCGCAATTCAATACTGACGTTGATTTTCGTACTATTGCTCAGGTGCAGATGTTCATGGGGATTGGCGTGGCATTTTTCTTTATGCCGATCACCACCATCGTGCTGTCGAATTTGCATGGTGTCGAAGTGGCGGAAGGTTCCGGGCTGGCAACCTTCTTCCGTGTGCTGGGCGGGTCGTTTGCTTCATCGCTGACGACCTGGATCTGGTCGCGGCGCGAGGTGTTTCACCATGCGAATCTGACGGAGAGTGTTTCCATCTACAACCCGGCGGCGGAGGACTATCTGCAAAAGATGGGTGGCGTGACGCAACAGCACCTGGCAGCGGTGGATAAAACCATCGAGCAGCAGGCGTATATGATGTCGACCATCGATTATTTCTGGATCCTGGGCTGGGGTTTTATGCTGTTGGTGGTGGTGATTTGGTTTGCCCGACCTCCGTTTGTCCGCTCCGGCGCACCTGGATCACCTGCGGCCTCTGGGCATTAGTAAAATTGCTGTTGTCAGCGTAACGTCTGGTAGCCTCTGGCGAAGGCGATTTCAGCCCGATCGTTGACGACGTCCCATGCGTCAGCGGGAGGCGCGATAAATTCCTGTAGCGCCAGAGGTTGTAATAGCGCGGCGTCATGTTGTGCATTAAGTGCCAGAAACGCGGTTTGTAGCGCCAGAATGGTCTGCGGATCAACGGTTTTACTCGCCACCAATAATGGCATTGGTGCCGGGGCGCTGTGTGTCAGTATGCGCACATGGCGTATTAATTCCGGCTCATGCTGACACAACAGCGACCAGGCATAGCTATCCAGCGGACCCACATCGGCCTTGCCTGCGATCAGCGTTTCCACAACGCGCCGCGGCGTGACCAGCGGCCCAACGCGTTCACTGTACAGCGCCTTCCTCGTTTCGCTGAAATACGCTGACAGGTGATAACGCACAGCATTATAGCCGGAGTGGGATTCTGGATTGGTGTATGCCAGCCGCCCACCGAAGGTGTCTTCCAGACGCCGGGCGGTTGATTCCTGCGGCACGATAAACAGTGTGCGGTATTGGCCCGGGAGCCCTTCCTCCGCGGCAATGCGCGTTACCGGCGCGACAACAGGTTGCACTGCAAACCGTTTCTGCGCGAACGGCCAGCCGCACATAAATACCGCCAGCAGATCGGCGCGCGACCATAATCCTTCAAGTCTGGCCGGGGCCGGGTAATCGAGCACTTCTGCTGTCAAACCGGCACGACGCACGATTTCACGCAGAAGCACTTTCCAGGCTTCTGCCGCCGCCGGGGTGACAGAGTACATCCGCGCGTTAACGATCATCGGTAGCGTAATTCCTGCCCGATGCCCAGAGCCCGCGCCTTCTCCAGCATCGCATGTCCCAGCGCGATATCGCTCAGCGACAGTCCGCGGTGCCAGAACAAAATGGTTTCGCGATCGCTTTCACGGCCAGGCTTTATTCCTGCGACTATTTCACCCAACTCCGCATGCAAGGTTTGTTCGCTTAATTTACCCGCATCGACATGAGCCCGCAGCGAACCAAACATTCCGCCCTTGCACTGTCCCCAGTCATCCACGACCAGTTTGTCCATAATATCGGTGATTGACAGTTCCACGGCGCTCATGGTGCCGTAAGGCACAACAAAGGCGCCGGGCTTTATCCACTCCGTTTTTAACAACGGCGTTGGTGCATTGAGGCGGGAGGCTTCAACAACAATATCGGCGTCGCGTACGCAACTTTCCCAGTCATCTGTTACGATGATTTTCTTGCCGAGATCCTGCTCCAGACGACGGGCAAACGCGTTGCGGCTTTCAGGGCGACGCGAGTGGATGCGGATTTCATCAAAATCATAAATGCTGTTGAGCAGACGGACATTCCAGTACGCGGTTCCCCGCGCACCAATATGCCCCAGTACTTTGCTGTCGCGGCGGGCGAGATGGCGTGCGCCCAGGGCGGTCAGTGCACCGGTACGCATATCGGTAATCGCTGATGCGTCCAGGATGGCGACGGGCATTCCGGTGCGCGGGTCGAACAGGTTGAGCAGCGCCATTTCGGAGGGCAGGCCGCGCGTATAGTTATCGACATAATCACCGACAATTTTTACCCCCGCGAGTCCAAGCGGCTCGATATAACCGCGCAGGACATTAAAGTGACCGTTAAACGCTTTATCAGGAATTAAATGTACACGTGGTTCAATCACGGTTTTTTTCTGCCCTTGCGCCAGCAGTCCGGCTTCTACTGCAGTGAGAATTTCCTCGTCCGTCAACGTCAGTTGCTCAACGTCCGGGCCATTAAGCCAGGTCAAATTAATGGATTGCGTCATAAGTTTCTCTCATTGATGACATGATCGGTATCAGGCTGTACGTGGGCGAATAATTGTTCGCGTGTTAATACGCCGACGGGTGCGCTGTTTTCGATAACAGTAAGACTGTCAGTGCGCCTTGAGAGCATCAGCGCCAGCGCGTCTTTCAGTGTGGCGCTGGCCTCAAGCTGGTGCGGGTGGTGAGTTGTTAAGGCAGGTGCCATCGCCTGTTTCACCGGGGTAATGGCGAGAAGTTTCAACGTGGCGTCGCTGCCAACGAAAGCGGCGACAAACTCGTCCGCGGGTGAGGAGAGCACCACGGCTGGCGGAGCATACTGGCACAGCTTCCCTTCGCGCATAATGGCGATGCGGTCGCCCATTTTGATGGCTTCATCAAGATCATGGGTGACGATGATGACCGTCTTTTTCACGCGTTGCAGGATCTGCTTAAACTCGGTCTGTAAACGTCCCCGAACCAGCGGGTCGATGGCGCCAAAGGGTTCATCCATCAGCATCACTGGCGGATCTGCCGCCAGAGCCCGCGCAACGCCGACACGCTGACGCTGCCCCCCGGAAAGCGCCGCGGGAAAGCGACGGGCGTACTGCCCGGCATCCAGTCCCACCAGTTCCATCAATTCTTCCACCCGCGCCTGAATCCGTGAGGGGGTCCATCCCAGCAGGCGCGGTACGGTGGCAATGTTGTCCGCAACGGTCATATGCGGGAACAGCCCGACGTTCTGAATGACGTAGCCGATATGGCGGCGCAGCATGACCGGGTCTTCCGTGGCAATATCCCGTCCATTCACCCATATCCGCCCGGCGGTGGGTTGTTCCAGGCGGTTAATTAAGCGCATCGTGGTGGTTTTGCCGCAGCCGGAAGGGCCGATGAGCGCGGTCGTGGTTCCCTCTTCAAAGGTCATCGAGAGGTCATCAAGCGCTTTGCGTGAGGAACCAGGGTAAATTTTGCTGATATTTTCCAGTGTAATCATGCCATTAACTCTTTGGAATATGCTGAAAAAACAAACGCTCCACCAGCGAGAAAAGCGCTTCGATACCCATTGCCAGCAAAATGATGGGCACCGCGCCGACCAGAAGGCGTGACATATCCATAATGGCAATGCCGGTAGTGACAAAATCCCCCAGTCCACCGCCGCCGATAAATGAGGCCAGCGCGGCTCCGCCAACCACCTGGACGGCGGCGGTACGACATCCGGCGAGAATACCGGGCGCCGCTAAAGGCAGTACTATCTTGCCGGTGACCTGACGGGGGGTGAGTCCCATGCCATTTGCTGCGGAAAGCGTATCCGGGTCAATGGACTGAATGCTGGTGCAGGTATTGAGTAAAATCGGTGGAATGGCCAGCACCACGAGCGCAACGATTGAGGGCAGCAGGCCAATGCCGAGAAACGGCATGGTTGCCGCAAGGATCGCCAGGCTGGGGATGGTTCGCAATGTGCCAGTCCCACTAGTGACGATTAAGGCGAGGCGAGGGGAGTTCGCAATCAAAATCCCCAGAGGAACCGCAATGATTAAGGCAATGCCCAACGAAAACCCGCACATGATCAAATGCTGCCATACCGCCTGCCAGAACAGCGGTTGGTTTTCCACTACCCACAACCACGCTTGAGTGATCATTGGCATCTCCTTTGCGCAAGGCGCCGCTGTAACCTGACAAAAAACACATCGGCGCCGATTGCCAGAAGCGATGTCAGCCCGCCGCCGATAAAGATTTTCTCCGGGTAACGTTGGTCCAGCCCGGCGAGAATAATCGCGCCAAGCCCGCCCGCGTTGATATAGGCCGCAATCGTGGCAATGCCGATAAGCGTCGTGGTGGCAATACGCAGCCCACTGATGATAAAGGGCAACGCCAGCGGTAATTCCACTTCACGCAGATTGCGCCATTTACCGTACCCCATGCCACGTGCCGCTTCGCGGACATCCTGTGGGATGGCGTGGAAACCGGCAGCAATATTGCGGGTCAGGATCATCAGCGCATAAGCCGTCAGACCGACGATGGCCGGGAGAATACCGATGCCCAGCCACGGAATGAGTAGCGCGAACAGCGCCAGCCCAGGAATCGCAAAGATTGTGCCGGTGATGGTCAGTACCACCGCGTACAGTCGTGGACGACGGGCGGTCGTAATGCCGAGAAACAACGAAATGACGAACGCCACCAGCATCGCGATGCCTACCAGCAACAAATGCTGCAAGAGCGCCAGGAGAATGTCGTCATAATGTCGGGTTACCCAACGCATCAGGCTGTCTCCAGTAGCGGAGCCGTACCGACAAGCCATGCCGGTTGCATGATTTCCCCAGCCAGTATGGCGATGTCGTCAGCGCTGGAGCGATCTTCATCCAGCGACGCCACCCGCGCGCGAACCCTGCTGTGTAGCGATTTTGCATGATGGCCGGTTTGCGCGGCATCCTGCAAATCCAGCGCCTGGGCGGCCACCAGCAGCTCAATGGCGACCAGATAACGCAGACTTTCCAGCAAACGCGTGGTTTTACTGATAACGCCCATCGCCTGTGAGGCATAATCCTCAACCCGGTCGGCCACCGGTATCGTCAACGGCGAAAGCGGTTGGGCGTGATGCGCGATATCACTCACCAGTGCAGATACCGTTTTTTGTAGCGTGGCGAATCCGGTTTGCCCGGCATGACGCGTGAGAAAACGCGGCAGTCCACTGGCGGCAGGGGACATCATTTTCATGATCCGTTCGCCAGTGCAGGCGGCGTGACGCGCAAGAGCCATCCCCAGACTTTCCAGCGTCAGCGCCAGATGTGTGGCATCAAAATTGGCATTCGCCAGCACCAGCCCGGGTTCTGCCAGCAGACCCGGGTTGTCATCAGCGCTGTTGAGTTCCAGCTCCACTGCCGCTCGGGCCAACAAATAATAGTGGCGAACGCAGGCCAGTACCGGTGCGACGCAGCGGAAGCTCAGGGGATCCTGCAACGCGCGCGCGCCATCAGGCTGTAGCAACTGGCTGCCTTCCAGAAGCGTCAGCAGATATGCAGCGGTTTCAGCCTGTTGCGGTGCAGGGCGCATGTGCGCCGCCCAGGGGGTGAGCGGTGAAATATTGGCGCGAAACGCTTCAAACGAGAGCACGATAGCCCCCGCGTGGACATTCACCAGCCGGGCGATATCCAGAAGCAGCAGTGCGCCGAGGCCGACGCTGGCGGCGTTAGATGACACCAATGCCAGCCCGTCTTTCCCGCGTAACAGCGCAGGCGTCAGGTTAAGCTGGTTCAACACGGTAGTCGCAGGCAATATCGTGCTCTGATATTCAACCTCGCCATCGCCGACAAGCGCGCGTCCTATATGCGCCAGTGGTGCGAGATCTGCCTCACCAATCGAACCGATAAGCGGGACGCGGGGATGTATCCCCTGGTTGAGGAAGGTCAGCAATGTTTGCGTCACGGGCAGGGAAATACCGGATGCCCCCTGCGCCAGTCCCGCAAGGCGAGCCAGCATGATGGCGCGAACCTGAGCACGGGTTGCCAGCTGACCGACGCCGACCGCCCGCGCTAACGGGATCCGCCGCTGAATGGTCTGAAGCCGTTCCTCATCATGATGGCCATCCGGGGTGTGCAATACCGTCGTATCGACATTTGCGCCAAGTCCGGTGGTGACGCCATAGATACGCTGTCCGGCGCTGATGCTGCGCATCAGAAAATCAAAGGATGCGCTGATGGCTTGCTGCGCTTGCGCCCCTGGTTCGACAATCTGACCGCCGTCGGCGACAGCCCGCACATCTTCAAGCGTGAGTGGCGCATCGCCCAGAATAAGTTTCGTTGCCACGATCATGCCTTATTTGATGACGCCTTTTTTGCGCAAAAAGTCTTCCGCCACGTCGCGCGGTTCTTCTTTATTCTTTTCCACTTCGGCATTGAGTTTTTGCATGGTGGCGTTATCCAGTAACTGGCTGACGTTATTTAATATTTCGCGAACCTGAGGATGTTTTTGTAGCGCGTCATCGCGTACTACCGGCGCGACTTCGTACGGTGGGAAGAGATGCTTATCATCTTCCAGCGCCACGTACTGATTTTCCGCGATTTGCCAGTCGGTCGCGAAGCCATTTGCAACGTCAATCTGCCCGGCGGCAAGTGCGTCGTAACGCAAACCGACTTTGGCAAACTGGCGGAAGGTTTTAAATTTAATGCCATAGGTCTGTTCCAGCCCTTTCAGGCCGTCCTGGCGGTCGCCAAACTCCGCGCCTGCGCCGATGGTCAGTTCCGGCGCGGCTTTAGCGAGATCGGAAAGCGTTTTCAGGTGATATTTTTCTGCTGTCTGTTTGCTCACCAGCAGTGCGTAGCCGTTGTTCACGCGGGCAGGTTGCAGCCAGGTAAGATGGTATTGCTGCTGATAGGCGTCGCTGACCTGTTTAAATACATGGGCGGCATCAGAAGAGGGCTTGCCTTTGACTACTGCGCTAAGCGCCGTACCGGTATATTCCGGGTACATATCAATTTCGCCTTTCAGCAGCGCCGCGTGGGCAATTAATGTCCCGCCCAGGTTTGTTTTGCGCTCAACCGAAAGTCCTGATTGTTCCAGTGTCCGGGCATAAATTTCCGCCAGAATATATTGTTCGGTAAAGTTCTTACTGCCAACAACGACATCAGCTGCCTGTACCTGAACGGTCGCCAGCCCCAGTCCCAGCATAAGCCAGGAGATTACGCGTTTCTTTTTACTCTTCATCCCCAATGTCCCCGCAATGAAATGCCTGAATTTACTTGTATATACAAACCAGAGAAGCTAGCAGCACATTGATGACGGACGAAATAGGAATTCGTTCTTTCTTATAACGGAAACGGGGAATATTCCATGCCGTTTATTATTCCCGCTTCCGCAAACCTCCCTCCGCTGTTAGTGTTCTTGTAACAAGTAAGGAGAGATAACAATGAATCAGCAACCTGTAGTGGCGGTGTTAGGGTTGGGAGCGATGGGGCATGCCTTTGCCGCGAACCTGCTCAGGAAGGGGTTTGCCGTGCGCGGCTGGAATCGCACGCGGGCGCGTGGCGAAGATTTGGTACCGCTGGGTTTAGCGCTGTCAGAGCGCGCCGCGCAGGCGGTCGAAGGTGCCGACGTCGTGATTGCCATGTTGTCGGATGGCGAGACGACGCAAAAGATACTGGCTGACGTGCAGTCAGCATTCAAGCCGGGTGCGACGCTCTGCCAGATGGGAACCATCGGCATGGAAGCGACCGATGCGCTGCTGGCGCAACTGACACAGGCGCGCCCTGATGTTGTGTTTATTGATGCACCGGTTTCAGGCACCAAGGCGCCCGCTGAAAATGCGCAAATACTGATCCTGGCCAGCGGCGAACGTTCGCGGGCGCAGGCGGCGGAACAGGTCTTTTCTGCCATCAGTAAAGGCACGGTATGGCTGGGTGAGGCCGGGGCCAGTTCGCGGATGAAACTGGTAGTCAACAGCTGGCTGATTGGCATGATGCAGAGCCTGAGCGAAACCGTAATACTGGCAGAGAAACTGGGTTTTACGGCCAGCGAACTGTGGAGCGTGCTGGAGGGCGGGCCGCTGGCGGCGCCTTACGCCAAAGCAAAACTCGATATGATTTCTGGTGGTGATTTTACGCCGCAGATGCACCTTATCTGGGCGCTGAAAGACGCGCGTCTGGCGAAAGAGGCTTCCGCAGATGCCAGATTACCCGCGCTGGATAACATCATCGCCCTGTGGCAGCAGGCGGCGGAGGCTGGTTACGGTGAACAGGATCTGGCGAGCATTTACCAGTACCTGAAAACGGAAACAAAGGAAGCCTGATGAACGCTGAGTTCTGCTGGGTCAATGAACCCCATTCATGGCGGCGTGAAAACGACACGTTGTGGGTGACAACAGATGCAGGAACCGACTTCTGGCATACAACCTGGTACGGATTCGAGCGTTTTTCCGGTCATTTCTATGGCTGTGATGTCACGGGCGATTTCACCTTCCAGGTGAAGATATGCGGGGATTTCAACACACTTTATGATCAGGCCGGGATCATGCTTATGCAGGATAAGGATCATTGGTTAAAAGCTGGTATCGAGTATAACGATGGCGCTCCGGCAATCGGCAGTGTGTTGACGCTTGGGCATTCTGACTGGGCAACGGGGCTGTTCCCTGGAGACGCGGCGTTGTTCTGGATGCGTCTGACCCGCAAAGGGGACAGCCTGCGTTTGCAGTATTCAGCCGATGGCAAAAGCTGGCCACTGCTGCGGCTGGCTCACTTCCCCGGTTCCGGCAAATGTTCGGTAGGCGTGATGTGCTGCACACCGGAACGCGGCGGGCTCTCCGTACGGTTCGATGATTTTCTGCTCGCGCCAGCATTTGATAATGCACTGCATGATTTGTCCTGACAGGTCGCATTCCTGACCCCGGAAAAAGAAAAGACCGCCTCCTGAGTGACGCGGTCTTTTACTGTCTGGCTTCAAAAAACAATCAGGACGCTGCGGCGTAATACACAAACGCCAGTTTGTTGCCGTCGGGATCTCTCACATACGCACTATGAAAACCGTTGCCATAATGCGCACGATGTCCCGGCGCGCCTTCGTCTGTTCCACCCAGGCGCATCGCCAGTGCATAAAGTTCTTCGATGTGCTCAGGAGAGCGGGCATTCAGCGCCACCATCACTCCATTTCCCACTGTGGCATCTTGCTTATCAAACGGTCTGCCGACACAGAGTCCGGTGGTCGTGTTGCCATTGAAAGTGCCCCATGAGGCACCTTCTTCGCCGCGTCCACCCTGATGGTACCCCAGTAGCTCCATGAGTGGATCGTAAAACCGGAGCGCGCGAGGCAGATCATTAGTACCGAGCATGATATATGAAAACATAAATCCTCCTTTTTTCATTATGCTTTCCGTATAACAACACACGCCGGAGTTCAGTGCTAATAATCTGACATTAGGATTGATATTATTTTGCCCTTCCGGCACCACGTGACATTAACTCTTTTTTTGTTATCAGTAAGGTAAAGCAAGAAAAATGAATGAGTCCGCTCACAATTTTTTTTGCATAAAAAACAGACAGATACGGCGATTTCTTTCAACATTAAGCGGTAAGATGCAAGCCTTCTGTTGTCTAAATCGCACGTAAAGTAAAACCGATTTCCGCCGATAGATCACATAGACACGTTAAAACATGATCAAATTCAATGTGTTAGACAAAACTCTGTTCGTGAGGGAGCGCACCCGTTCTTGTTCAAATTTTTCCAACGGGAGGGCAGAGAGAAAGCGACCTTTACCGTGAGATAATAGATGAAAATAAATAACTTTGGTGTAGGTACCCGAATGGGTGCTGGTTTTAGCATCGTTCTGGCCCTTATGATTATGATGGCCGTTACCGGGGTTGTTAAACTCAGTGGCATCCTTAAAGATGCAGATACGATTACCGGCCGGTTGCTGGTGCTTGAGCGCCTCACCACCGAATGGGGCGCGGCGATCGATTACAACGGCGCGATGGGACTCACCCTGCTGACCACCGCCGATCCTGAAATCAAGACCTTTGCTCAGACCCGAATGGATGAAGTGACACAGCGTGTCACGGTCATCCAGAAACAGGTGACAGAGATGGTTGCCTCCGATGAGGGGAAAGCACTGCTGGATGCCGTTGGGGCGCAAAGAAAGCAGTACATCGCTGTGCGCGCGGATGCGATTCGTCTCAGTCAGCAGGGCGACAGCGCGGCCACCAACGCGTATATCCGTGAGAAACTCATTCCCGAGATGGAAGTCTATTCCCGCACGGTGAAGGCGCTGGGGGATCATGAGAAAACGCAGATCAACAAAGCGGATGTCTCCATTAAGGGCAACGGTTCTGAGGCGATCAATCTGTTGATTATCCTCGGTGTGGTCGCCATTATTGCCGGCATCCTCGTGGCGCTGTTTATTACCCGCAGCATCACTCGTCCATTGCAGGCAGCAGTACATGTGGCGAAAGAAGTGGCTTCCGGCAATCTGGGCATCGAGGTGAAAGTCGAGTCGCGCGACCAGTTGGGGCAGTTGATGCTCTCCCTGCAGGAAATGACGGATAGCCTGAGTAATACCGTACGTAAAGTGCGTGAAGGCGCCGATAACATCGCGATGGCGGCGTCTGAAATCAGCAATGGCAACACCGATCTTGCCGCCCGTACGGAAGAGCAGGCGGCAGGCGTGGAAGAGACGGCGGCGACGCTGGAAGAGCTGACGTCCACCATCAACAACACGGCGTCGAACACCGCGCAGGCATACCGTTATGTCAACGAGACCGCGACCGTGGTGAAACAAAACGGCGTGGTGATGAGCGAGGTCTCTTCGCAGATGCAGGAGATTTACGATTCGTCATCGAAAATGTCTGACATCATTCAGGTGATTGACGGCATCGCGTTCCAGACCAACATTCTGGCGCTGAACGCGGCGGTAGAAGCGGCGCGGGCAGGCGAGTCTGGTCGTGGCTTTGCCGTGGTGGCGGGCGAAGTGCGTACGCTGGCGCAACGCAGTGCGTCGGCCGCGCGTGAAATCAAAGAGCTGATTGATGACTCCGTCTCCCGCATCGCGACTGGCCGCACGCTGGTTGAAAAAGCCGATGGCGGCATGGTGGAAATTGTCACCAACGTGCAGAACATGAGCCAGCTGATTGAAGAGATAGCCCAGGCCAGCCGTGAGCAGAGCGATGGCATTGCGCAGATCAACAGCGCCATGGGGCAGATTGACACCACCACGCAACAGAACGCGGCGCTGGTGGAAGAGTCTGCGGCGGCGGCGGCGTCGATGCAGGATCAGTCACAGGTGCTGCAGGCGATGGTCAGCGCGTTCCGTCTGAGCGAGCATGCGAAGAACATCGTCCGCACCGACACGACCCGGCGCGAACCGAAGGATATCCCGGCCTCCGGGCGATTCAAAAAGCTGGCGCCGGAAGGGGATAACTGGGAAACGTTCTGAGTGGCGTAGTCATCAGGCATAAAACAACCGGCATGGTGTCATCATCATGCCGGTTTTCTGTTATCTGCCCCAGCGGTTTCTGAGGTAGCTGACGGCGGAACCCGTCTGCGGCTGGCTGAGATAACCTTCCCGGAACAAAATCGTACCGTTGATATTGGGGTTGCTGTCGTTCAGATCGAGCTGTTTTTTCAGCTCCGGCACGCCGCCATCAATGGCCCAGTCCGGTTCGTTCTTTGACGGTTCACCCACTTTGTACAACGCCACACCGATATAAAGCCGGGTACGCGTGGGTTTCACCACCTCAGACCACCAGTTTGCCAGCACATCGTAGCGCGCGGCGCTGCGTGAAAACGGCCAGTACAGTTGCGGTGCAATATAGTCCAGCAGCCCCTGCTGCACCCAGCGGCGGGTATCAGCATAGGATTCATCATAAGCGGCAGCGCCCCGGGTGTCGGAACCCGCCGGGTCAAACGACCGGTTGCGCCACACCCCGGCCGGACTGATGCCAAATTCAACGCCAGGCCGCTGTTGCCGGATGGTGCGTGAAACCTGCTCAATCAGCAGTTGCGTATTATTGCGTCGCCAGTCGGCTTTACTGGCAAAGTGCTGCCCGTATTGCTGATAGGTGTTCTGGTCATTAAGACGGGAATCGGCAGACTCGGCATAGAAATAATCATCAAACTGCACCCCATCGACCGGATAACGGGTGATCACTTCGCTGACGATACTGGTGATCCACGCTCTGACCTCGGGGATACCCGGGTCGAGAACAAAGCGGTTGCCGGCGGTGCGGATCCAGTCGCGGTGCTCCACAAAAACGCTGGCCGGGCGCAATGATGATGTGCGGTTTAATTTCCCGATGGTCGAAGCACCGATATTGGTGGAGACGCGATAGGGGTTAAACCAGGCGTGGACTTTCATGCCGCGGCGGTGCGCTTCATCCAGCATGAACTGCAACGGGTCGTAGCCCGGATCGGCGCCGATAGTGCCCGTCAGAACATCGGACCAGGGCAGAATTTTCGACGGCCAGAGCGCGGTGCCGTCCGGTTTAACCTGGAAGAAAATGGTATTGATGCCAAGTTGTTGCAGGTTATCCAGTTTGGTTTTTAGCGCGTCCTGTTGCAGGCGGATGCGCAGCGCGCTGCTACTGACCTCGACGGACGACACGGGCGGCCAGTCAAGCCGGGAAACGGTGGTCAGCCAGATACCCCGAACGGTGGTTGGTGGTGCCGAAGGCTGCGGTTGTGGCCGTTGTCCGGTAGAGGGAAGAGGCGTAACGAGCGACGTGGGCGGGGCAGAGGAGCAACTGATTAACAGCAATGCAGCGGTAATCAGCATACCGGGTTTTTTAACTATCGCTAAAGACGAAATGCAGCGAGAAAACCGTAAACTTTCCAAGTTCTGAATTCCAGATTAAGCCAAATCCCGTGACGTACAATGCGTCGTTGCCCCTCCGAAAGCAAGGGGAATATTATTCGTAAGCTTCGTAATAATTCCAATAAAATCCAATAAATAGTCACCAGAATAGACGATAGCCGGAACCTATTACATCTATAGGTGAGACCAATAAAATTCATTGATACCCGTCAATAACCACAATATGACCAGGCTTAATATTAAGATGCCGTAAAGGTAAATATAGGGAATGTATTTCAACCCGGCCGCAATACCTCATAGGAAAGCGACATGAAAAAGGTTAAATATATAATAGCCGCCATCGTTGTTGCTGTTTTGGTGTGTTATTTAGGATTGGCAGGATATATCTCACATTACGACAGTCAAAGAAGTAAAAATAACCCCGTTCAGGCTTCTGCCGTTGCAGAAAATAATAAAATACTTGGGTTTTTCAGTGATAAAGGTTGTGACTATTGTCACACGCCGTCTGCTGAATTGCCTTTTTATGCATCATTTCCTGTTGCGAAGCAGCTAATGGAATACGACGTTCAACTCGGATATAAATCCTTTAACCTGGAGGCGGTGCGTAAAGCACTGATTGCCGATACCCCTGTTCAACAAGGTGAACTGAATAAAATTGAGTGGGTCATGCAGCATCAGACCATGCCGCCCGGGCGCTATCTTTCTCTGCACTGGAGCGCCAGCGTCAGTCCGGAAGAGCAGGCGGATATACTGAGCTGGGTTGCCGGTCAGCGCGAGAAATACTATGCCAGTGCCGATGTTGCGGCACAGCATCGTAACGAGCCCGTGCAGCCGATCCCCAGAACCGTTGCTGTCGATGATCGTAAAGTCGATTTGGGCTTCCGTCTCTACCACGATCCGCGTTTGTCCGGTGACAGCACGATCTCCTGTGCGCATTGCCATGCGTTAAATGCGGGCGGGGTGGATGGAAGAGAAACCTCAATCGGTGTCGGTGGCGCTGTCGGGCCAATTAACGCGCCGACGGTCTTTAACTCGGCTTTTAACATCGAGCAATTCTGGGATGGTCGCGCGCCATCACTTCAGGCACAGGCCGGCGGTCCGCCGCTGAACCCGATCGAAATGGCGTCTAAATCCTGGGACGACATCGTCGCTAAACTGGATAAAGACTCGGTGCTGAAACAGGATTTCCTTGCGGTCTATCCTGGCGGCTTTAGCGGTGACACCATCACCGACGCGATTGCCGAATTTGAAAAAACGCTCATCACGCCCGATTCGCCGTTTGATAAGTGGTTACGTGGCGATGACAAAGCGTTAACGGCGCAGCAATTACACGGTTATCAGCTGTTTAAAGATAACCGGTGCGCGACCTGCCACGGCGGTGTCATTTTGGGTGGTCGTTCATTTGAACCGTTAGGGCTGAAGCAGGACTTTAACTTTGGCGAAGTGACGGCCGCTGATATTGGCCGCATGAATGTCACCAAAGAAATCCGCGACAAACTGCGGCAGAAAGTACCGGGCTTACGTAACGTTGCACTGACCGGACCTTACTTCCACCGTGGTGATGTCACGTCACTGGACAGCGCCGTTAAACTGATGCTGCGTTATCAAGTCGGCACTGAGTTACCCCAGCAGGATGTGGATGACATCGTGGCCTTCCTTGAAAGTCTGACTGGCGTTTATACCCCCTATAAGCCCGCGCAGTAACTGCAGTTTTTCCCTTGCCGTGTGTCGCCCGATGCACGGCATTTTTCATTCCTCCGCTGAATACCACACCTGACAAAAAGTTTGTGACCAGACAAAAAATGAGCGCTTTACGTGATCGCGATCGTTTTTTGATCACTTTCTGGTTGCTTACTGCTCATCTTTTCCGCCATATATTACAAAAAGTTTGTTTGTCTAACTTAATTTTAGGTGGATATGGAAAGCATCAAAGAGAACTTGTACTTCTTCATCCCAATGATGGAAGGGATCGCCAACCAGTTTGGCGAGCATTGCGAAGTCGTGTTGCATGACCACTCTCAGGGGCTGGAAAGCAGCATTATTGCAATCATCAATGGTCACGTCACAGGGCGCAAGGTGGGTGATCCCAGCAGCAACCTGGGGCTGGAAGTGTTGCGCGGCACCGACGTAAACGGCGACCGCCACAACTACTTTACCCAGACGCGAGAGGGAAAAACGCTGCGTTCAACGTCCATCTACATTCGCGACAACAACCAGCAGGTGATCGGCGCGCTGTGTATCAACCTGGATATCAGCGACATCCTGCAGGCGGAAAAAACGCTTAACAAAATGGCCGGACGACCCGACACCACGCCCGCGCGGCAGGTTGAGGTCAACGAAGTGTTTGTCAAAGACGTCAACGAACTGCTGGATTATTTGATTGCAGAATGCATGTCGCTGATTAACGTCGCGGTCATCAACATGACCCGTCAGGACAAACTCAACGCCATTAAGTTTTTTGATGAAAAAGGCGTATTTCTTATCAAAAAATCCGGTGAAAAGATTTGCGAGTTTCTGAATATCTCTAAATACACCCTTTACGCCTATCTGGGAGAAATCAGAGGGGAAAACCCCGTTATTGACGAATAAACGTCGGAGGAGAAATGTTAACAACACCTTATGTCGCAGTAGATATGGAGATCATGGAACAGAATATTCGCGGGATGGTCGCAGGATTACACCGCAATAATATTCAACACTGGCCGCACATTAAAACCCACAAATCGGTGCGGCTGGCGAAACTGGAGCAGCAACTGGGCGCAAGCGGTATTACCTGCGCCAAACTGTCGGAAGCCGAAGTGATGGCTGACGGCGGGATTACGTCGATTCTGCTGGCCTATCCGTTAATTGGCGAGGACAAATGTCAGCGCTATGCCGACCTGGCGCGGAAAGTGAATATTCGTACCATTGTCGACAGCGTGGCGGGGGCGCAGGGGCTGTCACGAGCGGCGGTAAAAAACGGGCTCGAATTTGCCATCGATATCGCCATTGATTTTGGCGCGCATCGCGAAGGGATCCAGCCGGCGCAATTGCTGGCGTTTGCCCGCGAAATCGCCGCACTGCCGGGGCTGAACATTACAGGCGTGTTCACCTACGCTGGAACCATTTATCAATACCACGACGAAGCGGATATTCGCCGCGCCGCGCGCGAAGAGGCGGCGTTACTGATTAAGAGTCGGGATTTACTCAATGCGAACGGTTTTGCGGTTGAAATTCTTTCCGGCGGCTCGACGCTCTCGTCTTTTTATGCGGACGAACTGAACGGTATTACTGAATCTCGTGCCGGGAATTTTATTTTTGGCGATATGAACGCGATTAATGGCGGAATTTATACCCCGGAAAATTGCGCACTGACCATTTGTGCGACGGTGGTCAGTATTCCCCTGCCGGGCTACGCCACCATTGATGCCGGAACCAAATCGCTCACTTCAGATCTGTCAGCCACACCAGGGTCTTACGGACTGATTCAGGAGCACCCGGAAATGGCGCTGGTGAAGCTCAACGAAGAGCATGGCTATTTGCGCTATGACCCGACGAAAGTCTCGCTGACGATTGGCGAACAGCTGCATGTGATTCCCAACCACTGTTGTGTGGTCGCTAATCTGGTCGATGAAATATATGCATTTCGTGATGGCGAATTCAGCGAAACCATTACCATCGATGCGCGCGGAAAAAGTTATTAATTAACTGGGGTTATTTTCATGACAGACATTGAATTAACTGCCGATGAGCGGCAGGAGCTGCTTACGCTCCTGTGCAGCCTGATCCAGCATCCGTCGGAAAATCCGCCGGGGAATGAAAATGCGGTGGCGCACTATATTGCCAATATATTGCAGACCGAAGGGATTGAAACGCATATTCACGACGTGGTGCCTGAGCGCCCGAATGTGGTGGCCATTCTGAAAGGGCAGAAACCTGGCAAACGGCTGATCCTCAACGGTCACTCTGACGTGGTTCCCTGCGGTGAAGGCTGGTCGGTGGAGCCGTTTGCAGCGGTCATTGATGGCGACCGCGTTATCGGGCGCGGCGCGGCGGATATGAAATCCGGCGTGGCGGCGATGATGTACGCGGCGATGCTCATTCACCGTCGCCAGTATGCGTTTAACGGCGAAATCGTCCTGCTGTTTAACGTCGACGAAGAGCGCGTCAATCTCGGCATGGAGCATTTTGTGGCGCAGGGTGTGGAGGCGGATTACGCCATCATCGGCGAACCGACCTCGCTTGAAATCTGCATTGCGCATAAGGGCGTCAGCCGTACCCGCCTGATCACCCACGGCACCGCCGGGCACGCGGCAAAAGTGCGCGAACCGGACAGCGCCATCGACAAAATGGCGCATTTGCTACCGGCCGTGTTGCAGGAGTGCCAGCGGGTGAAGCAAAAAACGCATGAATTGTTGGGCAACGCCTCAATGCTGGTCACCACCATCACCGGCGGTAGTGCGCCGAACATCGTACCGCAATCCTGTTGTATTGAGATAGACCGTCGGGTGTTGCCGGGCGAAACGCGCAACGCGATCAACACGAGTTTACAGGCGGCGCTGCAACCGGTCGGGCTGACGGCAAAGAAAGACTATTCGCTGGAAAATTACCTGTTTATTCCGGCGTCGGCCATTGACGCCGCTCATCCGCTGGTCGACGCCGCCGAACGGGCGGTCACCGCTGTCACCGGCTCGGCGAAAAAGACGGTATTCGAAGCCACCTGTGAAGCACCATTTTTCTCCGTCGGCTGTCAGATCCCCACGCTGATTGTCGGGCCGGGAGATCTGTCGCAGGCGCACGTGAAAGATGAATTTGTACGTATTGAGGAATTACACCAGGCAGCACAAATCTATGCCTCACTGGCGTTAGATTTATTGAAATAAAACATCAGGGAAATTGTAATGAATATTGAAGCTCGTCTAGCGGAGCTGGGTATTACACTCAGCGAGCCCGCTGCACCTAAATTTTCATATGTCCCGGTTAAGCAGACGGGAAACTTATTATATACCTCGGGAAATGACTGCCGGGTAAACGGTGAGCTTATTTATCACGGCACGCTGGGAAAAGAGTTATCAATAGAGCAGGGCCAACAGGCAGCGCGGCAATGCATTATTAATATTCTCTCGTCCCTGAAGGGGGTTCTCGGTGATTTGAACCGCATCTCCGGCTGCGTCAAGATGCTGGGGTTTGTGCAGAGCGCGGATGATTTTAAGGCGCAGCCGCTGGTGATGAACAGTGCTTCGGATCTGCTGATTGCGGTATTTGGCGAATCTGGTAAACACGCACGCTCAGCCATCGGAACGAATACATTGCCGTTTGATACCCCCGTAGAAATTGAATTAATTTTTGAAGTTAACGCGTAATTCACACGCGGTATTGAATACCTCCGGGAAATATCCTGGCCCCTGACGCGCCATTATGCTTTCGCTAATGGCGTCATTAACATTACAAAAGGATAATATATGTCCAGTCAAGCAAGCTCTCGCCTGAAGCGTTTGCAAATTATGGCATTATTGTTTTTGCTCGTGGCGGGTATTATTAATTTTCTCGACAGAACGTCGCTGTCGATTGCCAACACCACCATTCGGGAAGAAATGGGACTGACAGCCACAGAAATGGGGTTGCTGCTGTCGGTCTTCTCCTTCGGTTATGCGCTGTGTCAGTTACCCATTGGCATGGTCATGGAGCGCTTCGGCGTGAAGAAAGTGTATGGCTTCGGCATCTTCCTGTGGTCTGTGGCGCAGACTGCGCTGGGACTGGTCGGATCGTACAGTCAGATGATTGTCGCTCGTGTGGTGCTGGGGATTGGTGAAGCGCCCCATCTGCCGACCGGCGTCAAAGTGGTCAACGACTGGTACAACATCCGCAAACGCGGTGTGCCGATGGGCATCGTCAACATGTCCTCGACGCTCGCGCAGGCGCTGGCGCCGCCGTTGCTGATTGCCCTGATGCTGGCGTTCGGCTGGCGGACGATGTTTATCATCATCGGTGTGTTAGGGATTATCGTTTCGCTGCTGTGGGCCATTTTTTACCGCAACCGCGAAGATGCCGGGCTGTCAGAGGCGGATATCGCGCATCTGGAAGAGGAAAACCCGCCGTCCAGTAAGCAGAAAGTCACGCTGAAAGACTGGGCCGGGCTGTTTAAGCAAAAATCGATGTGGGGGATGATCATCGGGTTTAACGGCGTGGGCTACATGGTGTGGTTGTTCCTCACCTGGCTGCCTTCTTACCTGGAGATGTCCCGCGGCTTAAGCCTGCAAAAAACCGGTTGGGTGGCCGCCATTCCGTTCCTGTTTGGCGCCGCCGGGATGCTGGTTAACGGCGTGGTGGCAGACTGGGTGATGAAGCGCGGCGCCGACAAAATGAAAAGCCGCAAATGGATGATTTGCCTGGGACTGCTGTGCGCGGCGGGCTTCACCTTACCGGCGGCCTACACCGAGAGCACCTTCATGGCGGTGGCCTGCATCAGTATGGCGCTGTTTTCCATCCACTTTGCTGGTACTTCTGCCTGGGGGCTGATCCTGGTCTCCGTGCCGTCGCGGCTGGTGACCTCCGTCAGCGGCATTCAGAACTTCGGCGGGTTTATCGGCGGCTCTTTCGCGCCCATCATCACCGGCATGATTCTGGACAGCACCGGTTCCTTCACTCTCGCGCTGGTGGCTTCCTCGGTCATCGCCTTTATGGCATCGCTGGTGTATTTCTTTATGGTCGATAAGCCGGTGGTTGACCCCGCTGCGCTGAGATAAGTCCACGCACGCTCCCCCCGTTTGCTCGCCATAACGCCGGGCAAACGGGGGGAGGCATTGAGTTGCAAGCCGGAATTATTCTTATTTTCATTACCGGTTTAATGTGAAGTTCTTCGCAATTAGTAACGTTTCAGCAAATATCTCGCCTGAAAAATGACAAAACGCAGTCAGCAAAATCCAGGAATTTATTAAGATTCCACTCGCCAAATGTTTATTTCTTCCGCAAAAAAAGACCTTGCATTTAGTGTGTCAAGGATTATATTGCAGAGCGAAGAAACGCTGAAAATAGATTTTACTTAGTGTGTTTTGATGTAAATCAGTAAAATGAATAATAGCTCATAATATACCCATAAAGGGGTATTGTGAGACGGTTTCATAAGTTACTTAACTGATTTTGTTAGTTATTTTAAGTCGTTTTAAATAAGGTAAAATTGAAGTTGTCGGATTATACTGCAACGAAAAAATGTACAATCGGCACGTGAAGGAGAATATGGCTGAAATCCGGGGTTGTTTGATTTAGATCTCACAATATTGAAAATTTATCCCCTTCAGGGCCGCGATATTATATTTTTGTTTATGAATGTCGAGGCGATCTCATCATTTAATGGGCAATAAACTTATATTATCGCTTTCTTGTCATAAAGGAATGACAAAAAATGGAAGGAGTAAATGCGTTAATCTCTTCTCATGGTGTTAGTCGCCGTGATTTTATGAAGCTTTGCACAGCGCTGGCGGCGACCATGGGCTTAAGCAGTGAAGCCGCGGCCGCCATCGCCGAATCTGTCAGTAGTCCGCAGCGTCCGCCGGTTATCTGGATTGGCGCGCAGGAGTGTACCGGTTGTACAGAATCTCTGCTCCGTGCAACGCACCCGACAGTAGAAAACCTGGTGCTGGAGACCATCTCGCTGGAATACCACGAGGTGCTTTCTGCGGCCTTCGGCCATCAGGTCGAAGAAAACAAACATAACGCGCTTGAGAAGTATAAAGGGCAGTATGTTCTGGTCGTCGATGGTTCCATCCCGTTAAAGGACGATGGCATCTACTGCATGGTGGCCGGGGAACCGATTATCGATCATATCCGCAAGGCAGCTGAGAATGCGGCGGCGATCATTGCCATTGGCTCCTGCTCGGCATGGGGCGGTGTCGCGGCGGCGGGGGTTAACCCGACGGGCGCAGTCGGCCTTCAGGAAGTGTTGCCGGGTAAAACCGTGATCAACGTTCCGGGCTGCCCGCCGAACCCGCAGAACTTCCTGGCGACGGTCGCGCATATCATTACCTTCGGTAAACCGCCAAAACTGGACGCCAAAAACCGTCCGGCCTTTGCCTATGGCCGCTTGATCCACGAGCACTGCGAGCGTCGCCCGCATTTCGATGCCGGTCGTTTTGCCAGAGAGTTTGGTGATGCAGGGCATCGCGAAGGGTGGTGTCTCTACCATCTCGGCTGTAAAGGCCCGGAAACGTACGGTAACTGCTCCACACTGCAATTCTGCGACGTGGGCGGTGTCTGGCCGGTATCGATAGGTCATCCGTGCTATGGCTGTAATGAACAAGGAATTGGCTTCCACAAAGGCATTCATCAGCTGGCTTCCGTCGAGAATCAGACGCCACGTTCAGAAAAACCCGACGTTGATAATCGGGAAGGCGGCAATGTCTCGGCAACGGCGGTCGGTCTGTTGGGCGGCGTTGTGGGGCTGGTAGCCGGCGTCAGCGTGATGACGGTTCGCGAACTGGGACGTCAGCAGAAGAAAGACGATGCTGATTCACGGGGAGAATAGCCGTGGATAGACGTAATTTCCTGAAAATAGCCTCCGGCGGGGCGCTGCTGATTGGCAGCACCTCGCCCGGTCATGCGGCGGCGGAAAACCGCCCGCCGATCCCTGGCTCGCTCGGTATGCTGTACGACTCCACACTCTGTGTGGGGTGCCAGGCGTGCGTGACGAAATGCCAGGATATCAACTTTCCTTCCCGCAACCCGGAAGGCCCGCAGACCTGGTCAAACAACGACAAGCTGTCGCCCTATACCAACAACATCATTCAGGTGTGGCACAGCGGTAAAGGCGAGCATAAAGATCAGCTCGATGACGGCTACGCCTACATCAAAAAACAGTGTATGCACTGCGTTGATCCGAACTGCGTTTCCGTATGCCCGGTGCAGGCGCTGACCAAACACCCGAAAACCGGCATCGTTCAGTATGACCCTGATGTCTGTACTGGCTGCCGCTACTGCATGGTCGGTTGCCCGTACAACGTGCCGAAATACGATTATGACAACCCGTTCGGCGCCATTCACAAGTGTGAACTGTGCAACCAGAAGGGCGTTGAACGTCTCGACAAGGGCGGTTTACCGGGCTGCGTCGAAGCCTGTCCTGCCGGGGCGGTGATTTTCGGTACCCGCGAAGACCTGATGGCGGAAGCGAAAAAACGTCTGCAGATGAAGCCTGGCGACGAGTATCACTACCCGCGTCAGACGGTCGATTCCGCGGACCGTTATCAGCATACAGTGCCGCATTACGAGCCACATCTGTACGGTGAGAAAGAGGGCGGCGGCACGCAGGTGCTGGTACTGACCGGTGTGCCGTACGAGAAATTAGGGCTGCCGAAACTGGACGATCTCTCCACCGGCGCGCGCTCGGAGAATATCCAGCACACGCTGTACAAAGGCATGGTGTTACCACTGGCCGTGCTTGCGGGACTGACCGCCCTGGTGCGTCGCAACACCAGAAACGACCATCACGACGGAGGGGACGACCATGAGTCATGATCCGAAACCGCTGGGCGGTAAGCTCGTCAGCAAGCCGATCCTGTTTTTCGGCCCGCTGATCCTGCTTTGTGTTCTGTTTATCGGTAAGCGTCTGGTGTTCGGTCTGGGCTCGGTCTCTGATCTGAACGGCGGTTTTCCGTGGGGGATCTGGATAGCCTTTGACCTGCTGATCGGCACCGGCTTCGCGTGTGGCGGCTGGGCGCTGGCCTGGGCGGTGTATGTCTTTAACAAAGGCGAATATCACCCGCTGGTGCGTCCTGCGCTGCTGGCGAGCCTGTTCGGCTATTCGCTGGGCGGTCTGTCGATCACCATCGACGTGGGTCGTTACTGGAACCTGCCGTATTTCTACATTCCGGGGTTCTTCAACGTCAACTCGGTGCTGTTTGAGACGGCGGTCTGTATGACCATCTACATCGGTGTGATGGCGCTGGAATTTGCCCCGGCCCTGTTCGAGCGGCTGGGCTGGAAAGTCTCGCTGAAGCGCATCAACAAAGTGATGTTCTTCATCATCGCCTTTGGCGCGTTGCTGCCGAGTATGCACCAGTCGTCAATGGGCTCACTGATGATTGTCGCCGGGCACAAGGTGCATCCGCTGTGGCAAAGCTATGAAATGCTGCCGCTGTTCTCGCTGCTGACCGCGTTCATCATGGGTTTCTCGATTGTGATTTTCGAGGGATCGCTGGTACAGAGCGGCCTGCGCGGCAAGGGCGCGGATGAACAACCGCTGTTCAGAAAACTGATGGGCACTATCAGCATCTTCCTGGCGCTGTTCCTGGTGCTGCGTTTTGGTGAGCTCATCTACCATAACAAGCTCGGTCTGGCCTTTGCGGGCGATTTCTATTCGGTCATGTTCTGGGTGGAAATTCTGCTGCTGGTCTTCCCGCTGGTGGTGCTGCGTGTGCCGAAACTGCTGCATGATTCGCGGATACTGTTCCTCGGGGCGCTGAGCATGCTGTTGGGCTGTGCGCTGTGGCGTTTGTCCTACTCGCTGGTCGCCTACAATCCGGGCGGCGGTTATCAGTACTTCCCGGCCTGGGAAGAGATTTTAATTTCTATTGGTTTTGTGGCAATTGAGGTATGTGCATACATCTTACTCATTCGTTTACTGCCGATAATTCCTCCTTTAAAGCAACAAGATCATCGTCATGAGGCGAGCAAAGCATGAGCCAACGTATAACTATTGATCCGGTAACCCGTATTGAAGGGCATTTACGCATCGATTGCGAAATTGAAAACGGCGTCGTGTCAAAAGCGTGGGCATCGGGAACCATGTGGCGCGGCATGGAAGAAATCGTCAAGAACCGCGATCCGCGTGATGCGTGGATGATTATGCAGCGTATTTGTGGCGTATGTACCACCACGCACGCGATGGCGTCCGTTCGTGCTGTTGAGAGCGCGCTGAAAATCAACGTTCCCCTCAACGCACAGTACATTCGCAACATCATTCTGTCGGCACATACCACGCACGACCATATCGTGCATTTCTATCAGTTGTCGGCGCTGGACTGGGTGGATATCACCTCTGCACTGAATGCAGATCCGGCGAAAGCGTCGGCGATGCTGAAAGGCGTGTCAACCTGGCACCTGAACAGCACCGAAGAGTTCACGAAGGTACAGAACAAGATCAAAGCGCTGGTGGCCAGCGGTCAGTTGGGGATTTTTGCCAACGGTTACTGGGGACACCCGGCCATGAAACTGCCGCCAGAGGTTAACCTGATTGCGGTTGCCCACTATCTGCAGGCGCTGGAGTGCCAGCGTGACGCCAACCGCGTGGTGGCGCTGCTGGGCGGCAAAACGCCGCACATCCAGAACCTTGCCGTGGGCGGTGTCGCGAACCCGATCAACCTTGACGGGCTCGGCGTGCTGAACCTTGAGCGCCTGATGTACATCAAGTCGTTTATCGACAAGCTGGGCGACTTCGTTGAACAGGTTTATAAGGTGGATACTGCGGTTATCGCCGCGTTCTACCCGGAATGGCTGGAACTGGGCAAAGGCTCGAAAAATTACCTGGCGGCGCCGGAATTCCCGACCGACGGTCAGAATGGCAGTTTCCTGTTCCCGGGCGGTTACATCGCCGACAGCGATCTGTCGACCTATCGCCCGATCGCCTCGCATTCTGATGAATACCTGATCAAGGGCATTCAGGAGAGCGCGAAACACGCCTGGTATAAAGACGAAGCCCCGCAGGCGCCGTGGGAGGGCACGACCATTCCGAACTTCACCGGCTGGAATGCCGATGAAAAATACTCGTGGGTGAAATCGCCGACCTTCTACGGCAAAACAGTGGAAGTCGGGCCGCTCGCCAACATGCTGTGCAAACTGGCGGCGAAACGCGAATCCACCTGGAACAAGCTCGGTGAAATCATCGCCATCTACCAGAAGCTGACCGGGAAAACGATTGAAGTGGCGCAACTGCATTCCACGCTCGGCCGTATCGTCGGTCGTACCGTGCACTGCTGCGAACTGCAACATATCCTGCAGGATCAGTACAACGCGCTGATCGCTAACATCGGTAAAGGCGACCACGTCACTTTCGTGAAACCGGATATCCCGGCAAACGCAGAGTTCAAAGGCGTCGGTTTCCTCGAAGCGCCGCGCGGGATGCTCTCGCACTGGGTGGTCATCAGAGACGGGAAAATCAGCAACTACCAGGCGGTCGTGCCGACAACCTGGAACTCCGGGCCGCGTAACTTTAACGATGAGGTTGGACCGTACGAGCAGTCACTGGTGGGCACACCAATTGCCGATCCGGAAAAACCGCTGGAAGTGGTAAGGACTGTCCACTCCTTTGACCCGTGCATGGCCTGCGCGGTGCATGTGGTGGATGCCGATGGAAATGAAGTGGTCTCGGTGAAGGTTCTGTAATGCGGATATTAGTGTTAGGCGTCGGTAACATTCTGCTGACGGACGAAGCTATCGGCGTACGTATTGTTGAAGCGCTTGAGCAACGGTACGTACTGCCGGACTACGTCGATATTCTTGATGGTGGTACGGCAGGCATGGAGCTGCTGAGCGAGATGGCGGACAGGGATCACCTAATCATTGCCGATGCGGTTGTCTCGCGCAAAGGCGTGCCGGGGGATATCTTAATCCTGCGTGATGATGACGTCCCCGCGCTGTTTACCAACAAGATTTCGCCGCATCAGCTGGGTCTGTCCGATGTGCTCTCGGCATTACGTTTTACGGGGGAATTCCCCCGTAAGCTGACGCTGGTCGGTGTCATTCCGGCGTCACTCGAACCTAAAATCGGGATGACGACCGAAGCTGAAGCTGCGCTGGAACCCGCGCTGCAACAGGTGATTGCCGCGCTGCGAGAGTCCGGCGTGGAGGTGGTGTCCAGGGAGGCGTGTTATGAGTGAGGATATCGCAGGTTTCTCTGCCAGCCCGGCAGAGGCGGTACAGGCGGCGTTTGAGGCCATTTCGCGTGACGCGATGCAGAACCTCTCGTTTTTGCACCCCAACATGCCGGTACATGTTTCGCCCTTCAGTCTGTTCGAAGGTCAGTGGGTGGGTTGCGTGGTGACGCCATGGATGCTGAGCGCGCTGATTTTCCCCGGGCCGGATCAGGTTTGGCCGCAACGGAAAGTGAGTGAAAAAATCGGGCTCAAACTGCCGTTTGGCGACATGACGTTTACCGTCGGCGAGCTGGACGGGGTTTCCCAGTATCTGACCTGTTCACTCATGTCGCCGCTGGATCATGACCTGACGGCAGAGCAGGGCGTGCGGCTGGCGGAAGACTGCCAGCGGATGCTGCTCTCTATTCCGGTCAGCGATCCTTATGCCGTGCATGCCAGCCGCCGCGCGCTGCTGTTTGGTCGCCGGAGCAATGAACATGCATGAGTTGTCTCTGTGTCAGAGCGCGGTTGAAGTGATCCAGCGGCAGGCCGAGCAGCATCAGGTGGCACGGGTCACTGGCGTCTGGCTGGAGATTGGCGCGCTGTCCTGCGTGGAAGAAAGCGCGGTGCGCTTCAGTTTTGACCGCGTCTGTCGCGGCACGGTGGCGCAGGGTTGCGAATTACATATCGCCATTAAACCGGCGCAGGCGTGGTGCTGGGACTGCAGCCAGGCCGTGGAAGTGGTCAGTCAGGACGCCCGCTGTCCCGTTTGCCAGGGTGCGCGACTGCGTATCGGGAACGGTGACATGTTAGTGGTGAAGAGTATCGAAGTGGAATAACGTCGTCTTTCAGGAGTTAACGATGTGTATTGGCATTCCCGGAAAAGTGCTGTCAGTGGGTGAAGATATCCACCAGATGGCGGAAGTGGAAGTGTGCGGCGTGAAGCGCGGCGTCAATATTGCGCTGGTTTGCGAAGGCGATCCGGCAGCGCTGGTCGGTCAGTGGGTACTGGTTCACGTCGGCTTTGCCATGAGCATCATCGACGAAGTGGAAGCGCGGGAAACACTGATCGCCCTCGAACAGATTGGCGGCCTGGAGCCGGTGCCGACGAATTAAAACAGTTTCCCCCGACGACGGGCAACGCCAGGGGGAGGTGATTATGCTTTATTGCCGGGAGTGTACATTTCTGCGCGGTTTCGGCCATTGCGTTTCGCCACATACAGCGCTTCATCCGCCGCCTGAATCAGCCGTTCGTAGTCCGGGTGTCCCTGAAACATCGCCGCGCCGATGGATAACGTGGTCGTGAGCTGTTTGCCATCCGGCGTATTCACCACCTGTTTCATCGCCTTCGCACGAATACGTTCCGCAACATGCATAGTTTCGGCAGGTGACGCTTCGGTCAGCACAATCAAAAATTCATCGCCGCCGTAACGGAAGACATAATCGCTGCTGCGAACGTTGTCATAAAAGACCTGCGAAATTTTACGCAGAATCTCATCACCGGTCGCATGTCCATGACCGTCATTGATCTCCTTAAACTTATCAACGTCGATCAGCAATACTGAAAGACTTGTCCCGACGCGGTTCGCATGGGTAATCTCACGTTTGAAAATCGCCGCCAGAAAACGCCGGTTCAGCAGTTTCGTTAACACGTCCATGCCCACTTCATGTTTGGCGACATCATCAAAGAGTCCGCGTAACAGGGTGGCAATTTGCGTCGTGTTATTCTTAATTTGCAGCATAAAATCATTACGAATATTTTTTTGCCGAAATGTCCGGGAGCTTTCGCGCGTTTTTAACAGTATTTGATCGGTTTCCTGAATTAATTTCGCAATATAACCGACTTCAGCAATACCGCTGAAATAATGGCGACCTTTATGATTAAACCACAGGCCGAAATCCGCGCGGCTGATGAGCTGAATACTGTCGAGATCAGTTTCCAGCATCACGTTATACATGACATCCATTTCCCAGCTCAGCAGGCTGCCAATTTGCCGCTCTTTTTCCTCTTCAGCATTTTCCAGAAGAGAAAAGATGCGGTAGTTTTCATCCTCTTTCATGCTGCTGCTTTCACCAAAGGTGAACGTTCGCGCCATAATTTCCAGCGCAAGGTCAATGCTGCTTAACGAAAAGCTCAGAAGTTTAATTTTGTCGTTATCGCTGCCGCTGCGTTCGATGATCAGCGGAATGAGATTCCGTTTTAAGATCCGCGCGCCCATATCGACCAGCTGTATCGGGATGCCGATGCGAGCGTGAATTTCGCCCACATGTTGCTGAATGGCGATCAGCTCATCGACGTCATTCTCCGAGCAGGAGAGAACGCGCTTTAACCACATCACCAGCGATTTTTTCAGATGCGTTTCGACCTGTTCATTGGTAAGAAAATCGACGGCTTGCGGATCGGTAAGGATATTACTGTAAAAAATTTCGCTCAGATTCTGGGCATTATCTTCACCCAGTTCCCGAGCCATTTCATGAATATGTGGCTCAGTCTCACGAATCAGGCCGAGCCATTCTTCTTTTACCCTTGCGACATAGCTTTGCATCGTGGCTTACTCCGTATTCGAACCTCATTTAATCATAATCGAAGTCTGAAAATTTGCGGGAAGGTATAACCGTCAGCCATGGAGACAGATGATGTAAGAATGTGCCACGGGAAAATCCCGTGGCATGGTGTCAAAAAATTAATGGGCGCAGAAGAAAATAGGGCGTTTACCGACGGTAAATATGAACCCCCGATGACCCTGCGTCAGAATGGTATAGCTAATCGTTTTGTTCGGATAAACGTAAAAATCCGGCAATACATTATTGAGCAGATCGTCCGAAATTGCCGCGTCGTTGGTCACTTTCGCCACCCGGTTGGAGTGAAAACGCAGGTTATCTTTATTTTCAGTCCAGGTATAGGCGACATCCTGGCGGATCACGCCAAGCGGTTTATCGTTCTGGTAGTAAGTGCCGCTGACCGCGACGACTCCGGTGCGTTTTTCCAGCGTGTACATAAAGTCGAGCGTCATATTCGCGCGCACATCTTTGTAATAAACCACGATCGATGCCGTGCATTTTTCAGGGTCGAGCAGGCGCTCGGCTCGCTGATGGTAGTAATATCCCGACATGCCGCCGAGCACGAAAAGCAGTCCACAGAGTGCGGCTGTTCTTTTCTTATTCATCATTTAGCCCCCGGAAATAGAGGGTAGTACACCCGGAATTCGATTTTCTCTCGTAAGGCCTGTGGCAAATCAGTGCCGACAGCGCAGGCGCGGTGCTGGAAGAGGAGAAATAGATCCACGGATACTTTTTACAATCGACGCCTGTTTTCATTATCGCATTTTTGTATTTCTGGAAACTGTCGCTGCCATCGATATCATCGCTACGGGAAAAGAACTGACAACCGTTCACCGTTTCATACAGTCGGTAGTTATCAAAGAAGTTCTTATCGTTTTTCAGATACCAGGGATACTGGAATATCAGCGCGCCGACGATAAACGATAACACCATCAGCAACATGCGGAGGTTACGCGCGCGTTTGCTGTTACGTTTGCTGTCAGTGGTTTCTGATGCTGGCGGCGGTGTGACATCCAGTAAGGCATTATCGCCAGCCACTTCGACATCATCATTATTGGCGACCGCTTCTGTTTCGGCTATTTCCTCGACCTGTTCAACTTTAATGTTGCTCTCAATCTGAAAACCTTTACGCGGAACGGTGGCAATCAACGTTCCTTCTGTTTCACCGACGGTGCGCAGCCCGCGGCGAACAATAGAGATATTTTGATACAGCGTATTGGCAGGCACCAGCATGCCATCATCTTCCCAGACCTTTTTAAAGAAATCCTGCTGCGGTACGACACCCGGTGCAGCTTCCAGTAAAAGGGTCAGACAGCGACTGGCAGGCGTGGTAAGTATTACGCTTAGTTCAGGATTAGTCACAGACGCCAGTCTGTTCTTTTCTGGCCTGAACTCAATGTTATTGTTAATAATCCATAACATACATCAGTCACCATGTATTTAAATGCAGCATATAAAGTTGTAACAGAAATGAAAGTTCAAGCTCATAGTTTGGCAAAAAAATGTGTACTTACAGCCGGGTATAAGTATCGCACATTTTCACCTGGAACTCATTTTTAAAAATGCAAAAACCCCGGGTCAACTAAGGGTAACCGAAAAGGAAAAATACAGCTTTATAACATCATGCTAAAAAGAATTAATGAGAGTTAACAGCTGGTTAGTCTATGGCAAGAATCTGTAACCTTTACAGGCATGGCGGGAGATAATTAAACCTTATTAATGAGTCATTCTGTCCGCCAAAACCGCGTTTCAGAGTTTATTATCGGTCTTGAGAGGGGATAACTTACACGATTAAGATTATTCCTAAAAAATAACAGGATTTGCGAGCGAGTTAACAAATCATTTATTTCCTGAGCGGACGTTATGGTGTGTTTTTCAATGGTCAAAGAGAGTGCAATGCGATGTTTGTTCTTTCGCTTTGCGAACTATCCCCCGGAAAACCGTCATAAATCTGTCACACTTAACCCACTTATTACCACAGTGAGGATGTTGGGATGAAAAAGGCGATACTAGCCAGTGCTGTTGTCGGCGCGATGTTAATGACCGCAAGTGTCCAGGCGCAAAGCGAAAGTGACGGATACAAACTGCAACAGGTGCTGATCATGAGCCGCCATAACCTGCGCGCACCGCTGGCAAATAACGGTAGCGTGCTGGAACAGTCAACGCCGGATAAATGGCCGCAATGGGATGTGCCGGGCGGGCAGTTAACCACCAAAGGCGGCGTGCTTGAAGTCTATATGGGGCATTATATGCGCGAATGGCTGGCGCAGCAGGCGATGGTGACTACCGGCGAATGCCCGGCACCGCAAACTGTATATGCCTATGCGAACAGTCTGCAGCGCACGGTTGCCACCGCGCAGTTCTTTATTTCCGGCGCGTTCCCGGGGTGTGACATACCGGTTCATCATCAGGAAAAAATGGGTACCATGGACCCGACCTTCAACCCGGTGATTACCGATGACTCGCCGGAATTTAAGGCGAAAGCGTTAAAAGCGATGGAAACCGAGCGCCAGAAAATGCAGCTCAATGACAGCTATCAACTGCTGGCGCAGATCGCCGATTATCAGGATTCCCCTTCCTGCAAGGAAAAAAAGGTCTGTTCACTGATTGATGCGAAAGATACGTTCAGCGCGAATTATGAAAAAGAGCCCGGTGTTGATGGTCCGCTGAAAGTGGGCAACTCATTAGTGGATGCCTTCACGCTGCAATACTATGAAGGTTTCCCGCTGGATCAGGTCGCCTGGGGTAAAATCAAAACCGACCAACAGTGGCGTGTATTGTCGAAGCTGAAAAATGGCTATCAGGATAGCCTCTTCACTTCGCCGGAAGTGGCGCGTAACGTCTCGGCGCCGCTGGTGAAATACATTGATAAAGTGCTGGTGAGCGATGCGACGAACGCGCCGAAAATCACCATGCTGGCAGGGCACGACTCCAATATTGCCTCGCTCATCCGCGCGCTGGATTTCAAACCCTATCAGTTGCCGAACCAGTATGAGCGTACGCCCATCGGCGGGAAAATTGTTTTCCAGCGCTGGCACGACGATAAAGCCAACCGCGACCTGATGAAAATTGAATATGTTTATCAGAGTACCGAACAACTGCGCAATGCCGAGCCATTAACACTGCAAAACCCGCCACAGCGAGTTATTCTGGCGCTGAATGGTTGCCCGGTTGATGCCAAAGGCTTCTGCCCGATGGATAAATTCAAAGAAGTGATGTCTCAGGCTGTTAAATAACGATTTAGCCCCTCTAAGATTGAGGGGCTTTTATTTTGTGTTTATTATTTCCACCCTAAAATACTGCATCAATATATTTCCCCTTTATTTTCCCTTCGAAATCCATGTTAGTTTTACTTAATGGTAAATTAAGAAAG
The DNA here is from genome assembly GCF_030053895.1 of Trabulsiella odontotermitis. Classification (NCBI taxonomy): domain Bacteria; kingdom Pseudomonadati; phylum Pseudomonadota; class Gammaproteobacteria; order Enterobacterales; family Enterobacteriaceae; genus Trabulsiella; species Trabulsiella odontotermitis. Next base: position 1,942,452 of record NZ_CP125781.1, read on the forward strand.
ACGAAATCCACAGCCCGCAAAACGCAGTAATCTATATCCCGACTTTAAATATTCACTCCTGCAATAAAATTTTCTGGATGAATGTGAGTCGGGGTTTGTTTTCATATGCAAAAAGGAACTTGTATGTCTCTAATCACTAAAGTAACAAAGGTTTCCCTTCTGGCGCTGTGCATGGCGGCGGCTGGGGCGCAAGCAGCTGACGACGGTGTCGTGAACGATGACGGCGGCGTTACGCTTTTGGGTCACGTCTATGCCGGCACCTGTACTGTCACGACTGACGGCCAGAGCTCTACCGATACCATCCGTCCGGAAGTCACTATGCCGAGCGTGCTGGTGGCGGATACCTCCAGTGCCAGTGTGGGTGACCTGGTGGGTGACGGCTACACGCCATTTAAAATTGAAATTTCTAACTGCGCCAGCGACACGGCACCGAGGGCAATTCAGTTTAACAAAGGCGTTTATGGTTCAGACGCCGCAGACGTCAGCAGCTATAAAAATGCTTACATCGGCAAGGGCGGTACACCGGTCGCGACAGGGGTTAACGCCGCTATCGTATCACTGGATGCACCGACTGCCGCAGTGGCGTTTAATACAGAAATTCCACTGGTTGAAACCTCAGATAGCGCGACGACAGGAGCAGATTATGTCGGTAGCGTGACGATGGGGGCGCAATTCATTAAAACGGCGGCAACGGTCACTTCGGGTGCGTTCCAGTCCATCGCGACCTTTGACATTGTCTATCAGTAATTGATGACCTGCCCAAAGCAGTGCCTTTTCGGACTGCGGCGGGCATTATATCGAGTCTATTATGAAAAAAGTTATTCTTGCTGGCATCATTGCTGGCCTGTGTACTGCTGTTCTCAGCCAGCCAGCAATGGCCGATCTGGTTCTGTCCGGCACACGCGTGATATATCCCGCGGACAAAAAAGATGTCACTATTCAAATGACCAATAAAGGCAAACGGCCTTTATTAGCCCAGTCATGGATTGATGCCGGTGATCCTTCCGCGCGTCCTGAATCCGTCGACGTTCCCTTTTTTTTAACACCGCCAGTGTCGCGTATCGATCCTGAAAAAGGGCAAACACTGCGGCTGGTTTATAACCAGCCAACATTACCGAAAGATCGCGAAAGTCTTTATTGGCTCAATGTTCTGGAAATTCCGTCAAAAGCGAAAGCCGGCGAAAAAAAGACTGATAATAATACGCTGCAACTGGCTTTCCGTACGCGCATAAAAATATTTTTCCGCCCGGGAAATTTAAAACCGTTGCCGAATGAAGCGGCGGCAAAAGTGGTCTGGCAGAAAAGCGGCGATAACAAAATTACCGCCGATAACCCGACCCCGTATTACATCTCCTATTCGAATATCGATCTGGTTTCCGGCAGTCGCACGCTCGATATGGGCGACACCATGCTGGCCCCGTTCAGCAAAGCGGATCTCACCGCGAAGCAATCCATCACTGGCGCAGGCTGGAAAGTGAAATACACCTCGATTAACGATTACGGCGGTGCCGATCTGGCAGAAACGCCGCTCAAGTAATCGAGTCAGCGAGTAAGAGAAAAGCATGAAGCCACTGAAACTATCACTCATAACGTTATCCATCCTGGCCGCCATTGCGCAAGCCAGTGCGGCCGATGCCGTGGCGAACGTGAGCAGTGCTGTGACGCAACCCGTTGAAGAAACAGCGACATCCTCATCAGAAGATGAGGTTGAGTTTGATGGCGGTTTTATCAGCGGTTATGGCATCGACGTCAAAAAGTTCAGTAAAGGCAACCCGGTGATCCCCGGCGAATATCAGGTGCGTTTTCTTACCAACACGCTAGATAAAGGCCAGCTCACCGTTAATTTTACTGATAGTGACAAAGACGGCGTTGGTGAACCCTGTTTTACCCGCGGGCTGCTGAAAAGCGCAGGGATAAAACTCCCGGATTCGGTAAAAGACCAGCCGGAAGATACCTGCCTTGTGCTGCGTGACTATATTCCCACTGCCAGCTGGCAGATGGATGTGAACTCGCAGACCTTCACGCTGAACGTGCCGCAGGCTGACACCTTTATCAATGATGACGGCACTGTTGACCCCGAATTATGGCAAAACGGCATTAACGCGCTGTTATTGCAGTACAACCTTAACGGCTACTCGTCGCGCACCAACGATCAGACCACGCGTAATCTGAGCGGCAACTTTAGCGGCGGCATCAACCTTGGCGCGTGGCGCTTACGCTCCAGCGCTTATGCCACCTGGAATGAAGACGCAGGTTATGCGTTTGATACCGGCGATTACTACCTTGAACGCGATGTCGCTTTTTTGCGCGGGCAAGTTCGCCTCGGTAGTGCCTACAGTGACGGCCAGTTGTTTGATTCCTTCAGGGTGAAAGGCGTTACGCTGAAAAGCGACGACCGTATGCTGCCATTCTCAAAGCAGGGCTTTTTCCCGGTGATCCGCGGTGTGGCAGAGACCAACGCCAAAGTGGTCATTAAGCAAGATAACTACGTCATTTATGAAACTACCGTGCCACCAGGCGCGTTTGAGTTCGCCAACATTCGCTCCGGTAACGTCGGTACCGATATTGACGTGGAAGTCACCGAGGCTGACGGTCGGGTAAAAACCTTCACCGTACCGTATTCCACGTCCAGCCAGATGCTGCGCCCCGGCGTCAGCCGCTACAACCTCACGGTGGGTGAATATGACGGCGGTACTAACTACAGCGATAAACCTGTCGTGGCGCAGGGCACCTGGCAACAGGGGCTCAGCAACGCCATTACCGCTTATGCGGGTTTACAGGGCACCGAAAACTACTGGGCGGGCGTGGTTGGTGGCACGCTGAACACCGCAGTGGGGGCGTTCTCTTTTGACGTCACCAACTCCACGACGCAGATCCCGGACGGCAAAAGCTACGTCGGCCAGAGCTACAAGCTCAGCTACGACCAGTATTTCGACACCACCAAAACCAACTTTCAACTGGCGGCGTATCGCTATTCCACCAGTGGCTACTTCAGCCTGTCGGATGCGATGGATTACATCTACGACAATGACATGAATGATCTTTCTGACCTCAGTCGCTCGCGCAACAAATTCCAGCTTAGTGTCAGCCAGACACTCGCCGAAGGTTGGGGTTCGCTCTATGCCAACGCCAGCATTGAAGATTACTGGGACTCTGACGAAGGCAAAAATACCCAGTACCAGTTTGGTTACAACAATAACTGGGGTCGCGTCTCGTACAGCCTGTCGGTCTCGAAATACAAAAACGGTTCCGATGGCAATGATGAGACCCAGTATTTCCTCAACGTCTCCGTGCCGCTGAGTTGGGGATCGGACGGTGACAGCCGCCCGTATTTCGACACCCTGAATATGAGCTATTCCACCAGCGATAAACACGATGCCACCACCAGCATCGGGGCCAGCGGTTACGATCCCGAAAATGAATTCAACTATGGCATCAATGCCAACTACAACCATTCCGGACAACCGGGGCAAAAAGACAACTCGGCCATCAGCGGCAATGCCTCCATCTCAACGCGCGCTGCCCGTTTCGGCGGCACGGTGACCCGCAGCAACGAAGGCGACCAACAGCTCTCCTTAAGCGCCAACGGAGGCGTGATTGGCCACTCTGGTGGCATCACTTTCTCACCGGACATCAACCTCAACGGCCCGATGGCGCTGATTGAAGCGAAAGGCGCCGAGGGAAGCAAAGTGCAGAACGGCAGCGCACGCGTTGACAGCAACGGTTACGCCCTCGCCACCAGCCTGTCGCCGTATATCGAAAACAAAGTCGGTCTTGATATCAGCACGCTCGAAACCGATACCGAGCTGAAAAACACCATCAGTACCGTGATCCCCCATGATGGCTCTGTGGTGCGCGTCAAATTTGATACCGACGCTCGCCGCTTCGTGTTGTTTGTGGCTCATCGTTCGCAAGGCTTGATCCCGCTTGGTGCGGATATCTACAACGCCGCCGGAGAGCATATCGGTTACGCCGGGCAGGGCGGCAAACTGATGACCCGTGGCGCGGGGCCAGAGGAAGAAATTACCGTCAAATGGGGAGAGGGTAACGACATGCAGTGTCGCTTCCGCACGCCGTCAACACTGAGCGATGCAGACGATGCACAGGGAACTACCACCGTGGAGGGAATGTTATGTCGTTAAGAACATGGGCGCTAAGTCTGGCGCTGGCAGGGCTGGTTTCACCGGTGGCGATGGCTGATTCGCTGAATATGGACTTCAAAGCGAAAATTCTGGCGGAAACCTGCACCTTCGCTGCGACCAGTCAGAGTTTTGACTTCGGCAGCAATATTTTTCCGCAAAACATACTCAATAAAAACGTCACGGCCACGCATGAAATCAGCGTCAGTTCCTGCACCGCTGCACCGCAAAACATCAAGTTCTATCTCACCCCGGTGTCGGGCAGCAATACGGCGACAGACGTCGACAACCATACAGTACTCTCCACCAAAGAGAGTAACGCCGGGTTTGGCATTCTGGTTCAGTTGGTGGTGACCGATGGCGCCGGGACAGCGTCCAGCCTGACGCCATTGCCTTTCAGCATTGATAACGCGCTTGATTTCAGTAAACGCAATATGAGCGGCGGCAAAATTCGTCTCGATGCCACGCTGATGCCGCTGAAAGACAGCAACTATGGCGCGGCGCTTCGCACTGGTGCGTTCACGGCTGCCGCTACGCTCAACATTGTTTATTACTGAGGAATGACACGATGACAACGCGATGGCTTCCTCTTTTATCGTACCTGCTGGCACTGCCGGCGATGGCAGATGAGTCAGGCAACCAGGTGCAGCTTTCTTTTAGCGGCCAGGTTGCCATTCCAACCTGCAAGCTGGTGATCCCGGAAAAATATCTCGAACTGCCGGGCGCGCTGGTGAGTGATTTTTCACCACTGGCGGCGGGTGATACCTATGGCGAAAAAGCATTCACCGTCAGCGTTGCTGAATGCACGGGCGGCAGGGATCAGGTGAGCGATGTATTACTGACTTTCGCGGCGAAAAATGGCGATACCGACGCCCGCTTCGCCGCCTTTAACAACCAGGTCGAAGACAAAGGCGACCCGTCGGCAACGGGCATTGCCGTGGTGATTCAGGATGCCCGTGACGACAGCAGCGTACTGGGGAGTGACGGTAATCCCCGTTATCTCATTTACCCGACGGCGGAATACCCGGTCGGCAGCGACTATCACTTCACCGCCCGCTATATCAAAACGGCGGATAACGTCCGGTCAGGCTTTTTTTACGCCGACGTGATCATTACAGCAACTTATGGATAACACAGGGAAACAGTTATGAAAAAAACTCTGTTTACAGTAGCGATGCTGGCATCGCTGAGCATCACCCCTCATGCACAGGCGGCGAGTGAAGCCCTGACTTTAACGGTGAATGCCACCATTCAGCCGGGTACCTGTTATTTCGACAGCACTGCGCTGACGTTTGATTTCGGCACGGTTTACCCTGCCGATATTATGGCATCCGACAGCACCTTGCGCCCGTATGCGGATAACACGGTGACTGCGGTGGCGGATACGAAATCTTCCAGTAAGGCTGACCGACATACCGCCTGCGACCAGGCTTCAACCGCGATGAATTTTAATATCGACGCTAAAGGGCATTCTGCGATGGGCGTCGATGGTAATAACATTATTACGCTACTCAGCGATAGCACGAAAACCGGCTCCGTGGCGGCGGGGTTTGGCATTGCGGTTTACCAGCTCGACAGCAATAACGTGGAAACCCCCATCAGCCTCAGTAATAACACCAATGTCGGTAACCCAGGTAACTTTACCCTGCGGGCCAGACTGCTGCCGTTACAGAACTCGACACCAGCAGATATTACCAGCGGTTACATTAACGCCCAGGCAACGCTGAATATCAGCTATCAGTAAAGGATGACAAAAATGAAAAAATACGCATTAGGTTTTGTTTGTACTGTGATGACGACAGCTTCGCTGGCGGGTGATGGTATTAACACTATCGATCTCACCTTTACCGGCACGGTCGTGCAGCCAAGCTGCAAAATTGTTTTTGATAACAACTCAGCCAATAAGACCATTGATATGGGCACGCTTGATGTTTCCGATCTTCGTTATTACGACGCTAAGGAAGTGGATAGCTCTACCTATGCCAAAAAAAGACAGTCTGATAATTTCCAACTGCAAATTTCTGGCTGTACGCCAGAGAGTGTAACCAAAGACAGTAACGGCAAACAATTTACGCTCACCATTGCGCCTGCTGCGAACTCGGAATGGACAACACCAAGCAGCACCAGTTATATGTCCGGCGGATTAGCCCCGCTTAGCGGTGCCACCGATTTTGCAGCCCGAATCCTGGTACCCGGTACATGGCCGACAACGGCAGAGCCAGACGGCTGGCGCGTATTTACCGTTAGCGGAAATACCCAGGGGCGGAATGATCCACAATCCAATGTGGTAGGTTTTACCACCACGCTCGCCGTCAGTCTTGACGACCTGGTGTCATCCGGCAGCGGCGACAGCCAGGTATGGGCGATGCCGATGCGCGTCGAACTGGGAATGAAAGACGTGAATTTGGGTGAGAATGTTGGTGCGTTTAGTGTCTCGGCGGTGATATCCGTCGCTTACTATTAACCGGTGAAGTTATGTTTCAGGTATTGATTACCCTTTTGACACTCTGCATTATCCTGGCCACGGGAACACTACCAGCACAGGCCTACCTGGTGACAGACGATAGCACGGAAGATAACTGTGTCCCTTTTAGTGGCGAAGCTCAGGTCACACAACTGTCTAATTATCCTGCTGAAGTGAAGGCGGCTGATTTTCTTGCCCTTGCTGACGGACAGTATCTTGTCGCATCAGGGTCAACACAAGTGGGTGGCAATAGCACTCCTGGATTTAAGCTCAGTCTTCGTTGTGACAATCTTGGAGCCCCGCAAACCAGCAGTGTTTTTAAAAGCGAAGTTGAATCAGCAGGTAATGGGGTGATAACGGTTAACCAGTCTTCATTTACCTCCGGACTACATTCCACGATTGTTAAAGATGATTCCAATGGTGGTGTTACACTGGTGAGAACCAATGTCCAGGGGTTATATCGTCTGATTATGTTGTTGACAGGGGGGCCGCTAGATTATCCCCCTTCGCAACATACGTATTCAAATGCAACTACCAATTTATCAGCCGCGTTTGCAAAGAGCCAATATGTTGTTGATAACTCTTTTCGCGGAATACCCGAAGGGACGACGATAGTCCCTGCGGTTGCTTCGGTGACCGTTCGCATCAGCGATGATAATGAGAGAGAGAGTAGTGGTGTTAATAAAGGTGTGAGCACGTACTACTTACATTTAAATTCAGAAAGCAACCCTATCATGAAAATCACCTCAACCTGTCAGTACACTTTATCTGACGGTGGTAATGTTGATTTCGGCGGTCAGCGGGTTTCTCAGATAACTGATGACCGTAATACCACCATCAAACGCGCAATGACGCTGAATATGGACAACTGCTACGGGGTGAATAAAGTAAAAACCTATATCACCACCACGGCAACAACCTCAGATTCCGGGCTACTGCTCAATAATGGCGTAGTGGACGGTGCGAAAAACGTTGCCGTGGCCTTACGGGTAAATCCGTCGTATACCGAAAGCGGTAATGCAGGCGATAACGCCGGTAAGGACATGTACTTCGACAGCAGTAATCCGCTGGAGTGGAATTTCGGTAATTCGTATCTCGTCACGCCGCTCAGCAAGCATATCCCGCTGGATGTCTACCTGCTGCGCACCGGTGGCGAACCCACACCCGGCGAGTATCACGCTACCGCGACCATCATGATGGATTTTATCTGACGCAAATCACAACGTACCCCTTAACGTTAAAAGACTGCCCGGTGGATGCGTCAGCCCACTGGCGCAGTTAACCGCAATACTACGAATTGGCTATAAAATTAACCTTCCTCCCTTATTTATTTCCATCATATTGATAGAAAACTTATTTAGCATTGCCAATGCGAATGGCTAAATGTTTTATACTGTTTTCATATGTGCTTTTCATTTCTGAAACAATCAATATTTACTTAAGTGTAAAGTAAGTTAATGTTCTCTTCTGTGCGGGAGCGGGCTGTATAATATCCCTCGATTTAATATTTATTGCTATGAATGCAATAAGGATTTCTTTTCTGGCATTGAGTCTTGCAGCGGCAGGAAAACAGGTTATAGACGATGAAGTAATGGGGCATGGAAGCGTATGCGCGATGCCTGTGCATGTCAAACTGGGGTATCAATGAGGGAATGTTGGTGCGTTTAGTGTCTCGGCGGTGATATCCGTTGCTTACTATTAATCGGTGAAGTTATGTTTCAGGTATTCTTTAAACTCTTTACGCTCGTCGTTATCCTGGTAGCAGGAACGACCTCAGCACAGGCGTATATGGTGAAGACTAATAGCACAGAGGAGAATTGCGTCCCTGCTACCCCCTATACTCAGGTGAGTGTTATAGCGGGGAAGTTAGTTCAACTGCAAGCGTCCGATTTTTTGAACCTTGCTGATGGACAATATCTTTTTGCTAGTGGGTCGGCGTTCATTGGCGGCTCGACGAGTGCGTCATTTAAGTTTAGCCTGCGCTGCGACAATCTCGGCGAACCACAAAGCAGCATTGTTTATAAAAGTGAATTTGAAGCCAGTGCTTCCGTCATCGTGGTTGACCAATCTTCGATTCTCGAGAAAGTTACCCCAATAATTAATGATGAGACAGGCAAGGCCGCACTGGTTAAAACAAATGTTCAGGGGTTGTACTCGGTGATTAGACTGAGAGCCGGCGCGGATGTCATTGATTACCCACCTTCACGGCTTAGCATTTCAGCACTCAGTGTGTCTAACTCGAATGCAGATGGTCGATATGTTGTTGATAACTCTTTCCGCGGAATACCCGAGGGGATGACGATTATACCGGCAGTACCTTCAATACAATTTATGGTCAGCGACGAGAATGATGGGAGTAAAAATGCGGCTGACAAAGGTATGGCCACGTTAGTTTTACATCTTGCTAATGAAACCAACCCAGTGGTGAAAATCACCTCAACCTGTCAGTACACTTTATCTGACGGTGGCAATGTTGATTTCGGCGGTCAGCGGCTTTCTCAGATAACCGATGACCGTAATACCACCATCAAACGCGCAATGACGCTGAATATGGACAACTGCTACGGGGTGAATAAAGTGAAAACGTATATCACCACCACGGGAACGAGCTCTGATTCAGGGTTATTGCTGAATAATAGCGTCAGTGATGGGGCGAAAAACGTCGCTGTCGCGTTACGCGTAAATCCGTCGTATACCGAAAGCGGTAATGCAGGCGATAACGCCGGTAAGGACATGTACTTCGACAGCAGTAATCCGCTGGAGTGGAATTTCGGTAATACGTGGGAAGTGACGCCGCTCAGCAAGCACATTCCGCTGGATGTGTACCTGCTGCGCACCGGTGGCGAACCGACGCCTGGCGACTACCACGCTACCGCGACCATCATGATGGATTTTATCTGACGCAATAAAAACCCCCGCCAGTGGCGGGGGGAGGGTGGGTGGTGATCAGACGTTTTTACGTTCGATGGTTTGTTCGCCCCAGAAGAGCGAATCTTTGTCGGTCTTCTCAAACGCGCGGATCAAGACTTCATCGCTGCCTTCTTCCCAGATTTTCTCCGCCAGCTTTTCGTCATACTCCGCGGCTTCAAAAATGGCTTCGGCAATTTCGGGAGAAGTGTTTCGCAAACTTGCCCATTCGCCTACGTGATGTGCCTTTGCTTCATTACTCGGCATGTGTCTCCTCCTGTGGAATTCGGTTGAAGGTCAGCGTTAGCCGTTCAGTTTTTTTGCCAGTCCGGCGACGTACTCACCCTGATATCGTGCAATGGAAAGTTCTTCCTGGCTCGGCTGGCGTGAACCGTCGCCGCCGGCAATAGTGGTCGCGCCATACGGCGTGCCGCCGCGCACCAGGGAGACGTCAAACAGTTCCTGCGCCGCGTAGCCAATCGGTACAATCACCATGCCGTGGTGGGCGAGCGTCGTCCAGGTGGAGGTAATCGTCTGTTCCTGACCACCGCCGGTCCCTGTCGAGCTAAAGACGCTCGCCAGTTTGCCGTACAGCCCGCCGGAAGCCCAAAGCCCGCCGGTCTGGTCGAGGAACGTGCGCATCTGCCCCGACATGTTGCCAAAACGGGTTGGCGTGCCGAAGATGATGGCGTCATAGTCAGCCAGTTCCTGTGGCGTGGCAACGGGTGCGTTCTGCGCTTTACCACCGGCTTTTTCGAAAACCTCGGCAGGCATGGTTTCCGGGACGCGTTTTACCACCACTTCTACACCGTCAACCTTGTTTGCCCCTTCGGCCACCGCTTTCGCCATGGTTTCAATGTGTCCGTACATGGAATAATAAAGCACCAAAATCTTTGCCATTTGCTTCACTCCTCGATTTTCATAGTTAACAGCCTGTGGCTGCCCTCCTTTAAAGATAAGTCGTGTGGCTGAGAGTGCAACTATCACTACCACTTCTTTGATTCATAACAAAAATGTCAAATTTCGGTTTTGTTGTAATTTGATACATTTTCCGCGCTGCCGCTTTTGACAGTGATAAGAGATGCTTATCGATCACGAAACGGGAAACTCACCCGAAAGTCGGAGATCCTGTTGCAGAATATTTCGATTAGCTGGCTGTCCGGGCGAGGTTTACTAAGATTAGTTCCACGGCGAGGGAATACTTCTCTACGTCGCAGGTGAAAGAATTCTCTTTTACTGAATGCAATATGATGTCTAATGTTTTCACATAACCGGAGGTTAGTTATGGCAAACCATCGTGGTGGAGCCGGCAATTTTGCCGAAGACCGTGACAGAGCATCAGAAGCAGGTCGTAAAGGTGGTCAGCACAGCGGCGGTAATTTTAAAAATGATCCGCAGCGTGCCTCGGAAGCAGGCAAAAAAGGGGGTAAAAACAGCCATGGCGGCAAATAATTGCTGAGTGACTGTAACATCCCTGCCGCCGGGTTCCTCCCGGCGGTTTTGTTTGTGCCCTGCCTTTTGTTATCCTGTCCGCGCATAACAAAAGGAGAGGGCGGATGGCGCAGGGCGCAGCAACAAAAACCGGTAAGCGTTCACGGGCAGTGAGTGCAAAAAAGCAGGCCATTCTTAACGCGGCGCTGAATACCTTTTCGCAATATGGCATCCACGGTACCCGGCTGGAGCAGGTGGCGGAACAGGCGGGCGTCTCAAAAACCAATCTGCTCTACTATTTCCCCTCCAAAGAAGCCCTGTACGTTGAGGTACTGCGGCAGATCCTCGACATCTGGCTGGCGCCGCTGCGCGCGTTTCGTGAAGATTTTACCCCGCTGGTGGCGATCAAAGAGTACATCCGTCTGAAGCTTGAAGTCTCCCGCGACTACCCGGAAGCCTCAAGGCTGTTCTGTCTGGAGATGTTGCAGGGCGCGCCGCTGTTGATGGGCGAACTGACCGGGGATCTGAAAACGTTAATTGATGACAAGTCGGCGATCATCGCCGGGTGGATAGCGAGCGGCAAGCTGGCGCCCGTCGACCCGCACCATCTGATTTTTATGATCTGGGCATCCACTCAGCACTATGCCGATTTCGCCACCCAGGTAGAGGCGGTCACTGGCCGTACGCTGAAAGACGAGGCGTTCTTTCAGCGTACGGTAGAAAACGTACAGCGGATGATCATCGAAGGGATCCGCGTTCGTTAATTCCCCGGCGGTAGCGGGCAGCTCAGGTCGCCTTCTTCGCACTGCAACAGCGAGGCGAGAAACGCTTCGCGCTCAACGGTTTTGTCCGCCATGCACTGGTTTTCGACCATCGGCTGAACACTGCCGCCGGTGGAGCCGGAGCTCATAAACGCACAGTCCGCGTCGCGCAGGGCAATCCACGCGTTTTGCGCCTTTTTCAACAGCTCGCGCTGTGCCGGTACCGCACGCTTAAGCGCATTCTGATACGTTTCGTTGAGTTTTTTATCGGCGGCCTGATACTGCGCGGCGGTGCAGGTGTTCAGTTCCGCCTGGGTGCCTGCACTGGCGCATTCATCAGCCAGCGCACCGGCGCTGAAGGCCAGCGCGCTAAACATAATCAGTATACGTTTCATTATCATCTCCCGATGTCATAATGAAACGTAGTATACCTGTTCTGCGCTTCAATGCGCGCAGAAGAAGATAGGACGTTGCCCAACCGTGAACAGGAACCCTTTTTTGTCCTGCGGGAGAATGGAATAGGTAATATTTTTATCAGGATAGACGTAAAAATCCGGCAGGATGTCGTCCATCACATCGTCCGGCAGGGTCTCATCATTCGACATTTTGTTGATACTCGTCGAATGCAGGCGCACTTCGTTTTTATTTTCGCTCCAGCTATAAGCCACTTCGCGGCGCACCGTCCCCACCACTTTATTGTTTTCGCTGTAGGTTCCGCTCACCGACACCACGCCCGTATGGGCCTTGGTTGAATACATAAAATCCAGCATCAGATTGGCGCGCACGTCGCCGGAATAGATCCGCACGGGCGCAGAGCAGCGCTCCGGCTGGTAGATTTTATCGACCTGAAAAGTGAAGTGATAGGAGATTGCGCCCCCTAACACCAGAAGAATGAGGCAACCCAGCGTTGTTTTTGTTCTAGTCACGAGCAACCCCACGGAAATAGAGCGAAACGCAGCCAGAGTCGCTGGCGTCGTTATAAGGTTTTTGGCAGATCAGCGCCGTCAGCGCAGGCATGGCATTGGATGACGGGAAGTACACCCATGGGTATTTCTGGCAGTCCAGCCCCGTGTTAATAATGGTGGCTTTATCTTTCTGGAATGGACTGTTGTCGTCGATTTCATCCTCGGTGGAGTAGAAGTGGCAGCCATTGCTGGTTTCGAACAGGGTGTAATTCTCGAACAGCGAATCGTTAGCATTCACAAAGGTGGCGCCGTAGACGACCAGCACGCCTAGCAGAAAGGCCACAGCCATATGCAATGCCGGCCATTTGTTATCACGCAGCACACAGACCCGACGGCGGGGCTTCGCCAGCGATTTGACAATGCGCTGGGTATCGGCAGCGAGAGGCGCGTCCGGCGTGGCTGGTGGTTCGTAAAGCGCTTCCACCTGCGCGGTGTTGTGGTATTCCTCCGCGCTGATGCGTACCACTTTCACGTTGCTCTCAATCTGAAAGCCCCGGCGCGACACCGTGGCGAGAATGGTTTTATCGGTTTCCCCAACGGCCCGCAGCCCGCGACGGACGATAGAAATGTTCTGGTAAAGGGTGTTGGTCGGCACCTGCACCACTTCGTCAGGCCACACTTTTTCGAAAAAGGTCTGGTGCAACACCACGCTGTGCGCCGCTTCCAGCAGCAACACAAGACAACGGCTGGCCGGTCGGGTTAACAGCACCGACAGTTCCGGTCTTGACAGCGAAGCCAGCTTGTTTTTTTCGGGTATAAACTCGATGTTATCGTCGATTATCCAAAGCATACGTAAGTTACCGGCAGAGAAATAAAGTTTGGGCGCAACCCCAAAATATGAGTAGTAAAAGCGACATCCTTTTCCAACAGAAGACTGGTGTATTAATAATTCATGTTAACCGCAGTGAAAACGAATCCAGGAATAACTATCAGATTCAGTATGATGGGCAATTAACAATAAGTTAAAAAAATTCCATTTAATGTAACAAGCTAAGGAAGGTGCGAACAAGTTCCTGATATGAGATCATCATATTCATCCGGAGCGCATCCCAGAGGGACATCATGAGCCATCAACTCACCTTCGCCGATAGTGAATTCAGCACTAAGCGCCGTCAGACCCGAAAAGAGATTTTCCTCTCCCGCATGGAGCAGATTCTGCCATGGCAAAACATGGTGGAAGTCATCGAGCCGTTTTATCCCAAGGCGGGCAATGGCCGACGGCCCTATCCGCTGGAGACCATGCTGCGTATTCACTGCATGCAGCATTGGTACAACCTGAGCGACGGTGCCATGGAAGATGCCCTGTACGAAATCGCCTCCATGCGCCTGTTTGCCCGATTATCCCTGGATAGCGCCCTGCCGGATCGCACCACCATCATGAATTTCCGCCACCTGCTCGAGCAGCATCAACTGGCCCGTCAATTGTTCAAGACCATCAATCGCTGGCTGGCCGAAGCAGGCGTCATGATGACCCAAGGCACTTTGGTGGATGCCACCATCATTGAGGCACCCAGCTCTACCAAGAACAAAGAGCAGCAACGCGATCCGGAGATGCATCAGACCAAGAAAGGCAATCAGTGGCACTTTGGCATGAAGGCCCACATTGGTGTCGATGCCAAGAGTGGCCTGACCCACAGCCTAGTCACCACCGCGGCCAACGAGCATGACCTCAATCAGCTGGGTAATCTGCTTCATGGAGAGGAGCAATTTGTCTCAGCCGATGCCGGCTACCAAGGAGCGCCACAGCGCGAGGAGCTGGCCGAGGTGGATGTGGACTGGCTGATCGCCGAGCGTCCCGGCAAGGTAAAAACCTTGAAGCAGCATCCGCGCAAGAACAAAACGGCCATCAACATCGAATACATGAAAGCCAGCATCCGTGCCAGGGTGGAGCACCCGTTTCGCATCATCAAGCGGCAGTTCGGCTTCGTGAAAGCCAGATACAAAGGGCTGCTGAAAAACGATAACCAACTGGCGATGTTATTCACCCTGGCCAACCTGTTTCGGGTGGACCAAATGATACGTCAGTGGGAGAGATCTCAGTAAAAACCGGAAATAACGCCAGAAATGGTGGAAAAAATAGCCTAAATAGGCTGATTCGATGTGTTTGCGGGAAAAAAATCGGCCCAGATCCGCGAAATTTTAATCAGCGAGTCAGCTTGGGAAGAAATGACCTGCTTATTCGCACCTTCCCTAATTTTTCTGCGTTTTTATTACGGCCGGCAGTTATTGCTTAAATTTACTTCAGACATGTTTCGACTTTCAATATGTAATATAAGGAAATCGTATTAAATAGGTGATTTAAGAAATAAATTCTTAGGGAAATACTTAGAATCGCCCGGGTTTACAGGGAATATGCACCATTGATGAAATGCGGGAGATTATACGAAATCAGAAATTGAGCATTTCCTGATATAAGATAAGTTCTCGTTTTGCGGTGCAAAAGCCAGATCAATGAAAACGGGGTGTGAAATATTGCGTGCGGAGAGAAGCCCGGCAACCCATTCGTTACCGGGCAAAGGATAGTTTAACCAATCGTCATCAGGCTGGCATTTCCGCCTGCGGCGGCGGTATTAATGCTTAATGAGCGTTCATGATACAAACGTTCCAGTAGCAGATTGGTTTCACCACGGGCAAAACCCTGTACCGAGACAATCGCGCCGTCGCGCGCCGCGACCTGTTCGCACAGTTCACGCAACTGATCAGAATCACCATGGTAAATCACCGCGTCAAAGCGCTGTGCCATCAGCGCATCAGGTTTCGCAAAACGGATGCGCTCAGCAACGGCTTTCGGTAACTGTTTCACCAGCGCACGTTGCAGCGGTGCGTCCGGCCACAGCACTTCGCTGCCGACCGCCATCACCGCGGCTAACTGCACCAGCGCATCATCGTCGTTATCCGCCACGCACAGCACGGCTTCGCGCGGCACGAAGGTGAGGGTGTTGCGCTCGCCGGTCGGCCCCGGCAGCAGGCGCTGCGTTCCCGCCTGCGCCAGCTCGCCGTACTGCTGGCAAAGCGCATGCAGCGCCGGGCGGTTTTCTGCCCATTGCGTTAAGGCCAGCAGCGGTTTTTCCAGCAGCGCTTTCAGTTGCGTATCTACCGGGTATTCTGCGTCCTGACGGGCGAGGGTTTTCGTCAGCGCCGTTTCCGGGCGGCTCGACAACAGGCGGTAAAGATAGAGCGGGCCGCCCGCTTTTGGCCCGGTGCCAGACAGGCCTTCGCCGCCGAACGGCTGCACGCCAACCACCGCGCCAACCATATTACGATTCACGTACAGGTTGCCGACGTGGGCATTGCCGGTGACCTGGGCGATGGTCTCGTCGATACGGGTATGCACGCCGAGCGTCAGGCCATAACCGGCAGCGTTGATCTGCGCCAGCAACTGATCCAGCTCGTTGCGGCGATAGCGCACCACGTGCAGCACCGGGCCAAAGACCTCTTTTTTCATCTCGTCGAAGCTGTCGAGTTCAATCAGCGTCGGCGGAACAAAGGTGCCACTGGTCCACTCGCGGGCATCTTCGCTGTTGTCAAAGGCCGCCTGGAAAACGTTGCGGCCTTTGGCGCGCAGGGTCTGAATGTGCTGTTCGATATTCGCTTTGGCTTCCGCGTCGATAACCGGCCCGATGTCCGTCGTCAGGCGACCCGGGTTGCCCATCCGGCACTCCGCCATCGCACCACGTAACATGGTCAGGGTGTGGTCGGCGACTTCTTCCTGCAGACACAGCACACGCAGGGCAGAGCAGCGCTGACCGGCGCTGTCGAACGCCGAGGCCAGCACGTCGATCACCACCTGTTCGGTCAGCGCGGACGAATCCACAATCATCGCGTTCAGACCGCCGGTTTCGGCAATCAACGGTGTCGGGCGACCCTGTGCGTCGAGGCGGCTGGCAATGTTGCGTTGCAGCAGCGTGGCGACTTCCGTGGAGCCGGTAAACATCACGCCACGCACACGGTTGTCGGCGGTCAGTTGCGCACCGACGGTTTCCCCGCGACCCGGCAGCAACTGGATCACCCCTGCCGGAACGCCAGCCTCGCGCAGAATGGCAATGCCCTGCGCGGCGATAAGCGGCGTCTGTTCGGCCGGTTTTGCCAGTACGCTGTTACCTGCCGCCAGTGCGGCGGCAATCTGGCCCGTGAAGATCGCCAGCGGGAAGTTCCACGGGCTGATACATACCACCGGGCCTAACGGGCGATGGGTTTCGTTATCAAAATCGTGGCGCACCTGCCCGGCGTAATAGTGGAGGAAATCCACCGCTTCACGCACTTCGGCAATGGCGTTGCTGAAGGTTTTACCCGCTTCACGCACCAGAATGCCCATCAGCTGTTGCATCTGGCCTTCCATCAGCACGGCAGCACGTTCGAGGATGGCGGCACGCTCTTCCGGCGGGGTCGCGAACCAGATTGGCGCGTTGCTCACCGCGCTGTTCAGCGCCTGTTCCACTTCGCTTTCGCTGGCTTCACGCACATAACCGACCCGGTCTTTCGGTTCCGCCGGGTTAACGACGGGTGTCAGTTCGCCTTCTTCCACCGGGTGCTCCAGCATCGGTAGCGCCTGCCACTTCTGCAACGCGCTGTTCAGTAATGAAGAGGAGAGGGAGGCGAGACGGTGTTCGTTCGCCAGATCCAGCCCCGCCGAGTTGGCGCGGCCTTTGCCGTACAGATCGCGCGGCAGCGGGATTTTCGGATGCGGCAGACCCGGCTGGCCTTCCTGCGCCGCCAGTTTTTCAACCGCATCTACCGGATCAGCAACCAGCTCGTCCAGCGGCAGGGTGTTATCGGCGATGCGGTTCACAAAGGAAGTATTCGCGCCGTTTTCCAGCAGACGGCGCACCAGATACGCCAGCAGCGTTTCATGGGTGCCCACTGGCGCATAAATGCGGCATGGACGGTTCAGTTTGCCTTCCGCCACTTTACCCACCACCTGCTCATACAGCGGCTCGCCCATGCCGTGCAGGCACTGGAACTCATACTGACCCGGATAGTAGTTCTGCCCCGCGAGCTGGTAAATCGCCGCCAGCGTATGAGCGTTGTGGGTGGCGAACTGCGGGTAAATCAGGTTTGGCACACCGAGCAGTTTTTTCGCACAGGCAATATAGGAAACATCGGTGTACACCTTGCGGGTGTAGACCGGATAACCTTCCAGCCCCTCCATCTGCGCACGTTTGATTTCGCTGTCCCAGTAAGCGCCTTTCACCAGACGGATCATCAGGCGGCGACGACTGCGGGTGGCGAGATCAATCAGGTAATCAATCACGAACGGGCAGCGTTTCTGGTACGCCTGAATGACGAAACCGATGCCGTTCCAGCCGGCCAGCTCCGGCTCAAAGCACAGTTTCTCCAGCAGATCGAGGGAGATCTCCAGCCGGTCGGCCTCTTCGGCGTCGATGTTAATGCCGATGTCATACTGGCGTGCGAGCAGGGTTAATGACTTCAGGCGTGGGTAGAGTTCGTCCATCACGCGGTTGTACTGCGCGCGGCTGTAGCGCGGGTGCAGCGCCGACAGCTTGATGGAAATGCCCGGCCCTTCATAAATGCCACGCCCGTTCGAGGCTTTGCCAATGGCATGAATGGCCTGCTGATAAGAGACCATATACGCCTGCGCGTCGGCGGCGGTCAGCGCCGCTTCGCCCAGCATATCGTAGGAATAACGAAACCCTTTTTCTTCCAGCTTGCGGGCGTTGGCCAGCGCTTCGGCGATGGTTTCACCGGTGACGAACTGCTCGCCCATCAGGCGCATCGCCATATCCACGCCTTTGCGGATCAGCGGTTCGCCGCTCTTCCCGATGATGCGGTTCAGGGAACGCGACAGGCTGGCTTCGTTATGTGTGGACACCAGTTTGCCGGTAAACAGCAGACCCCAGGTGGCGGCGTTAACGAACAGCGACGGGCTGCGGCCAATGTGCGACTGCCAGTTACCGTTGCTGATTTTGTCGCGGATTAATGCATCGCGGGTGGCTTTGTCAGGAATACGCAGCAGCGCTTCGGCCAGGCACATCAGCGCCACGCCTTCCTGCGAGGAGAGGGAGAATTCCTGTAACAGGCTCTGCACCATCCCGGCGCGACCGCTGGCGGTTTTTTGGTTGCGCAGTTTTTCTGCCAGCTGATACGCCAGCTTGTGCGCCTGTTCCGCCACGTTTTGTGGCAGACGCGCCTGCTCCAGCAGCATCGGCACCGCATCGGTTTCAGCACGACGGTATGCGGCGGTAATGTTCGCGCGGGTGACGGACTGCGGCAGGATCTGCTCGGCAAATTCGAGGAAAGGCTGGTGGGTTTCATCGACGGGGGCTACCGCCTCTTCGCTTTCATTGGCGGCACCGGAGAGCAGCGCAGGCAGCTCCGGCAGGGCATCGTCATTATCCAGTCTTTCGAGATAGTTAAAAATCGCCTGCTTAATTAACCAGTGCGGTGTGCGATCAATTCGGGTTGCAGCCGCTTTAATGCGTTCGCGGGTGGCGTCGTCAAGCTTAACCCCCATGGTGGTGGTGCCCATTGCCGTTCACTCCTGTGTCTGTTCTTTGAGTACTTTTATTTGGTTACGCAGAAATATCTATCATGTTGCAACTTTGTGCAACCTTGTTAATTGTGACCTGGGTAGCAAGCTTAAAAATGAATGAATTGTTAATAAAGAAAGAAAAATAAAAACAAGCAAGAATAAAACGCAAAACGTTTCCATGCTTTACTTAACAAAAATAAAAGGTGCAACCGTCAGAAGTGTGAGCGAGTGCAACCTGTAAGAATTTAGCTCAGGGCGCAGGGTGCAATCGTTGTAAATGATGTGTTAAATCGTTTGTGAAATTTTAAAGCTTCAGTCAGGATACTGTCCCCCCTGGCATTCACAGAATCATCACCCCGTTCCGGTGATGGAACATAACGGCGAATAAGAAAGCGTTCTGGAGAGGTTTAATGGCTATTAGTACACCGATGCTGGTGACGTTCTGCGTCTATATCTTTGGCATGATCTTAATCGGGTTTATGGCGTGGCGCTCCACGAAAAACTTTGATGATTATATTCTTGGCGGCCGCAGTCTCGGTCCGTTTGTGACGGCATTGTCAGCCGGGGCGTCTGATATGAGCGGCTGGCTGCTGATGGGCCTGCCGGGGGCGATTTTTATCGCCGGGATCTCCGAAAGCTGGATTGCCATCGGCCTGACGGTCGGGGCGTGGATCAACTGGAAACTGGTGGCCGGTCGCCTGCGTGTTCACACCGAAGTGAACAACAATGCCCTGACGCTGCCGGATTACTTCACTGGCCGCTTTGAAGATACCAGCCGCGTGCTGCGTATTATCTCCGCGCTGGTTATTCTGCTGTTCTTCACCATTTATTGCGCCTCCGGGATTGTCGCCGGTGCGCGTCTGTTCGAAAGCACTTTCGGGCTGAGCTACGAAACCGCGCTGTGGGCTGGTGCCGCAGCCACCATTATCTATACCTTCATTGGCGGCTTCCTCGCGGTCAGCTGGACCGACACCGTGCAGGCCAGCCTGATGATTTTCGCGCTGATCCTGACCCCGGTCATCGTTATTCTGACCGTCGGCGGTTTTGGCGATTCGCTGGAAGTGATCAAACAGAAAAGCATCGAAAACGTCGATATGCTGAAAGGGCTTAATGTCGTCGCCATCATTTCGCTGATGGGCTGGGGACTCGGCTATTTCGGCCAGCCGCACATTCTGGCGCGCTTTATGGCGGCAGACTCGCACCACAGCATCGTGCATGCCCGTCGTATCAGTATGACCTGGATGATCCTGTGCCTGGCGGGTGCGGTGTCAGTCGGTTTCTTCGGCATTGCTTACTTCAACAACAACCCGTCGCTGGCAGGCGCGGTGAACCAGAACGCCGAGCGTGTGTTCATCGAGCTGGCGCAGATCCTGTTCAACCCGTGGATCGCCGGTATTCTGCTGTCAGCGATTCTGGCGGCGGTGATGTCCACCCTGAGCTGCCAGTTGCTGGTCTGCTCCAGCGCCATTACTGAAGATCTCTACAAAGCGTTCCTGCGTAAAGGCGCGAGCCAGACAGAGCTGGTGTGGGTAGGGCGCTTTATGGTGCTGGTCGTGGCGCTGGTGGCGATTGCCCTTGCCGCTAACCCGGAAAACCGTGTGCTGGGGCTGGTGAGCTACGCCTGGGCGGGCTTCGGCGCGGCGTTTGGCCCGGTCGTGCTGTTCTCGGTGTTGTGGTCGCGCATGACCCGCAACGGCGCGCTGGCCGGGATGATCATCGGTGCCGTCACCGTCATCGTCTGGAAACAGTTCGGCTGGCTGGATCTGTACGAAATCATCCCGGGCTTCATCTTCGGTAGCCTTGGCATCGTGATTTTCAGCCTGCTGGGTAAAGCGCCGTCTGCCGCCATGCAGCAGCGTTTCGCGGAAGCGGATGCGCATTACCACTCGGCACCGCCGTCACGTTTACAGGCGGAATAACCCCTGAAAAATCATCCTGAGCCCGGTTTTTGGGCTCAGGAATTCCTTTCCTGAATCCATTCCCCCCACAATTTTTACATCCTGTCATTATTCTCGCGACATTTTGCTTGTGTTTATTTGTGGCGTAATGATAATCGCAATCACTAAGATTTACTTTTCTTTGCATCAACTGACCGTGATTCACATTTAAGGATGTCGGCATGTTTGTTCCATTTCTCATTATGTTACGTGAAGGACTTGAGGCGGCGCTTATTGTCAGCCTGATCGCCAGTTATCTGAAGCGCACCCAACGCGGGCGCTGGATTGGCGTAATGTGGATCGGCGTGTTTCTCGCCGCGGCGTTGTGTCTCGGTTTAGGCATCTTTATTAACGAAACCACCGGCGAGTTCCCGCAAAAAGAGCAGGAGCTGTTTGAAGGGCTGGTGGCGCTGGTCGCGGTCATCATCCTGACGTGGATGGTGTTCTGGATGCGCAAAGTGTCGCGCAACGTCAAACAACAGCTGGAACAGGCGGTGGATAACGCCCTGCAACGCGGCAATCACCACGGCTGGGCGTTGATCCTGATGGTCTTTTTCGCCGTCGCGCGTGAAGGGCTGGAGTCGGTGTTCTTCCTGCTGGCGGCGTTTCAGCAGGATGTCGGTATCTGGCCGCCACTGGGGGCGATGCTCGGCCTGGCGACGGCGGTGGTGCTCGGTTTCCTGCTCTACTGGGGCGGCATCCGGCTTAATCTCGCCGCGTTCTTCAAATGGACCAGCCTGTTTATTTTGCTGGTGGCGGCCGGGCTGGCGGCGGGGGCGATCCGCGCTTTCCATGAGGCCGGGCTGTGGAACAACTTCCAGCAGGTGGCGTTCGATTTCAGCAACGTGCTCTCCACCCATTCGCTGACCGGTACGCTGATGGAAGGCATTTTCGGCTACCAGGAAGCGCCGAGCGTCAGTGAAGTGGCGGTTTACTTTATTTATCTGATTCCGGCGCTGGTGCTGTTCGCACTGCCGCCGCGTGCCGGTACGACAGCGTCCCGTACAGCACCCTGATGTCATTCGACGCATTACACTATTTAGTTACAACATACTTATTGAAAGGGATAGGTCATGACAACTAACTTCCGCCGTAGTGCGCTGCAAGTGGGTATTGCTGCGCTGTTCGCTTCTGCTTTTGCTGTTCAGGCTGCGGATATTCCGCAGGTCAAAGTGACCGTCAACGACAAACAGTGTGAGCCGATGAGCATCACCGTCAATGCCGGTAAAACCCAGTTCATCATTCAGAACCACAGCCAGAAAGCACTGGAATGGGAAATCCTCAAAGGCGTGATGGTGGTGGAAGAGCGGGAAAACATCGCCCCGGGATTCACCCAGAAGATGACCGCCAACCTGCAACCTGGCGAATATGACATGACCTGCGGCCTGCTGACTAACCCGAAAGGCAAGCTGATTGTCAAAGGCGAAGCGACGGCGGCGGACGCGGCCAAAGCGAATGCCGTGCTGAGCCTCGGCGAGGCGATCACCAGTTATAAAACCTACGTCACCGCCGAAACCGCGGAACTGGTCAAAGGCACCAAAGCCTTTACCGATGCGGTAAAAGCCGGGGACATCGAAAAAGCGAAAGCGCTGTATGCGCCGACGCGTCAGCACTACGAGCGCATCGAACCGATCGCCGAGCTGTTCTCTGATCTCGACGGCAGCATTGATGCCCGTGAAGACGATTACGAGCAGAAAGCGGACGACCCGAAATTCACCGGCTTCCACCGTCTCGAAAAAGCGCTGTTTGGCGACAACACCACCAAAGGGATGGAACAGTACGCCACCCAACTGAACACCGACGTGCTTGAGCTGCAAAAACGCATCAGTGAACTGGCGTTCCCGCCGTCAAAAGTCGTGGGCGGCGCGGCCGGGCTGATTGAAGAAGTGGCGGCCAGCAAAATCAGTGGCGAAGAAGATCGCTACAGCCACACCGACCTGTGGGATTTCCAGGCCAACATCGATGGCGCGCAGAAAATCGTCGACCTGCTGCGTCCGCAACTGCAAAAAGAGAACAGCGCGCTACTGGCGAAAGTCGATGCCAACTTCAAAAAATTGGACGCGATCCTGGCGAAGTATCGCACTAAAGACGGTTACGAAACCTACGACAAACTGACCAGCGCTGACCGTAACGCACTGAAAGGGCCGATCACGACGCTGGCGGAAGACCTGGCTCAGTTGCGCGGGATCCTGGGACTGGACTAAGCATCATGGCACAACAAAAACATGACGACGTGAACGAACCGTCACGTCGCCGTTTACTCAAAGGTATCGGCGTGCTGGGAGGCGCGCTGGCATTCAGCGGCGGATGTCCGGTCGCCCATGCGGCAAAACCGCAGAGCGCGCCGGGCACCGTATCGCCGGATGCGCGTATGGAAACGCAACCGTTTTATGGTCTCCATCAGTCCGGCGTGCTGACGCCGCAACAGGCATCAATGATGCTGGTGGCGTTTGATGTGCTGGCAAGCGACAAAGCCGAACTTGAGCGGCTGTTTCGTCTGCTGACGCAGCGCATCGCCTTTCTCACCGCGGGTGGCCCGGCACCGGATACGCCTAATCCGCGCCTGCCGCCAATGGACTCCGGCATCCTCGGGCCGTACATCGCCCCGGATAACCTGACCATGACCGTATCCGTGGGGGATTCCCTGTTCGATACGCGTTTTGGTCTGGCCGGAAAAGCGCCGAAAAAACTGCAAAAGATGACGCGCTTTCCGAATGATTCGCTGGATGCCTCGCTGTGCCACGGTGACCTGCTGTTGCAGATCTGCGCCAACACCCAGGATACAGTGATTCATGCGCTGCGCGATATTATCAAACACACGCCGGATCTCTTGAGCGTGCGCTGGAAGCGGGAAGGGTTTATCTCTGACCACGCGGCGCGCAGCAAAGGCAAAGAGACGCCAGTAAACCTGCTGGGCTTTAAGGATGGTACGGCGAATCCCGACAGCAGCGATGCGCCGTTGATGGACAACGTTGTCTGGGTAACTGCCGATCAGGACGAACCCGCGTGGGCGGTGGGCGGCTCTTACCAGGCTGTGCGCATCATTCAGTTCCACGTTGAGTTCTGGGATCGCACGCCGCTGAAAGAACAGCAGACGATTTTCGGTCGCGACAAGCAGAGCGGGGCGCCGCTGGGGATGCAGCATGAGCACGACGTGCCGGATTACAGTCGTGATCCGAACGGCGACGTGATTGCCCTCGATAGTCATATCCGTCTGGCAAACCCGCGCACGCCGGAAACGCAGTCCAGCCTGATGATGCGCCGGGGCTACAGCTACTCCCTCGGTGCAAGCAACTCCGGTCAGCTCGACATGGGGTTACTTTTTGTCTGTTATCAGCACGATTTGGAAAAAGGTTTCCTGACGGTTCAAAAAAGACTCAACGGCGAGGCGCTGGAAGAGTACATCAAACCGATTGGCGGCGGTTTTTTCTTTGTGTTGCCGGCAGCGAAAGATAAGCAGCACTATCTTGGGCAGACGCTGCTAACTGCCTGATGCATAACCTGCCCGCAAGGGCAGGTCTCATTTTTCCTCGTCAATAAATCCTTTTGACGCTTATTGTTTTCTGTGCGCATAATTCAATTATCAATAATTCGATATTTTTTCTGATTCCAGGTTGTTGATATATTTCTGTAATATAAATACCAGATACTTCCCCGGACTGAACGGGAAGCTGAACGTTATGTTCAAGTAAAAAATATGTTGCACTAATGATAATTTGTGATGTACTTATTGACATAAGCGGTAGTTCCCGGCAGTGATGTAGTTCCACGATGGAGATCGCTAATGGTTGCGTCCTGTACTGGACAAAGCAGAAAAGTAACAACCCGCAACACCCAGCACGGAGCCTCAGCCTCCGGCAGCGACTTCTTCACCCCTGAATTTTCCCCATTTTCTACAGCAAACGCATTCACCAGTGTGGCGCAGGGTGCTTCGCAACGTGCGCCTGCACTATTTTCACCAGCAAGCAATGGCTTACAAGGAAGCCAAACCTCAATCGTTCGTACGCATAGTCGTGCCGTTCAAGGCGCGTGTGATGAATACCAACAACGCAAGGTGCTATCCATGGGAAGACAAAAAGCAGTGATCAAAGCTCGTCGTGAAGCAAAACGTGTGCTGAGACGAGATTCACGTAGCTATAAACAGCGTGAAGAAGAATCGGTCACCTCGCTTGTGCAGATGAGTGGCGTGGAATCAATTGGCATGGCACGGGAAGGCCGTGATACTTCTCCAGTTGAAGCACGCAATGACGCTCAGGTGCACTACCTGAATGCTATCGAGAGTAAGCAGCTGATCTTTGCAACCGGTGAAGCCGGATGCGGTAAAACCTGGATCAGTGCGGCGAAAGCGGCGGAGGCCCTGATACATAAGGATGTGGACAGGATCATTGTTACCCGTCCGGTCCTGCAAGCTGACGAAGATCTCGGCTTCTTACCCGGAGACATATCCGAGAAGTTTGCGCCTTATTTCCGCCCCGTTTACGACGTGCTTGTGAAGCGGCTGGGGGCATCCTTCATGCAATACTGCCTGCGACCAGAGATTGGTAAGGTGGAAATCGCGCCGTTCGCCTATATGCGTGGACGTACCTTTGAAAATGCGGTGGTGATCCTTGACGAGGCCCAGAACGTCACCGCAGCGCAAATGAAGATGTTTTTAACGCGCCTCGGGGAGAACGTGACGGTTATCGTGAACGGCGACATCACCCAGTGTGATTTGC
Organism: Trabulsiella odontotermitis; assembly: GCF_030053895.1. NCBI lineage: Bacteria > Pseudomonadati > Pseudomonadota > Gammaproteobacteria > Enterobacterales > Enterobacteriaceae > Trabulsiella > Trabulsiella odontotermitis. The sequence goes on from NZ_CP125781.1 coordinate 1,968,261, forward strand.
CCTCTGGCGTCCAGTCAGGGTTAAGCGATGCGCTCGCACGTTTCGAGGAAGATGAAATGATAGGTATCGTCCGTTTCACCAAAGACGACTGCGTACGCTCTGCGCTGTGCCAGCGTACGCTGAATGCCTATAGCTAGACGACGGTTCTGTTACGCACTCAAGGCCCGGGAAACCGGGCTTTGTTTTTCATTAAACAGGGCATTCATTTTGAATGAATCATAATATCCCCAGATTTTTATGATTTTCTGATGCTCCAGGCGCAGTACCCAGCAGTAGTGCATATTGAAATCTGCCCCGTTTTTGCCTTTACCCCCGGTCGCGTGGAATTGCAGGCAGGCGAGGTCGCCATCCACCATCATCGTATCGACGATCGGCACAGGCCAGGAGGCCAGCTTGTCATCCAGTCGTTTCAGCAACTGGTTGCGGTAGTTTTCCTTACCCCGGTAGCACCCTGCGACCGGAGATGTTCCCATGGCATTGAATTCCAGATCGTCGTGCAATGCGGCCATAAAATTCTCGCCCCATCCCTGATCTGCTATCGACTGAAAGAGCGACGACAAAAACAGGCGGTTTTCTTCACTCATGATCTCACTCCGTAATGGTGAATGGCTTCGGGTAGGTTGCGTTCAGCACATCTGAAAGACCTCGCGCCAACAGCTGGCGCGGCGCCGGGCTACCGTCGACGGGAAGCAGCGTTCTGCTGCGGATTTTCCAGCGTCCGTCGTGGCATTCAAGCTCCCAGCGGTTAATGACCACCCGGTGGATGCGGTACCCCGTGGACGTGCCATGATTCGCCATTTCCCGCGGCTCGCCCTGTTTATCCAGCTGTAACAGCTGCAAATAGGAGGTGACAATGGCCTTATCGCCACGCAAATCGATAAGCGGTAAGCCGGTAAAATGCGCCAGCCCGCTGTTGATCGCCTCTTCATGCGCGGGTCTGAGAATGAACGCCGCGATGGCATCTACCCCTTTCGCACCATCCAGTCCCTCGCCACGATTAAACACGCCATCCTCCATATAGACGGAGGCCGTATATTCAGCGAGTCCGCTATCGGCACTCGGCGGATGCGCGGCAATCAGTTCATAAATCGCTAATTTCGCTTCGATTATCCGAAGCCGTTGTTCTGTGGTGAGTTGATTTTCGTCAGCCATACCTCGCCTCACTTTGTTTTTTCAGGTCGGTTTGAAACGGTATGGTCAGTATAATTATTTTGTCTGATTACATAATCGGCGTACAACTGCATGCAGTGATTAGTTTTATTTAATAATGAGAGGATAAATGATCAGCCGTACGCATTTTCTGGCGCTGAATACGTTTGTCATGGTCGCTGAGAAACTGAACTTCAGAGCAGTTGCGGACCAACTGGGCGTCTCCGCGTCTGCCGTCAGCCAGCAAATCAACGGGCTTGAAGAGGATCTGGGGTTACGGCTTTTCAACCGGACAACGCGTTCCGTAAGCCTGACAGAGGATGGAAGGGCGCTTTACCTGCAAACTGCCCCCTTACTGGAAAATCTGTCCGGTGCGATCAGGCAGGCGCAGTCCCGCAGTCAGATCATCCAGGGCAGTATTCGCATCCATGCTTTTCGTTCTGCGGCGGACATGTTGCTGGACAGCAAAATCCCTTTCTTTCTTGCCGCGTTTCCTGATGTGCATATTGATGTCGCCATCCACGACTCCCCGGTTGATCTCATCGCGGGAGGATATGATCTTTCGCTTCGGCTGGGCGAAGTGCTCGCGCCCGGATTAGTGGCGGTTCCCGTTGGTGGGCCGTTGCATCAGATCGTGGTGGCAGCACCGTCTTATCTTGCGGCGCATGACCGCATCCGGCAGCCGGAAGATTTAATTCATCACAACTGTATTGGCTGGCGATGGCCGGGAACGGTAACGCCGGAACCCTGGCAATTCGCTTATGACGGCCAGTTAAAAACGATGCCGGTGAGCGGAAATCTGGTGGTGGATGATCGCGAACGGCAATATCAGGCGGCGATCGCCGGCGTCGGTGTGGCTCAGGTCACCGAGGAGCGAGTGCGCGCACATCTCGCTTCTGGCGCACTTCATCGCATTCTTGAGACCTGGGAGACTGAATTCGCCGGATATTATCTTTGCTGGACCGCAGGACGCTCGATGTCGCCAGCAATGAGAGCATTTATTGACGCGTTGCGGCGTGCATAAACGTTATTCGTTATGTTAGCAGTTAATGGGGAAAATGCAGCCAGAATGTCGTCCGGCGCTGGTCGCATGTTACACCACAGCGCCCCTGATGCAGTTGCATAATACTGCGAACAATCGACAGGCCCAGCCCGCTGCTGTTTTCCGAGGCGTGGCGTGCGCTGTCGGCGCGCCAGAAGCGATCGAACAACCTTTCCTGTTGCTCTTGTGGAATTGCATCGCCATGATTGGTCACGCTAATCAGCACGCCATCGGATTTCTGCTGCGTCTCAATGTGGACATCGCTATGGCTGTCGGCGTAGCGGATCGCGTTAGCCAACAGATTGGCGACGGCCCGCTGTAACAGGTCGGCATCGGCCATGATGTTTCCGGTGACCGAAAAGCGCAGGGTGATATGCCGCTCTTCCGCCGGGCCTTCAAAATACTCTGCCAGCGGATGCAGAACCGACTCCAGAGACAACGGCACTTTGTGAATCGCCTGGCTGGCATTTTCTGCCCGGGCAAGGAACAACATTTTGTCGATCATCGTCGACAGGCGCACCAGCTCTTCAAAATTGGAGCCGAGTAGCGCGGTGTAATAGGCTTCGGGACGTTTTTGCGTCAGCGCAATCTCCGTTTGCCCCAGCAAATTGCTGATCGGTGTGCGCAGATCGTGGGCCATATCCGCGCTGACCTGGCTCAGCTGTTGAAAGCTGGTTTCCAGCCTGTCCAGCATCTGATTAAAGGCGTTGATCAGCGGCTGTAGTTCGGTGGGCGTGCTGCGCAGGGTGATGCGACGCCCCAGGTGGCGCACATCAATGGCTGATGTTTCTCTGGCGAGGCGTTGCAACGGCTGCAGGCTGCGCCGGGCTAATAAGGCGCTGAGGATGATCACCGCCAGCGCGGCGCACAGCGTGATCAGGACAATCTGGCGCAGATAGTTCGCCTGGATTTGTGAACGCTCCGTCATGAGCCTGCCGGTAATAATTTCAAGCTGACGTGGCGGCTGACCGGTAATCGCCAGCGCGGCGGCTGAAATAAAGGGCACGCCATTTTGCGCAGGCTGATGATGCACATCGGTCAGGTTGAGTGGTCGGCTGGCAACCACCGGCACATGCTCAGGCAACGGACGCTGACCGGGATTCACCTCTATCAGCGGCGGCTGGCCCGGAAAACGCAGCACCAGCAGCGATTCGGTGTTGCCCAGCATGTTAGTAAACAGGTGCGGCTTTTTGCGGAGCATCTGCTGGACATCTTCATCCAGCACCAGCGTGCGGATTTGATCCAGGCGGTTGAGTAACGCGGTGTCGTCGCGAATGCTCAGTTGCTGGCAAAGAGACTGATAGAGCGCCGTCCCCACGCCGATCAACACCACCAGTACCGCGGTTCCCATCATCAGTGATAATCGGGTGCTGATGGCCAGGTTTCTCATCGCTTTTCCTCACAGCAATAGCCCACGCCGTGCACGGTATGGATCAGCGGAAAGGCAAAAGGCGCATCCACTTTTTGCCGCAGGCGGCGGACGGCCACATCCACCACGTTAGTATCGCTGTCAAAATTCATATCCCAGACGCGCGAGGCGATAAGCGTCCGGGTCAGCACCTGACCGGGATTCTGCATAAACAGCTGTAGTAAGTTGAACTCTTTGTTGGTCAGATCCAGGCGTACGCCCGCGCGTTCCACCCGGCGGGTGGTGATATTCAGTCGCAGATCACCGACGTCCAGTTGTTCTTCCCGCTTCGCCTGTCCGCCCCGGCGTAGCGCGGTACGAATACGGGCCAGCAGTTCGGCAAACGAGAACGGTTTGACCAGATAGTCATCCGCACCGAGCTCCAGCCCCTTGAGTTTGTCTTCTAACGTGCCTTTGGCGGTGAGGAAAATCACGGGTGTATCAAGCTGCTTATCCAGCTGCGCCATCACTTCCCAGCCATTCATCTGAGGCATCATCACATCTAACAGGATGAGGTCGTAATAGTACTCCTGAGCCATAAACAGTCCTTCCTGACCATCTGGCGCGACATCAACCACATAACCGGATTCAGTTAAGCCGCTGCGCATGTACTCACGCGCCTTGGGTTCGTCTTCTATCACCAGTATTTTCATCATGGCTCCTGGACGTGTTCCCTGCGCAGCAGCGGTAACTCATTTCTGCGCGATGTTGGCTGCTTGCTCAATCAATGTAGCGACTTCATCGGGGCGAGACTGAAAAATGGAATGGCTGCCGTCGACTTCCACAGTATGACTTTTGGCGCGTTTAGCGTACATACGCTGCAAATCAGGATTAATGATTTTGTCCGATTTAGCCACCATATACCAGCTGGGTTTGGTTCTCCATGCGGCTTCAGTCACCACAGCCGCAAGCGAGGTTGGCGACGTGGGGATTTGCGCCTGTGCCTGAAACTGTGCCAGCTCACGCGGCAGGTCAGCAGCAAAATCACCCGGGAAGTACTTTGGATCAAGCATCACGTAGCCATCCGCGGTTTTAATAAAAGGATGGGCCGTGTTGGGATATTTTTTGCTGACTTCAGCCCGGTTCTCCCCGGCATCCAGCGCATGAGCGGCGATATAAACCAGCCCGGTGACTTTGGGGTCATTACCCGCCTGAGTGATAATCGCACCACCGTAGCTATGACCAACCAGAATGACCGGGCCATCCTGGCGGTCCAGAATACGTTGGGTTGCCGTGACATCGTCAGCAAACGAGGTTAACGGTTCCTGTACCAGCGTGACCTTGTAGCCATCTCGACTCAGAATATCGTAAACCGGTTTCCACCCGGAACCATCAACGAAGGCGCCGTGTACCAGCACAATATTTTTCACCGCGGCGGCCCCGGCGGCGTGGCTGACACCAGCCATCATCAGGGCTGCGGCGACAATGCTCAGTACTGCTTTGTTTTTCAGTTTCATGCTCATTTCTCCTCACAGGAATTGACTTTCGATGTGGGAGTGAGTGTAGCGAGAGGGTTCTGACAACAGGGTGAGTGAGTTATGACAAAAAAATGACGGAGCGGGAGAGACATGCGAAAAAAAAGCCCGCATTAGCATGCGAGCTCTTCTTCAAATATGGCGGTGAGGGGGGGATTGACTCGCTTCGCTCGCCCTGCGGGCAGCCCGCTCACTGCGTTCGCGATCTGTCCAACGTGCTAAAGCACGTTGTCGAACCCCGGTCGTGGGTTCTCATCCCCCCCGATGCGGAGCTACATGCAAAAAAAAGCCCGCATTTGCATGCGAGCTCTTCTTTAAATATGGCGGTGAGGGGGGGATTCGAACCCCCGATACGTTGCCGTATACACACTTTCCAGGCGTGCTCCTTCAGCCACTCGGACACCTCACCATATTGTCTCGTTGCCTGACCGCGTAGGGGGCAACGGGGCGCTACTATAGGGAGTTGCAGGAAAACGGTCAAGCATATTTTCAGCTTTCTGTTTCATTCGGTTAAGCAATAATCATTCCCCGCCTCGTCCATGAGGCAGGGAACGGTTTATGCTTCGATCTGCCCGGATTACATCTGTCCAAAACGGCCGGAATTGAAATCCTGAATCGCTTCGGTGATCTCCGCTTTGCTGTTCATGACAAAGGGACCATAGCCGACAATCGGCTCGTCGATCGGCTCACCAGACAGCAGCAATACGCTGGCGTCCGACGAGGCATGCAGATGCAGTGATTCGCCGTTCTGGCTCAGCACCACCAGTTGTCCTTCATGGGCGTCTGATTCGCCGTTGACCGTCACGCTACCCTCAAGGATCACCAGTGCTGTGCTCCAGCCTTCCGGCTGCGTCAGCGTAAGATCATGCCCCTGATTCAGCGTCATATCCCAGACGTTCATCGGCGACCAGGTCTGCGCCGGACCAGTTGCATTGTCATAATGACCGGCAATCACGCGCAGCGTGCCACTGTCGTCGGGCAGGGCCACGGTCGGGATGGTCTCCTGAGTGATGCTCTGATAGCCCGGCGCCGCCATTTTGTCTTTCGCGGGCAGATTGACCCACAACTGGATCATTTTCAGCTCGCCGCCCTTGCGCGAGAAGTCAGCAGAATGAAACTCTTCATGCAGAATACCTGCTCCCGCCGTCATCCACTGCACATCACCGGGGCCGATCACGCCGCCCTTGCCGGTCGAGTCGCGATGTTCGACTTCACCGGCATAGACCAGTGTGACGGTTTCGAATCCGCGATGCGGGTGCTCGCCCACGCCACGTTTTACGCCATCCGCAGGAAAGGTATGCGGACCCGCGTAATCCAGCAGCAGGAACGGACTGAGCTGCTTGCCATGGGACTGGTAAGAGAACAGAGAACGCACTGGAAAGCCATCGCCCACCCAATGCGGACGCGGCGCGGTATAAACACCGGTAATCTGTTTCATCACTCTCTCCTGCAATGTGAATTTACGATATGGATTAGCTTACATTCGGCATTAATAGATCGGTAGGGCGCAAAAATGCTCTACACTGTTCCGAAAAGGGAACAATGGAGTAAACATGCAGGATCTCAATGACTTCGCCTGGTTTGTACAGGTAGTGGATCACGGTGGATTTGCTGCCGCAGGGAGAGCGCTCGGCCAGCCGAAATCAAAACTGAGCCGTCGCATCGCGCAACTGGAAGAGCGACTCGGTGTGCGGCTGATTCAGCGAACGACGCGCCAGTTTACCGTCACCGAACTGGGGCAAACCTTTTATCAGCACTGTAAGGCGATGATGGTTGAAGCGGAAGCTGCGCAGGATGCGATAGCCGCATTGCAGGCGGAGCCGCGTGGCACGGTAAAAATGACCTGCCCGGTGACGCTACTGCATGTGCATGTCGGTGCCATGCTGGCAAAATTTATGGTGCGCTACCCGGACGTTAAATTGCAACTGGAAGCCACCAACCGCCGTGTTGATGTGGTGGGCGAGGGGGTTGATGTGGCGATCCGCGTACTGCCCCCGCCTTTTGATGACAGCGATCTGGTCATGCGGGTGATCGCTGATCGCGGCCAGCGTCTGGTCGCCAGCCCTGAACTGGTGGCGCGGATGGGTGAACCGAACGCACCTGCCGAACTCAGCCACTGGCCGGGGCTGAGCCTGAGCGAGGGCAAGTATCTGCATCGGTGGGCGCTGAACGGTCCCGAAGGCGCTCACGCCGACGTGCATTTTACCCCCCGGCTGATTACTTCTGACATGCTGGCGCTGCGTGAAGCCGCCATCGCTGGCGTGGGCATCGTGCAGTTACCTCTGCTGATGGTGCGCGATCAACTGGCTTCGGGCGAGCTGGTGGTCGTGCTGAAAGAGTGGGAGCCACGCCGGGAAGTTATTCACGCACTGTTCCCGTCCCGCCGGGGGCTGCTGCCATCGGTCAGAGCACTGGTGGATTTTCTCACCGAAGAGTATCGCGCGATGGTGGAAGATTGAGGGGTGTGTCGTTGTAGTAGTTGTAGGTCGGGTAAGCGAAGCGCCACCCGACAAACAAACCGCACAAAAGCCAACGGTTCTCATCCCCCCCTGGCGGAGAACATAAAAGAAAAAGCCCGCATTTGCATGCGAGCTCTTCTTCAAATATGGCGGTGAGGGGGGGATTCGAACCCCCGATACGTTGCCGTATACACACTTTCCAGGCGTGCTCCTTCAGCCACTCGGACACCTCACCATATTGTCTTCCCGTTGTTGCCGGGACGGGCGCTAATGTAGGGAAAACCATACTGATCGTCAACTGACTTTTCACAAAAATCGCGTGTTTAGCTAATCTTCAGGCAACTTGCTTCTAAATCGAACCGGAAACGCTTTTTTTGTCAGCAACCGGCTTTTTAAAGGCTGCACGAAAGAAATTTGCTATGCTGATAAACCGCGACAAAACAACCAGTAACCGCATGCGGGATTGGCATTAAACCGCAAAAGCGCGTTTATCCGTCTGGAGACCCAATGAATATCATTTTCTACCATCCCACCTTTGATATTCCGTTCTGGATTGCAGAACTGGAGAAACGACTCCCCGGCGCGAAAGTGGGTGAATGGAAAAGCGGCGATAACGGGCCTGCGGATTACGCTCTGGTCTGGCATCCGCCGGTGGACATGCTGGAGGGGCGGTCGCTGAAAGCGGTGTTTGCCCTGGGCGCGGGTGTGGATTCTATTCTGAGCCAGTTGCATGCCCACCCGGAAATGCTGCCGCAAACCACGCCGCTATTTCGCCTCGAAGATACTGGCATGGCGCAACAAATGCAGGAATATGCTGTCAGCCAGGTACTGCACTGGTTCCGCCGTTTCGACGATTATCAACAGCAGAAGAACAACGTTCACTGGCAACCGCTGCCTGATTATCAACGTGAAGATTTTACGGTAGGTATTCTGGGTGCGGGCGTGCTCGGTGGTAAAGTGGCGGAAAGTCTGCTCGGGTGGGGGTTCCCGGTGCGCTGCTGGAGCCGCAGCCGCAAAAGCTGGCCCAACGTCGCAAGCTTTGCCGGAAGAGACGAATTAACGGATTTTCTGCGCGAAACCCGCGTACTGATTAACCTCTTGCCCAACACACCGGAAACGGTGGGCATTATTGATAAGACATTACTGGCACAGCTCAGGGATGAGAGTTATCTGCTCAACCTGGCGCGCGGTGTTCATGTTATTGAAGAGGATCTGTTGCAGGCGCTGGAGAGCGGTAAGGTCAAAGGCGCGATGCTGGATGTCTTCAACCAGGAGCCGCTGCCGGCGGAAAGCCCGTTGTGGAAACATCCCCGGGTGGCAATAACGCCACATGTGGCGGCGGTCACGCGCCCGTTACAGGCAATCGACTTTATTTCCCGTACTATCCGGCAACTTGAGCAGGGTGAAACGGGTAGCAAACCGGTGGATCGCCGCTCAGGTTATTGAATACCGCACCCGGCGGGTCGCGTCGGGTTTTTTACTCATAAAGTTCACGCAATCCTGTTATCCTTTGCGTAAAACAGAGAGGAGAAAGCAATGTATCCCGTCGACCTGCACATGCACACCGTCGCCAGTACCCATGCCTACAGCACCCTTCATGACTATATTGCTGAGGCGAAGCGCAAAGGGATCGCGCTGTTTGCTATCACCGATCATGGCCCCGATATGGCCGATGCCCCACACCACTGGCACTTTATCAACATGCGCATCTGGCCGCGCATGGTGGATGGCGTCGGCATTCTGCGGGGCATTGAGGCAAACATTAAAAACACTCAGGGCGAAATTGACTGCACCGGACCGATGCTGACGTCCCTGGATCTGATCATCGCCGGGTTCCATGAACCGGTTTTCCCGCCGCAGGATAAAGCCACCCATACCGAAGCGATGATCGCCACCATGGCCAGCGGCAACGTGCATATCATCAGCCATCCGGGTAACCCGAAATTCCCGGTTGATATTCCGGCTATCGCCAAAGCGGCGGCGAAATATCAGGTGGCGCTGGAAATTAACAACTCTTCGTTTGTCGCGTCACGCATTGGCAGCGAAGACAACTGCCGTGCCATCGCCGAAGCGGTGCGGGACGCGGGCGGCTGGGTTGCGCTCGGCTCTGACTCGCATACCGCGTTTACGCTGGGCGATTTCACTGAATGCCAGAAAATTCTTGATGCCGTCGATTTTCCCGAAGATCGCATTCTGAATGTCACGCCGCGCCGTTTCCTGAATTTCCTTGAAGCTCGCGGGATGGCGCCGATCCCTGAATTTTCTGAACTGTAATTTGTTAACTGGAATAACTGAATGAACGAGTTTTCAATCCTCTGTCGCGTGTTGGGATCGCTGTACTACCGTCAACCGCAGGATCCGTTGCTGATGCCGCTTTTTACGCTGATCCGCGAAGGCAAACTGGCAGAAAGCTGGCCGCTGGAACAGGACGAGCTGCTGGAGCGTCTGCAGAAAAGCTGCGACGGGCAGCAGATCGCGGCGGATTACAACGCGCTGTTTGTCGGTGCCGAGTGCAGCGTACCGCCGTTCGCCAGCCACTGGCAGAGCGAGATCAAAGAAGCAGATGTACGCGCGTTCTTGTCTGAACGTGGTATGCCGCTCAGCGACGCGCCTGCCGATCACCTCGGTACGTTGCTGCTGGCCGCGTCCTGGCTGGAAGATCAGTCGGAAGAGGATGAAAGCGAGGCGCTGGAAACCCTGTTCGCAGAATACCTGCTGCCCTGGTGCGGCACCTTCCTCGGCAAGCTGGAAGCCCACGCCGCGACGCCATTCTGGCGGACGATGGCACCGCTGACCCGCGAGGCGATTTCCGCCATGTGGGATGAATTACAGGAAGAGAACGAAGAGTGATTTAAATCACACTATCAATGTAACGTGAAATCATTGCGTGATGATAATGTGCCTGATATCACAATTGCGTGGCGCGTTTCTGCTATGATCCGCGCCATGAACATACTCTTTTCAATTGCACTGACGACAGGCATTCTCTCCGGTATCTGGGGCTGGGTGGCGGTCTCTTTAGGTTTACTGAGTTGGGCGGGTTTTCTCGGCTGTACCGCGTATTTCGCCTGTCCGCAGGGCGGGCTGAAAGGGCTGCTGATCGCCACCTGTACGGTGATGAGCGGTGTCCTGTGGGCGCAGGTCATTATGTATGGCAGCGCGCTGGCACCACATCTGGAAATCCTCAGCTACGCCATGAACGGCATCGTCGCGTTTCTGATGTGCATCCAGGCAAAACAGCTACTGCTGTCGTTCGTTCCCGGCACGTTTATCGGCGCAGGCGCGACCTTCGCGGGGCAGGGTGACTGGCGGGTGATTGTTCCGTCGCTGGCGCTGGGTCTGCTGTTTGGTTATGCAATGAAAAACAGCGGTCTGTGGCTGGCCTCCCGGCGGATGAAAGCCGAATCGCCATCATTACAACGTGAATAAAAAAGCGTGGCCCGGCGCCACGCTTTTTTTTGCCTGTCATCAGGATTCCGGCGGTACCGACATCTCGCGGTACTTCGCCAGCACCGGGTTATTCAGATCGGCTTTGTTTTGCAGGTCCCACAGGCTGCGGTCGATGCCATCGTTAATCAGATAGATGACCCCCGTTTCAATCGCCGACATCAGGCACAACATCACCGGTTCGTTGGCGGTATAGCCAATTTCTCCTTCCAGCAGACGCTGATAATCAATAAAGCGGAACACCCCGGCCTGCACTTCATAAGAAAGAATGGTTTTGCTGGTATTCACCGACGACAGCACTTCGCCGGTACTGACGTTAACCACCCGCAGGTTGACCGCGATTTGATCGAGCTGGTATTGCGTGTCCGCGCCAATCCCGAAATAGCGTGCCCCCACACCACCGGATTTTACATTGCTCTCGTAACCAATAATCGAGCCTTCAATCATGATGTTGGCCGCGGTCAGCGACTGCAGCGGAATGCGGTTGTTAATCGCCACCGTGCCGTTTTCCTGCGCCGCGCGAATGATTTTGCGTTCATTCAGCAGGTTTTGCAGACCCTGGCGTTCAAGCGGCACAAACCAGCGCGAATCCTTCAGCGCTGTTACCAGCATGGCGGTGGCGCTCTGCGGTACGGCGGTCGAGAAGTTACTGGCCGGGTAGGGTTTGAACTGCCCGGTTTCATCCTGAATGTTGTACACCGAAACAAAGATCTTCCCGCTGGGCATCGGTAAATGGGTTAAATCACGATAGCTCTGCGCCCGCGGCATTAACGTCGGTTTTGCGGCTTCTTTTGGCGGGGCCGTTAAACATCCGCTCATTAAACTGACAGCCAGGAGAAGTAATAAGCGCTGCATGATAGTCGTCCTGTAATAACTGAGCGTTAGAAATCAGTGGAATTGGTTTGTAAACCCGAAACCTCAATGGTCGAGGTTTTTCCGGTTTTACGGTCGGTGACGTTTAATTGCAGCTGGCCGTCACGGTTGGTGATATCGATGATGAAATCATTAGTCACCATTCTTCCTGGTTTGCCGGTGTTAATATTGGTGAGTAGCCCGCCTAATATCTGCGACTGGATTGCCTGAGTGAAATTATCCAGCGCCGAAGGTGTTTCCACGCCGTAGTCTTCATAGCTCGGATCTTTATACGAGTTTTGCGCCTGAGCGCTGTTGAGCAGGAAAGCGCCGTTATTCGGGTTCCCACCAAAATTGGGGTTTCGGAACTGGAATACCATATTCCCGCCCCAGCTGACGGTGGGGATCAGGATGAGTGAAATCACTGCATATGCAATACGCATGACAGCCTCCGCGTTATATTCAGTTTTTTAAAATTCGTCCTGAGCTAAATCTTTGGTGCTCAGCAACGTCTGATCGATCTGCCGGCGTTTTATCGCCTCGTCAGTCGCTGCCAGCGCCTGACCCACCGTATTTTCAAAATCGCGTCTGGTAGGAAAGAGAAACGTCTGGAAAATCACATCCTGATTAATGGCGATGGTTATCCAGCTCCCCCAGCGGGCGCTGGGTCGCTCATTAATCGTCAGATTTCCCTTGTATTCACTTTCCCACTTGTCGCTGAAGGAACGATAAAAATCATGCCCCACAGACGAGACCGTGTGATCGGTGATTAAACCGGGGATTTCCACTTCAACGGCGTGCAGATCTCCGGTGGCGAGCAGGAGCTCTGCCGCCACAAACCAGGCAAAATAGCGTTTCATGGCGTCACCGTCTGAGGTTATCGTTGGCCCATGAGACTGCCTGCGTGCGGTTTTTAACGGATATCTTTTTGAAAAGGTTATAAAGATGTGTTTTGACCGTGTTCTCGCTGATAAACAGCGAGCGGGCGATCTCGTTGTTGGAAGCGCCAATCCGTAGCTTGTTGAGGATCTCTTTCTCGCGATGGGTGAGCAGAGTGGTGTCTGTCCCGTTATACCGGTAGTTGCCGGAATGGGTGATGAGATAACTCGCTAACTTTTGTGAGAAATAACATTCGCCGCGCAGAACACCCTGCAATCCCTCAAGCAGACGCGATTCATCTTCAGAGACATAGAATACCCCGTTGATATGCGGCCAGTTTTCAATATCCCGGAAAGGATATTCATCAGGCGTATTTAACAGCAGCATCCTGATATTATTGTTTTTTCTGCTTAAATTTTCTTGCCAGTAATGAATGAGCTTTTTATCGGCTTCCATCATATCAAATAATATAATGCTATTAGCCGAAATATCATCCAGAGATCGCTGAATATTATGCAGTTTTGTCGTTAATACCAGCGAATGCTTTAAATGCTGGAGCAGGGCAGTGGCCTGCAAAGAAGGTTTAGTGATCAACAATAATGTATGACCATGAATACTATGGACTTCATTAAACATGATGAAACCCCACTTTTTTGAGCGCACCTGACAGCTGCCCACGGGGTGACCGTGAGTACCAGAAGTACTGAAAGATGCGGAACTGCTGTGTGTAGAAAGTGCCATAAACCCCGCTATGGGGGCTAAAAGTAAAACTAATTGAGTACGACTATTTTCAATCTAGTCATTACTAACCTTAAAGCAAGTGTTAATCCTGTAACAGAATGTAAAAATAAATATTAAAATGTGAATATTTGGATTTTAAACTGTTTAGATTTAATAGAAAAGTTGTACATTCCGATAATTGTGCACAAATTTAACAAACCTGCTTCGCTGCTTTTATTTATTGATTTATAGAGTATTTATTCTTTCAGAAATGCCAGGTTGCGGGTGCATTATTACAAAATTCTGACAGTACGATCTGTACAAGCTCACATCTTAAGAAAAGTCGAGTCTGGTCACGTGCAAAACGTGAATAATCACTTTGCGCAATATGAATAGCGTCAACTTCTCTTGACGGCAGCCCTGTCTGGCGATGTGTCTTTATCTTCAGGATGTCAGCAAATAAGCAGAAATAAAACCAGCCTGCCGCTTCGATTGCGTGTTCCGGTTCATACTTTGGGGTGAATATAAGCAACAAAATACCACTGGCGGGTGAGATATTTAAAATGTTTCTCCAGACATACTCTTCATCGTAACGCCGCGTTAACAAAAAACGCTTGTCGTTTACATATTATCCGTACGTTATTATTACAACAGTACCAGGTCCAGGGCGACAACATGAAAAACAAATTGTTATTTATGGTGTTAATAATACTGGGTTCGCCTGGGTTAGTAATCGCAGCAGGTAATGATCTGGCTAATTCAGAATATAACCTCGCGGTTAATGAGTTAAGTAATCCATCTTACAATCAGGCAGCCATTATTGGTCAGCAGGGTGGTTATAATAATGCCACTATTCGCCAGAGCGGTTCAAAAGTCCTTTCTGTTATTTCACAGGAGGGCTCCGCGAACCGGGCGAGAATTGACCAGTCAGGAACCTATAACCTTGCTTATATTGCGCAGGCGGGCAGCGCCAACGATGCAAATATTCAGCAAGGAGGGTATGGAAATACTGCGGCTATTATCCAGAAGGGATCAGGTAATAAAGCAGATATTACTCAGTATGGTACGCAAAAAACCGCAGTTGTAGTGCAACGACAGTCGCAGATGGCAATACGCGTCATTCAACGCTAGCTATTCACGGCAATTAAAATCAATCCGATGGGGGTTTACCATGAAACTTATCAAAGTCGCAGCATTCGCAGCCATTGTAGTTTCTGGCAGTGCTCTGGCAGGTCTTGTTCCGCAGTACGGTGGTGGTCATGGCGGTGGTGGTGGCAGCACAACAGGCCCTGAGTCAACCATGAGCATTTATCAGTATGGTGGCGGTAACATGGCGACCGCGCTGCAAAGCGATGCGCGCAACTCTGATCTGACTATTAAACAGTATGGCGGCGCCAACGCAGCCGATGTGGGCCAGGGGTCTGACACCAGCTCTATCGACCTGCTGCAGAAAGGCTATGCAAACAATGCCACTATCGATCAGTGGAACAGCAAAAACTCTGAAGTCGAAGTGCGTCAGTTCGGTGCAAGCAACGGTGCTTTGGTTAACCAGTCCGCCTCTGATTCCAGCGTCACTGTCCATCAGGTTGGTTTTGGCAACAACGCAACGGCCAGCCAGTACTAAAACCCGATTTTGTCATCTAAAAAACAGGGCGCTGGCCCTGTTTTTTTCTGGAGGCGACTATGCACAGCTTGTTGCTGCTGGCGGTGCTGAGCAATCAGATTGCGTTTGACGTTGCGCAACAGGGCGATATCACCACAATTATCCCCGTTGTGACCTTAACTCAGTCCTGCGTCTGCCGCGTTCAGGTGCTGACCCTGCGGGAAGGGCAGAGCGGCACCAGCCAGATACAGCAGAGTAAGACCCTTTCTTTGCCCGCTAATCAGGCGATTGATCTCCCGCTGCTTCGTATAAATTTGACCCCTGAAGACACGGTAAAAGTGGTTGTCACTGTCACGGACGGGCAGGCGCTTCATTTGTCGCAGCAGTGGTTGTCATCGAACAAAACGTGACCAAAAAAAATCAGTAAATCAAGTCATTGAATCGACTGGCGGAAACGCAGAAACGTTAATATGCTGTAATAAATGTTAGTGACCGTGTCATCTTTAAACACAGTAGCTATCGTCTGGTGCAACGCTGACCGCACTCAAGGATGAGCCATACTGAAGAGGTTTGACATGAAAACATTTGTGAGCACAACGCTTTCCTTACTTCTCCTCATCTCATCTACGGTAAGTCTCGCGGCTACCACCTCGCCAGGCGGCGTGATTCACTTCCGCGGCGCGATTGTCGAAGACCCCTGCAACATTGCTCGCACCGCTGAAAACGTGGCGTTGAGTTGCTATCGCGATGGCGTAACAAAAACCTCTGTCTATTCTCTCGAACAAGCCGAAAAAGGGGTTAAAGGGAATAGTGCGATCGCGGCGGTAAAAATGGATTACATCAACCCGCAAAAAACCCTGGCGGTGCTGCGGGTCGACTATCAGTAGCCAGAAAAAAGCCCCTCCAGGAGGGGCTTTGATTAACTCGCGCTGGCCTGCGCTTTTTTCGGTGCCTGTAAAGGTTTGCCGGAAAAGAGGAAGCGCAGCAGCGGAATGCGCAAATGGATCTCATATAAAATCAGTGCGCAGCCGATAACAAATACCAGCCCGGCGAGAAAGCCCAGCGTATCAGATGTAATGAAAGGCGTGATCCACGCCCCATAGAAAAGCGTTAAGGGATGATGTACCAGATAGATAAACAGCGAAGCGTTGACGAAGTAGGTGACGCGCGCCGACTGAAAATTCAGCAGCCGATGCCCGAAGGCAAACACTACATTCACCATCCACAACCCCAACACCATCGTAATCACCGATTCCGTTTCGTACATCCATGCATCACCGGAACCGTATTGCTGATTCAGACGATAGGCGATAAAGCCCAGCACCGCACCGACCGCGCACCACGGGGAAGGAGTGGTGAACATCGCTTTCAACCGCGGATTGATAAACGCCTGTGCGCCGATGATAAAGAACGGCACGTAAAATAGCGTCTGCATCACGGCGAAATTGAACAGGCCGTCACTCAGAATCGGCGGATAAACGATGAACAGTGTGCGGCGGATTGCGCCATACAGCACACCGAGCGCCAGAAACAGCAGCGTCAGTTGCCCGAGTGTAACATGTTCGAAAAAGCGTTTGCGGGCGCGGGTCTGGCGACGTCTCAGCCAGCGGAACACCACAATGCTGACGGTCGTCAATACCACCAGCACCAGCAGGAACCACAGGTGCGAAATCAGCTCCCACACCAGCGTATTGTACTTGTCGTACAGCGACAGTTCCTGCCAGCTGTCGGTTTTACCTTTCACATACTGCAGCATAATAAACTGCGGCAGCGTCAGCAGCGGAATGGCGGTCAGCAACGGGATCCCGACGCGCTCCACGCGCACTTTCCACCATTTTTTAAGCGGATAGCGCAAAAACAGCATGTAGGAAAAGTAGCCGGAGATGACGAAAAAGACCTGCATGCGGAACGAATGAATGAAATCATTGAACAGCGTCAGCCACCATGATGGCTCCGCGCTGTTCACGTGCCAGACATGGCTTGAGTAGATCAACGAAATGTGAAAAGGAATCCCTAATAACATCAGCCATGCACGGATAGAATCAAGGAAATATTCACGTTGTGGCGGTACTTTATTCATAGACTTACGTACAATCTCAGACTTTTCGTCTTATCGCGAGTGGCGATAACGTTTAAATTCGGCAGCAACCCTACACGATGTCCGGGAACCTGTCTCCAGGATAAGCACGCAAAGTACAAAAAGGCAGCGGATCAGTCACTAATCCATCGGCCGGCGTGCTGAACCTGACTGGGATTCAGTTGTCGGATTGCTTGAGTTTCCATTAAAATAGATCGGATCGATTTAAGCACACAAAGGGGGAAGTGCTTACTTATATGAAACATAAACCACAGATGATGAAACTGCGCTGGATTGGCGCAGCCGTAATGTTATCCCTGTGTACTTCATCTGCATGGGCATTTAGTATTGATGACGTTGCAAAGCAGGCAAAATCACTCGCTGGCAAAGGCTACGAGGCACCAAAAAGCAACCTGCCCTCCGCATTCCGCGACATGAAATACGCGGACTATCAAAAGATCCAGTTCAACCACGATAAAGCCTACTGGAGCAACATCAAAACCCCGTTCAAATTAGAGTTCTACCATCAGGGGATGTACTTCGACACGCCGGTGACTGTCAACGAAGTGACGGCCACCGCCGTGCGTAAAATTAAATATAGCCCGGATTACTTCAATTTTGGCGATGTCCCGCATGACAAAGACACGGTCAAGGATCTGGGCTTTGCCGGTTTCAAAATCCTCTATCCGATCAACAGCAAAGATAAGAACGATGAGATCGTCAGCATGCTCGGTGCCAGCTATTTCCGGGTGATCGGTCAGGGTCAGGTTTACGGTTTATCTGCTCGTGGGCTGGCGATTGATACCGCGCTGCCGTCCGGCGAAGAGTTCCCGCGTTTTCGCGAGTTCTGGATTGAGCGTCCAAAACCGACCGATAAGCGCCTGACGATTTATGCGCTGCTGGATTCGCCCCGCGCTGCGGGTGCTTACCGTTTTGTAGTGATCCCGGGCCGCGATACCGTGGTCGACGTGCAGTCTAAAATCTATCTGCGCGACAAAGTGGGCAAACTCGGCGTGGCGCCGCTGACCAGTATGTTCCTGTACGGACCAAACCAGCCGTCGCCAACCACCAACTATCGCCCGGAAATGCATGACTCCAACGGTCTTTCTATTCATGCCGGTAATGGCGAATGGATCTGGCGTCCACTTAACAATCCGAAACACCTCGCCGTAAGCAGCTACGAAACCGAAAACCCGCAGGGCTTTGGTCTGCTGCAGCGCGGCCGTCAGTTCTCGCGTTTTGAAGATCTGGATGACCGCTACGACCTGCGCCCGAGCGCGTGGATCACGCCGAAAGGCGACTGGGGCAAAGGCAAAATCGAACTGGTTGAAATCCCGACCAACGATGAAACCAACGACAACGTCGTTGCCTACTGGACGCCTGAGCAACTGCCTGAGGCGGGCAAGGAGATGAACTATAAATACACCATCACCTTCAGCCGCGACGAAGACAAACTGCACGCACCGGATAACGCGTTTGTGATGCAAACCCGTCGTTCAACGGGCGATGTGAAACAGGCGAACCTGATCCGTCAGCCGGACGGCACCATCGCTTTCGTTGTTGACTTCACTGGCGCAGACATGAAAAAACTGCCGCAGGATACCCCGGTAACCGCGCAGACCAGCATTGGCGACAATGGCGAAATCGTTGAAAACAGCGTTCGCTATAACCCGCTCACCAAAGGCTGGCGCTTAATGCTGCGCGTCAAAGTGAAAGATGCCAAGAAAACCACGGACATGCGCGCCGCACTGGTCACTGCCGACCAGCCGCTGAGCGAAACCTGGAGCTATCAGCTGCCTGCCAATGAATAAGACAACGAAGTACATTGACGCTCTGCCGCTTTCAGATGCTGAAAAAGCCGCGTTACCCGGCACGGATCTCCGTGCCGTTCACGAAGCGCTGGATGCCGACCACCGGACTTTTGCGCGTGACGACGATACTCCCTTAGCGTCGGTTAAAGCGCGTCTCGAGCACAGCTGGCCGGACTCATTAGCGAAAGGTCAACTGATCAAAGACGATGAAGGTCGTGATCAACTGCGGGCAATGCCAGAAGCGAAACGTTCCTCCATGTTCCCCGACCCGTGGCGCACCAACCCGATTGGCCGTTTCTGGGACCGGCTGCGTGGGCGCGACGTTACCCCCCGTTATCTGGCGCGTCTGACAAAAGAAGAACAGGAGCGTGAGCAGAAGTGGCGTATGGTCGGCTCAATTCGCCGTTATATTCTGCTGCTGTTAACCCTGGCGCAGACCGTCGTCGCCACCTGGTATATGAAAACCATTCTGCCCTATCAGGGCTGGGCGCTGATCAACCCGGCGGATATGGTCGGTCAGGATCTGTGGGTCTCCTTTATGCAGCTTCTGCCATATGTGCTGCAAACCGGGATCCTCATCCTCTTCGCCGTACTGTTTTGCTGGGTGTCGGCGGGCTTCTGGACCGCGCTGATGGGTTTTTTGCAACTGCTCATCGGCAAAGACAAATACAGTATTTCCGCCTCCACGACCGGCAATGAGCCGATCAACCCGGAACATCGCACCGCGCTTATCATGCCTATCTGTAACGAGGACGTGAATCGCGTCTTCGCCGGGCTGCGCGCGACCTGGGAATCAGTCAAAGCGACGGGCCAGGCACAGCATTTTGACGTCTACATCCTGAGCGACAGCTACAACCCCGATATCTGCGTGGCTGAGCAAAAAGCGTGGATGGAGTTGATTGCCGAAGTGCAGGGCGAAGGGCAGATCTTCTACCGTCGCCGTCGTCGTCGCGTGAAGCGCAAAAGCGGCAACATCGATGATTTTTGCCGTCGCTGGGGCAGCCAGTACAGCTACATGGTGGTGCTGGATGCCGACTCCGTGATGAGCGGCGAGTGCCTGACCGGGCTGGTACGTCTGATGGAAGCGAACCCGAATGCCGGGATCATCCAGTCGTCGCCGAAAGCCTCCGGGATGGACACGCTGTATGCGCGTTGTCAGCAGTTTGCTACTCGTGTTTATGGCCCGCTGTTCACTGCCGGTCTGCATTTCTGGCAACTGGGAGAATCCCACTACTGGGGACACAACGCCATCATCCGCGTGAAGCCGTTCATCGAGCACTGCGCGCTGGCGCCGTTGCCGGGTGAGGGTAACTTTGCCGGTTCCATCTTGTCGCATGACTTTGTGGAAGCCGCGCTGATGCGTCGTGCTGGCTGGGGCGTGTGGATTGCTTACGATCTTCCGGGCTCGTATGAAGAGCTGCCGCCGAACCTGCTGGATGAACTCAAGCGTGACCGCCGCTGGTGCCAGGGTAACCTGATGAACTTCCGCCTGTTCCTGGTGAAAGGGATGCACCCGGTGCACCGCGCGGTGTTCCTGACCGGCGTTATGTCTTATCTCTCCGCGCCGTTGTGGTTTATGTTCCTCGCGTTGTCGACCGCGCTGCAGGTGGTGCATGCGCTGACCGAACCGCAATACTTCCTGCAGCCGCGGCAGCTGTTCCCGGTCTGGCCGCAATGGCGACCAGAGCTGGCGATTGCGCTGTTTGCGTCCACCATGGTGCTGCTGTTCCTGCCGAAGCTACTCAGTATCATTCTGGTGTGGTGCAAAGGGTCGAAAGAGTATGGCGGCTTCTTCCGCGTGACGATTTCTCTGCTGCTGGAAGTGCTGTTCTCGGTACTGCTGGCGCCGGTGCGTATGCTGTTCCACACGGTGTTTGTGGTCAGCGCGTTTCTCGGCTGGGAAGTGGTCTGGAATTCGCCGCAGCGTGATGATGACTCCACACCGTGGGGCGAAGCCTTCATGCGCCATGGCTCGCAACTGGTGCTCGGTCTGGTGTGGGCCGTAGGGATGGCGTGGCTTGATCTGCGCTTCCTGTTCTGGCTGGCGCCAATCGTTTTCTCGTTGATCCTGTCGCCGTTTGTCTCCGTGATCTCCAGCCGCGCCACGGTCGGTCTGCGCAGCAAACGCTGGAAGCTGTTCCTGATCCCGGAAGAGTATTCACCGCCGCAGGTGCTGGAAGATACCGACAAATATCTGGCGCTCAACCGCGGGCGTGAACTGGAGCATGGCTTTATGCATGCGGTGTTCAACCCGTCGTTCAACGCGCTGGCGACCGCGATGGCGACCGCCCGTCACCGTGAAAGCCATGTGCTGGAAATTGCCCGTGACCGCCACGTTGAGCAGGCGCTGAACGAAACGCCGGATAAGCTCAATCGCGATCGCCGTCTGGTGCTGTTGAGCGACCCGGTGACGCTGTCGCGTCTGCACTACCGCGTATGGGCTTCGCCGGAAAGATATTCATCCTGGGTAAGCTATTACCAACAGCTGGCGCTGGATCCGCTGACGCTGAAAGCGAAGTAAGCCTCAGGTTAAGAAAAATACCGGCCACTGTGCCGGTATTTTTTTCTGCTGGATGCGCATCACTATCCGTGTGACTACTCAGCGTTCGTCCCATTCATCGGCCGCTGTCTGACCTTCCTCGGTATCGAGCGGCGGCTCGAGCTGGAATTCCCCCTCATCCCACTCATGCAGGGTGTTCTCTTCCATCCACTCCTGACGAAGTTCGATTTCGTCGTAATCACCGTTAAATACGCTCTGCGCAGCCTCACCGAACAGCACCGGCAAACACTCGCCGTCATCACTTTCTTCAGCTAAAAACTCCGCCTGCCACATGATGTCGCCGTCTTCTAACACGTATTTTTGAATATTCAGTTGCTCTATATCAGCATCCTCTTCGTCGAGTTGCGGATTGTCGGCGAGGAACTCTTCGCGAGCCGCATCAATAGCTTCTTCGAGCGTGGCATATAGAGTCATCTCTTTTCTCCCTGCAGGTTGATGTGGTATTCAGGGAAAGAATAGCTGAAGTTTGTGTTATGCAAGGCGAACAGACGAAAAAACGTTCTGATAAGGGTAAGGTTAGCGTTCAACTGCCGCTTTTTGCGCCCGTGGACGGCGCAGGGTGAGCGTTGAGTAGATAACGTTAAACAGCACCACGCCAGCCGTAACGCAGAAGACCGCGCGGAAGCCATAACTGGCGGAGACTGCCGCGCCGATGAGCGGCCCGGTAACGTTGCCGATGTCGCGGAACGACTGGTTGTAGCTGAACACGCGTCCGGCAATCTGGTTGGTGGCGTTATAGACCAGCAACGTCTGTACCGCCGGGAGCAGCGCGCCATCGGCGGCGCCGAGCAGGAAGCGCAAAACGCCAAGCTGCCAGGGTGTTTGCACCAGCGCCATCGGAATTAACAGCAGCACGGAAATCACCAGCGCGGCAATCAAAATTTTCTCCGGGCCGATGCGGTCGCCGAGCTTGCCGAGCCGGGGGGCGCTGAGCAGCGCTGCGACACCTGGCACTGACGCGATCATCCCGCTGATAAATGCGATATTGCTGACGTTGCCTGCCAGATCACGGACGTACAGCGTCAGGATCGGGGCGATAGAGCCGGTCGCCACCTGAATGATCATGGTAGTGATAAACAGGCTCAGCACCAGCCGCGGGCTCTTCAGCGAGCCAATCACCTCGCGAAAATGGAGCATCTCTTTTTTCGACACCGGGGTAAATTGCTCGCGGATCAGCAGCAGGGTAATCACAAAGCAGACGAACAGCACACTGGCGGTCATATAGAAGACCGGACGCAATCCCCACATATCCGCCAGCAACCCGCCTACCAGCGGCCCCAGCAGCGCGCCGCTGACGGCGCCAGTCGACAACGTTCCCAGCGCCCAACCGCTTTTGTTGCGCGGCACCTGAGTGGCAATCAGGGCGTTGGCGTTCGGCACAAAACCGCCCAGCAGCCCGAGCAGCGCGCGAAGGATCAGCAACTGCCAGACGTTCTGCGCCAGCCCCATCAGCACCATCACAATCGCCATCCCCAGCGCCGAGCGCAGGAGCATGATTTTTCGACCACGACGATCCGCAAGACCGCCCCAGAAAGGCGAGGCGATGGCGGAGAAAAGAAAGGTGATGCTAAAGACCAGACCGGACCACATATTCAGCTCGCGCAGGCCTGTCACGCCCAGTTCTTCGACATAGAGCGGCAGAAATGGCATGACCAGGCTAAAAGCGGCGCCGGTAAGAAAACAACCGAGCCAGGCGACAGCGAGATTGCGTTTCCAGTTTATGGGTGTCTCGGAAGATGGCATAAAAATCCACAGAAGCGCGCAGAGCGGCTGTAATCAGCTGAAAAAAAGTCTATAGCAGGCTAATTATGCGCCTGCGGAAAGGGTTCTGCAAATCAGAGACGTCGGAAAGAGAAGAGGCGGCAGCCGGGCAGGCTGCCTGCGGATCAGTAACGCGAAGGAACGCCTTCAGGGCGCGTCTTGAAGCGACGATGGAGCCACATATACTGCTCTGGCGCCATCAGTATGCACTGCTCAACCACGCGGTTCATCCACGCGGCGGTAGTTTCGGCGTCATCCAGTGGCGGTGAGCATTCCGGCGGTAGCATGATCAGCTCATAACCTTTACCGTCTGCCCGGCGGCGCGGCACAAACGGCACCACGCAGGCTTTCGACATCTTCGCCAGCATCCAGGTGCCGGTGGTGGTCGCAGCCTGCTCAACGGCAAAGAACGGTACAAACACGCTGCTGCGCGGACCGTAGTCATGATCCGGCGCATACCACACCACATCACCGTTTTTCAGCGCCCTGACCATGCCTTTGAGATCTTTGCGGTCCAGCATATCTTTGTTGGAGCGCAGACGCCCCCAGGTTTGCAGCAGATCCAGCACCGGGTTGTCATTCGGACGATACACGCCGATACCAGGCCAGTTGAGGCCAAACATTCGCGCGCCCATTTCAAGAGTGAGAAAGTGGACGCCGATCAGCAGAATGCCTTTCTTTTGCGCTTCCAGTTCGCGTAACGGTTCAAAACCGGTCACTGTTGTCCAGCGTGCGATCCGGCTATCTGACCAGAACCATGCCATGCCGGTTTCCATCAACCCCATTCCCACAGACTCAAAATTCTTGACCACCCGCCGGTGGCGCTCCGCTTCGCTCATGTCAGGAAAACAGAGTTCCAGATTACGGTAAGCGATACGAGCGCGGCGCTTCATCAGACGCATTGAAAACCGGCCCATTGAGGTACCGACACGATAGATAACCGGATAGGGAAGCTGCACCATCAGCCACAGGGCGCCGATACCGAGCCAGGTTAACCAATAACGAGGGTGCAGAAGCGCTGCAGAAAATTTGGGTAAGTGGGTCATGTCATTCCTGTCATTACAAACAACTCCCTCTATTGTCGCATTTTTTTTCCGCCAGCCAAAATCCGTGCCAACGGAGTGGGGAGATAACAGACAAAGGGTGAGAGTACATATAATAAGGTGAGAGAAATGTAGCGCAAATTGTGGGGATGTAAATTGTGATTCTTTGCTATATCATGCCGCCCGACTCATTTTTCCCTTATCCGATTGCAGGAAACGAACACCATGCCAGTGTTACACAACCGCATTTCGAATGAGGCGTTGAAGGCAAAAATGCTGGCGGAAACTGAACCGCGCACAACGATCTCGTTCTATAAATATTTCACCATCACTGATCCTAAAGCGACCCGTGACGCGCTGTACGTCGCTTTCAACGCCCTTGGGGTGTTTGGTCGTGTCTATCTCGCAAAAGAAGGGATTAACGCTCAAATCAGCGTCCCGGAAAGCCGCGTGGAGGCGTTTCGTGAAGTGCTGTACGGTTTTGACCCGGCACTGAATGGTCTGCGTCTGAATATCGCCCTTGATGATGACGGTAAATCATTCTGGGTATTGCGCATGAAAGTGCGCAACCGCATTGTGGCAGACGGCATTGATGACCCAGGGTTTAACGCTGGTGACGTCGGTGAATATCTGAAAGCCGCAGAAGTGAATGCGATGCTGGACGATCCGAACGCCATTTTCATCGATATGCGTAACCACTATGAATACGAAGTCGGTCATTTCGAAAATGCGCTGGAGATCCCCGCTGATACATTCCGCGAGCAATTGCCGAAAGCGGTGGAGATGATGCAGGAGCATAAAGACAAAAAGATTGTCATGTACTGCACTGGCGGTATTCGTTGCGAAAAGGCCAGCGCCTGGATGAAGCATAACGGCTTTAACAAGGTCTGGCACATTGAAGGCGGGATCATTGAATACGCCCGTCGTGCGCGTGAGCAGGGGTTACCGGTGCGTTTTATCGGTAAAAACTTTGTCTTTGACGAGCGCATGGGTGAACGCATTAGCGAGGAGGTGATCGCCCATTGTCACCAGTGCGGTGCGCCGTGCGACACCCACACCAACTGCCTGAATGACGGTTGCCACCTGCTGTTTATTCAGTGCCCGGCGTGTGCGGAAAAATACGAAGGTTGTTGCAGCGAAGCCTGCCAGCAGGAGCATAAGCTGCCGGAAGAGGAACAGCGCCGTCGTCGCGCCGGGCGCGAAAACGGCAACAAAATCTTCAACAAGTCTCGCGGACGACTGAATACCAAACTCGGTATTCCTGATCCGGAGTAAGCGCCTGTCAGCGGTTAAAGCGCGCCAGCGAAAATGGCGTCAGATCGAATGCTGGCGTCGTGTCCTGGGCAAACTGGGCGGCGATTTCGCCGAGCACGGAGGCAAACTTGAAGCCGTGCCCGCTGAGGCCGGTAATCAGCAGTGTTTCCGGATGGCCGGGCAGGGTGTCGATGATGAAATCCTCGTCCGGCGAGTTGTCGTAGGTGCAGGACGCGCCATGCAGACAACCGCCGATCCCCGGCAGCACCTGGCGCAGGAAACTGAACGCTTCTGAGCCATCAGTGGCGACCGCGCCAAACGGTTTCCGCTCCTCTTCGCAGGAGATGGGTTGCCCACCGTTGTGTTTGCCAATCTTCAGTTCGTTATCTTCCGCCGGGAAGCCGTAATACTGATCGCCGTTCGGCAGTTCGCCGGTAAACGCCGGGAACTGGTTTTTACTGCTGTAGCGGCCATCGGCCTGGAACCACGCGAACACCTTACGCACCGGCTGCACGGGCAGCGCCGGCAGCAGTTTCGTCACCCAGGTACCGGCGCTGATGAGCAGCTTTTTACCGTGAAAATTCTCTTCGGCGGTCTCGACCATCACGCCTTCGGTCTGATGATGAATGGCGGTGACCGGCACGTTAAACTGTTGCGCCGCACCGGCTTCCCGCGCCAGGCGGATCCACGCTTTCACGGCCAGTTCGCTTTTCAGCACCCCGGAAGCAGATTCAAAAATTCCGGTGTAATCATCCGGAACCCGGATTTCCGGCCAGCGGGACATGATCGCCTGCGCATCCAGCGTTTCAATCGCCAGACCAAACTGCGTTGCACTGTGCGCGACATTGGCCAGAAACGGTGAATGAGACGGGCCGAGATTAATCACCCCGGTTTTTTCGAAAATGGCCTCACCGCTGAGAGTGGCGAGCTCATCCCACAGCGCCTGTGCCCGCAGCACCAGCGGAACATATTTTTCACCTTCGCCGTAAGCATGGCGGATCAACCGGGTGTCGCCATGATGACTACCCTGATCATGCGGCGGAAGATGGGCATCCAGCATCAGGACATTAAGACCCGCACGACGCGCGTAATAACCAGCGGCAGCACCGACGGAGCCGCTGCCAAGAACAATTAAATCGTATTGCATAGTCTCTTCCAGCAATCTTTCTTAGCAGAGTAATTAATTATCAGTTGCGATACAACACTATAAATAATAAAGGCACCCGAAGGTGCCTGTGAAGTTAAGCATTACGTTTAATGCCTGCGATACTCATCTTTCTGATAATCACCAGCTTCTATTTTGGCGATACCCGCTTCCAGAATCGAAATAAACTGGCGGGCGACATCTGTTGTCAGCCACAATGTCTGGCCGATTTCCGCGTCGTTACTGCTCGTTTGAGTGGGGTTTTGGTAGTGTAAGCGCAACATCAGCGCATCGTAGCTGTCTACGGTGCTGATGTCCCATCCGACGAGGGGATGGGTCTGAATGACTTCATTATTTTTTTCCATCATAACCCCTTATCTACGTGTTAAATGATAACGACTCTCGAGGTTCTGCGTGATTTATCTTTATCTGAAGCAAAGTAAGTATATCAATAAATAATCGATTACTCGAGAAATTAAATAATCTGCAACACAAATTACTTAATGCTGTGCATTTTTGAATGACAAACGGTCAGATTGTTCATTATTTTTTAAGCGATTAGCGAATATATCGGAAAGAGATTAAAAATTAAGCAAGGCGGGAAAACAAAAAAGCCGGGGCGACCCGGCAAGACAACACAATGACAGAGTAATATTTAATCAGTGATGAACCAGTCGTCAGCGCTTTCCCACGTTTCCTGCAGGATCTCGCTGATGCGATCTTTATCTTCTTTGATGCCGCCGATGACGGAAAGATTATTGTTAGCCGCGTACCGTACGGTGACGTTGCCATCGGCGTCAGGGTATTGGCT
Source organism: Trabulsiella odontotermitis (assembly GCF_030053895.1). Lineage (NCBI taxonomy): Bacteria > Pseudomonadati > Pseudomonadota > Gammaproteobacteria > Enterobacterales > Enterobacteriaceae > Trabulsiella > Trabulsiella odontotermitis. The sequence goes on from NZ_CP125781.1 coordinate 1,995,756, forward strand.
GTTGATGCGGCGGGAGAGTTCTCCGGCCAGCGCGTCTAATGCTCCGGCAGGTAACGGCGTTGTTTTGGCAATCGTCACTTCAATTCGCATAGTCACGTCATCCTTCAGGCTGTTTCCAGACTGGCGGCTTTCGCGCGCCCCTGTATTTATACTGTATATGTATACAGGTAAATAAAATAACTTACAACAGGGGGTTGCGATTTTTTTATGCCTTTACCGTCCAGCGCACGGTTTCACCGGCGAGGAAGGGGATGAGCGTGTCGTCCGGCAGGGCGATGCTGTCCACGACGGTACTCTCTTCGCGGACCAGCTCAATGACGCTGTTGTTAACCGGTAGGTTGTAGAAGCGCGGGCCGTTTAGCGAGCAGAAGGCTTCAAAATGCGCAAGCGCGTTCATCTCTTCAAACACGGTGGCATAGCTGCCAAGCGCGCTCGGGGCGTTGAAGCAGCCCGCGCAGCCACAACTGGCTTCTTTACGGTGACGAGCGTGCGGGGCGGAATCCGTGCCGAGGAACGCGCGGCTGAACCCACTGGCGACCAGTTCACGCAACGCCTGCTGGTGAATATTGCGTTTGAGGATCGGCAGGCAATACAGATGCGGGCGCACACCGCCGACCAGCATGTGGTTGCGGTTAAACATCAGGTGTTGCGGCGTAATAGTGGCGGCCAGACGATCATTGCCGTCGCGAACATATTCGGCGGCATCTTTAGTGGTGATGTGCTCAAAAACCACTTTCAGCCCCTGAAGGCGCTGGCGCAGCGGCTCCATGACGGTATCGATGAAGCGCGCTTCACGGTCGAAAATGTCGATCTCTGCTTGTGTCACTTCGCCATGCACCAGCAATGGCATACCCAGTTTTTCCATGCGTTCGAGTACTGGCATGATGGCATCAACACGGGTGACGCCGTGGCTGGAGTTGGTGGTGGCATTAGCCGGGTAGAGTTTGGCGGCAGTAAACACGCTTTCCTGAAACCCGCGCTCCAGCTCGTTCGGATCGAGCGTATCGGTCAGATAGCAGGTCATCAGCGGGGTAAAATCATGCCCGGCGGGCACCGCGTCAAGAATACGCTGGCGATAAGCGATGGCGGCCTCCACTGTGGTCACAGGCGGCACCAGGTTCGGCATCACAATCGCACGACCGTAGAGTTCGCTGGTATAAGGCACGACGGTTTTCAACATATCACCATCACGCAGATGAATATGCCAGTCGTCAGGGCGGCGGATTTTTAAAACCTGGGGTTGTGCTGTCATGAGGAGCTCCGGCTGGTTGGTTCAGTCATCAGGCTGCTTTTTGCCGGGCACTAAGGATAAGCGGAAACGTTTTCCTTTGCACTCTTTATCGAAAAAAAACGGGCGCCTCAGCGCCCGTCAGGTTAATCGGTGAAGGGGATGATGATTTCGCCCGGCTTCACTTCAATGCCTTTGGCATATTTCTTCGCCAGCGCTTCGCCCTTGCTGGCATCCTCTCGCAGGATGTACGCCGGTTGCTGGTTAAAGTAGTTCCGCAGCGACTGGTTCAGATAGGGCATCAGCGTCTGAACGACTGACTGCATTTTCTCCGGCGCGACTTTCGCATCCACGACTTCCATCTCCTGCAGGAAAATGGCGCCTTTTTCTTTATTGAAAACCGGCTGTGCTTTGAGTTTCAGATCGATGGTCGCTTTCTGGTTTCCGAACAGGGAAGTCATATCCAGCTTCGCGATACCGCTCAGCGTGACCTTGTTGGGATCTTCGCGCCCGATGGCGCTGGAAAGATTAGTCAGTTGTATGTGGGCATCCGCCACGCCTGGCAAACCAATGTCCTTCGAGAAGTTATTGTGCTTTTGCAGTGCCTGATTAATTTCCTGTTCACTGACGGAATACTGTGTGAGCTGGTTACAACCCGCCAGCACGCCGCCAACGAGCAGTGCGGCAATAACGAAAATCTTCTTCATGGGGTTCCTCTACATGATGCCAGCGTTCATCCTGACACAAAGCAGCATGATCTGTCAGCATTCAACTGACCAGCGGAATAAGCTGAATTTGACCGATGATGATCAGATGCGCGGCTCCAGCATCCCGGATGCGGCAGGTTTCTGGCCGAATTGCCACCACAATGCAATAAAGGTGATGAGGCCGATAATCGCCAGCATAACCCACGGCAGTTCGGGCTGGTTGAAGGCTTTGCCGGTATCAAACAACCAGCCGCCGCCGGCATAACCAAAAGCGCCGCCGAACGCCAGCCCCAGACGGCTGAACCCCATATAGCTGCCACGGGCGCGGGGATCAGCAAGCTCAGCACTGAGCGTTTCACGCGCTGGTTCGGCGATAATCGAACCAATGTAAAACGTGCAAATCAGCGTGAACAATTGCGAAAGCGAGCTGGTCAGTCCGATGGGCAGCATCGAAAGCGACATCACCACCAGCCCGGCCATCAGCCGCTGTTCGAGGCGGAAACGTTTTTCGCTCCAGCGGGCGATGGGGTACAGCAGCGACAACGACAGCGCCGCTTCGATGGCATACATCCATTTCACCGCCGAAGGCGACCCGGCAATATCGTTCACCATGATCGGCAGCATCAGCATCACCTGTACGGCGAGCATGTAGTAGCCGGTGAGGGTCAGTACGTAGGTAACAAAACGTTTGTCATGCAGCACGCGCGCCAGCCCTTCGCGCACCGGGATTTTCACGGTGGAGAGTTTCCAGGCGGGGAGATACCAGGCGTTAAACCCGGCACAGAGAATAAACAGCAATGCGCCCGCGCTGCACACCAGACGGAAATCGTATTGCAACAGCCAGCTACCGAGCAGGGCGCCGATCACCGCACCCGCGCTGTCCTGCATCATCAGGATGGAGAAAAACCGCCCGCGCTGATGCGGACGCACCAGTTTGACCACCAGCGCTGTACGTGGCGGGTCAAAGAGCGTGCCGCCAAGCCCGGAAAGAATACAGGAGAGCCAGAGCATCCATGGTTCCTGCGCCACCGCCATGGCGGCGAAACCGCCTGCACGCATTAACATCCCGGTGACGATCATCGGCTTCGCGCCGAAACGGTCGGCAATGGCGCCGCCAAACATCCCAAGCCCCTGCTGAACAAGCTGACGCAATCCGAGCGCGATGCCCACCATCAATGCCGCCCAACCTAATTGATCAACAAAACGGATTGAAATCAGAGGAAACACGACGAAAAAGCCGAGAACCACCAGCATATTGTCGATCAACAGGAAATATTTACCCAGGCTCCTTGCCTGCGATACGCGGGACATTTCCCCCCCTGGGAAATAAAAAGAAGAGTGCCGTTCTATTCTGCGTGGTTAAGGCTTGTTTTCCCATATTGCCTGCGACAATATTTTTTTATCAAAAGACAACTTCGATAGAGGCTTTTAATCGAAAAGCCGATGTCGCGCAGAAAATGGTATGTTGCTGTTTTCACAGAGTGCCTGTGGGCAGGTATTATAAGTTAAGGAAGGGTGAAACCTGCGGTCATTGCTTGCGTGAAGGAGTGGGGAGAATGTTTGGCTATCGCAGTAACGTGCCGAAAGTACGCTTAACAACAGACCGACTGGTGGTGCGTCTGGTTCATGAACGTGACGCCTGGCGTCTCGCCGATTATTACGCCGAGAATCGCCAGTTTTTGAAACCCTGGGAGCCGGTTCGCGACGACAGCCACTGTTATCCTTCTGGCTGGCAGGCGCGTCTTGGCATGATTAATGAATTTCATAAGCAGGGCTCGGCATTTTATTTTGCCCTGCTCGATCCGGATGAGAAAGAAGTCATTGGCGTCGCTAATTTTTCAAACGTGGTGCGCGGCTCCTTTCATGCCTGTTATCTCGGCTATTCCATCGGGCAAAAATGGCAGGGACAGGGGCTGATGTTTGAAGCGCTGAGCGCCGCGATCCGCTATATGCAACGATCGCAACATATTCATCGTATCATGGCGAACTATATGCCGCATAATCAGCGCAGTGGTGACCTGCTCGCCCGGCTGGGCTTTGAAAAAGAAGGCTATGCCAAAGATTACCTGTTGATTGACGGGCAGTGGCGCGACCATGTGCTGACGGCGCTGACCACAAAGGAATGGACGGCTGGCCGCTAAGCGCCAGCGTCTCTGAGGAGAAAGCATGAAGTATCAACTCACCGCTTATGAAGCGCGCGTCATTGGCTGTCTGCTGGAAAAACAGGTCACGACGCCGGAGCAGTATCCGCTGTCGGTTAACGGCGTGGTGACCGCCTGCAATCAGAAAACCAACCGTGAACCGGTAATGAATCTTAGTGAGTCTGAGGTACAGGATCTGCTCGATGCGCTGGTAAAGCGCCACTATCTGCGCACCGTTAGCGGTTTCGGTAACCGGGTGACGAAATATGAGCAGCGTTTTTGTAACTCCGAATTTGGCGATCTGAAACTGACCGCCGCGGAGGTGGCTATTGTCACCACGCTGCTGCTGCGTGGCGCGCAGACGCCGGGCGAACTGCGCGGTCGTGCGCAACGCATGTATGAATTCAGCGACATGGCGGAAGTCGAGGCAACGCTGGAAGGTCTGGCGTCGCGTGATGATGGTCCGTTTGTCGCCCGTCTGCCGCGGGAACCTGGCAAACGCGAAAGCCGCTATATGCATTTGTTCAGCGGCGATATCGAAACGCTGGCGACCGTGGTGGAAGCGGTTGCGCCAGTGGGAGACGATCTGCTGGCCCGCGTTGATGCGCTGGAAGGGGAAGTGGCCGAACTGAAGCAGCGTCTGGAATCTCTGCTCGCGCATCTGGGAGAATAACCGTGACAGCAAAACTTCGTGTCGGCGTCGTTGGGTTAGGCGGTATTGCGCAAAAAGCGTGGCTACCGGTGCTCAGCGCCGCAACGAACTGGACCCTGCAGGCGGCCTGGTCCCCCAATAAAGAAAAAGCGCAGCGCATCTGTGACACTTACCGCATGCCGTATGCAGATTCGCTGACCGCGCTGGCGGCACAGTGTGATGCGGTGTTTGTTCATACTTCCACCGCGACCCACGCGGCGGTCGTCAGTGAACTGCTCAACGCCGGTGTGCATGTCTGCGTGGATAAACCGCTGGCGGAGAAACTCACCGACGCAGAGCGGCTGGTGGATCTGGCGGCAAAGAAAAAACTCACCTTAATGGTGGGCTTCAACCGCCGCTTTGCGCCGCTGTACCGTGAACTGAAAAGCAACTTGTCTTCAGCAGCGTCGTTGCGAATGGACAAACACCGCACCGACAGCGTCGGGCCGCAGGACTGCCATTTCACGTTGCTCGATGATTACCTGCACGTAGTGGATACCGCGCTGTGGCTGGCGGACGGCGCCACCCTGAGCAGCGGCAGTCTGCAAACCACCGATCAGGGCGAGATGCTCTACGCCGAACACCATTTCAGCCATCCGCAGTTGCAGGTCACCACCAGCATGCATCGCCGCGCCGGCAGTCAGCGCGAGTGGGTGCAGGCGGTGACCGACGGCGGGCTGTTCAGCGTGACGGATATGCGTGAATGGCGGGAAGAGCGGGGCGCTGGCGTGGTTGAGCGCCCGGTGCCTGGCTGGCAGAGCACACTCGAACAGCGCGGGTTCGCCGGTTGCGCGCACCATTTTATTGAATGCGTGCAAAATCAGACGGTTCCGCAAACCGCAGGCGAGCAGGCCGTGCTGGCGCAGCGTATCGTCGAAAAGATCTGGCAGGACGCCATCAGCGAATAAGACGCTGTAACAACTGGCAGTAGTAATTCACGACGATCCCGGTAGACTATCGCCACTTTCCACGCCTGCACTGCAGGCGTTTTGCTCCAGGGTTGTGGAATATCACTTCAATGAATCTATTAAAATCGCTGGCCGCCGTCAGCTCGATGACCATGTTTTCTCGCGTGCTGGGATTCGCGCGCGATGCCATTGTGGCGAGGGTCTTTGGCGCGGGAATGGCGACAGACGCCTTTTTCGTCGCCTTTAAGCTGCCGAACCTGCTGCGCCGCATTTTTGCCGAAGGCGCGTTTTCGCAGGCCTTTGTGCCGATCCTCGCGGAATACAAAAGCAAGCAGGGCGATGATGCCACCAGAGTCTTTATCTCTTACGTCTCCGGGCTGTTAACGCTGGCACTGGCGGTAGTAACTGTTCTCGGGATGTTGGCCGCGCCGTGGGTTATCACCATCACCGCGCCAGGCTTTGCCGATACCGCGGATAAATTCGCCCTAACCACACAACTGTTGCGCATCACCTTTCCCTATATTCTGCTGATCTCGCTGGCTTCGCTGGCGGGGGCGATTTTGAATACCTGGAACCGTTTCTCGGTACCCGCATTTGCGCCGACTTTCCTCAACATCAGCATGATTGGTTTTGCGTTGTTTGCCGCACCGTATTTCAATCCGCCGGTACTGGCGCTGGCGTGGGCAGTGACGGCGGGCGGCATTCTGCAACTGGTCTATCAACTGCCACACCTGAAGAAAATCGGCATGCTGGTGTTGCCGCGCATCAATTTAAAAGATGCGGGGGCGATGCGGGTGGTGAAGCAAATGGGGCCGGCGATCCTCGGCGTGTCGGTCAGTCAGATCTCCCTCATCATTAACACCATTTTTGCGTCGTTCCTGGTGTCGGGTTCGGTGTCGTGGATGTACTACGCCGACCGCCTGATGGAGTTTCCGTCTGGCGTGTTGGGTGTAGCGCTGGGGACGATTTTGCTGCCGTCGCTGTCGAAAAGTTTTGCCAGCGGCAACCATGACGAATACTGCCGCCTGATGGACTGGGGGCTGCGCCTCTGTTTCCTGCTTGCGCTGCCAAGCGCTGTGGCGCTGGGGATCCTGGCGAAACCGCTGACAGTGTCGCTGTTCCAGTACGGCAAATTTACCGCCTTTGATGCAGCGATGACCCAGCGGGCGCTGGTGGCGTATTCTGTCGGGCTGATGGGGCTTATCGTGGTGAAAGTGCTGGCACCGGGGTTCTATTCCCGGCAGAACATCAAAACGCCGGTGAAAATTGCCATTATCACGCTCATCATGACGCAACTGATGAACCTCGCGTTTATCGGTCCGCTGAAACACGCCGGGCTGTCGCTTTCCATCGGTCTGGCGGCCTGTCTGAACGCCAGTTTGCTGTACTGGCAGTTGCGTAAACAAAACATCTTTACCCCGATGCCGGGCTGGGGCGCTTTTTTGTTACGGCTGGTGGTCGCGGTGCTGGTGATGTCCGCCGCGCTGCTGGGCATGATGTATGTGATGCCGGAATGGTCGCAGGGCACCATGCCGTTTCGCTTATTGCGCCTGATGGCGGTGGTGGTAGTGGGGATTGTCGCCTATTTTGCGACACTGGCCTTGCTGGGCTTTAAAGTGAAAGAGTTCACCCACCGGACGGTATAAACGAGCGTCACGACGCCGGTTAGCGCAATGCTAACCGGCTGGCAAAGGTCATCTGTGGGGAAATCAGACGGAGAATTTTTTCCCGCCGCGAGAGGCGTTGAAGGTTTGCCCGTCACGGCCGTACAGCCCCGGCTCCTGATGCGGTTTCAGGACTTCCAGCGCCTGCTGATTGCGGGCAATCTGCCCCTCCAGCAACCAGCCGTTATGCTTGTTCAGATCGCGCAAATGCTGCGTTTTTTTGGTAATAAGCTGCCAGCGGTCAGTAATATCATCATTGGCGCAGCGCTGGGCTTCTTGCTCCACGCGACGCTGCTGTTCCAGATAATCGAGTGCCGCCAGCAGAGAACTTTTCTCTTCGGTGATACGTTGCAGCGCGCTACTGTTCACGCTGCCAAAAGAGAGCTGCTGTTGCTCCGCATCCATCACCTCTTTCAGTGAATTCAGGATGGTGGTCATTTGGTCCAAAATATCTGACAACCGACTCATACGCTTATTGACTCAGTGAATTCTGGGCTTCCTGGATCAGCGCGTCAGCGATTTTACCTGTATCCATTTTCAGGTCGCCGTTACGAATCGCCGTCTTCAGTGTCTCAACGCGTTCCAGATTAATATCGCTGGCGCCAGCCTGGGTCAGACGGGTTTGCGCATCGCTCAGCGTCACGCTGGTGCTGTTGCTCGCCGCGGATTTTTCAGTACGTGATTTCGGCGTGCCGACGTCATTCGGTTCGCGAGGTTGTACTGCGTTCACTGGCTTCAGGGGCGATGTACGATCAATACTCATTATGCTGTCCTCATCGAGGGTTCGTGGCACTACAGCCTGCCATCATCATTTGTTGATATTTTATCGGCAGGGGCCGCAGATTCTTTATAAACATTATAAATTAATCAGAATATTCCCATCAGCACTGACTTTCCCGCTGACTACCTGGCCCGACGGCATGCGGACACGCGCATTTTGTGCGACCGCCGCGTTGTTTAACGCCTGGCCTTCGCCGTTGACATAAAAGCCGTCGCCACTGGCGATCACCTGCACGCGCTGACCGGCTTTCACGCGCCACGACTGACGTAACATCGACAACTGAATGGGCTGCCCTGGCGCGACATCCCGCAGGCTGACTGCATCCTGGGCCTGGCTGATATCCAGCATCGCGCGCGGCGGGAGCTGATCCAGTCTGCCGCGCTTAAGTTCAACGCTGCCGGGCTGCAACTTGCTACCGCGGGAAATTGCCTGCGCCGCTACCACGTAATTTCCCACCGCCTGGACATTCACCTGAAGGTAGCGTTTCTCGCTGCCGCACTGCGCCAGCACATTCAGATTCCCCCACAGACGGGCGCTTGCCGGAACACTCAGCGTCGGTTGCTCGCACTGGGGCAACTGGTTTTGCGGCGTGCGAATTTCCACTGTCACGTCGTCGCTAAAGCCGGTCAGCCGCTGGGTAAAAAAGGCCTGCAGTTGCGCGCTCAGATCCTGCGCCAGCGCCAGCGGGCTAAGCAGCAATAACATCGCTGCCAGAGTGCTTTTCAGGTTTCGCATCGCCAACTCCAGTCTGTTCAGGGATTGGCAGGATTTTACCCGCAAGGGGATTTCTTCAACGCAATAAATAGCGACGCATTTTGCGTTTATTCCGGCGATAGGGAGACAGGCCTGAGAATTAAAGTGTTAGCTGAAATTTTGTCATTTGCGGAGGAGCCATGCTCGATAAACTCGACGCCGCGCTACGTTTCCAGCAGGAAGCGCTGAACTTGCGCGCCGCGCGTCAGGAGATTCTGGCTGCCAATATTGCCAACGCCGATACCCCGGGGTATCAGGCGCGCGATATCGATTTTGCCAGTGAACTGAAAAAGGTCATGGAGCGTGGAAGAGCGGAGACCAGCAACGTTGCGCTCTCGCTCACTTCTGCCCGTCATATACCTGCCGAAACGATTTCGTCGCCTGCGGTTGATCTGATGTACCGCGTTCCCGACCAGCCGTCGATGGATGGTAACACCGTCGATATGGATCGCGAACGGACGCAGTTTGCCGACAACAGCCTGCAGTATCAGACAGGACTGACGGTTCTTGGTGGTCAAATCAAGAGCATGATGAGTGTCCTGCAACAGGGGAATTAATAGATGGCATTGCTGAATATTTTTGATGTCGCCGGTTCCGCGCTGACCGCGCAGTCCAAACGCCTGAACGTGGCCGCCAGTAACCTGGCGAACGCCGACAGCGTCACCGGGCCGGACGGACAGCCTTACCGCGCCAAACAGGTGGTGTTTCAGGTGGATGCGCCCGTCGGTGCGGCGACCGGCGGCGTAAAAGTCGCCGACGTCATTGAAAGCCAGGCGCCGGACAAGCTGGTCTACCAGCCGGGCAACCCGCTGGCAGACGCCAAAGGTTACGTGAAGATGCCGAACGTCGACGTCGTCGGCGAGATGGTGAACACCATGTCCGCGTCACGCAGCTATCAGGCCAACGTGGAAGTGCTCAACACCGTGAAGGGCATGATGCTGAAAACACTGACGCTGGGACAATAAGGAGAGAACCATGTCAATTGCCGTCAATGTCAACGATCCAAGCAATACCGGTAACAACGTCCAGACCGGGAGCAATTCGCTCACCGGCAACAACGCGGCGGATCTGCAAAGCAGCTTCCTGACGCTGCTGGTGGCGCAGTTAAAAAACCAGGATCCGACCAACCCGATGCAGAACAACGAGCTGACCTCTCAGCTCGCGCAGATCAGCACGGTGAGCGGTATCGAAAAACTGAATACCACGCTGGGCTCTATTTCCGGCCAGATCGACAGCAACCAGTCTATGCAGGCGGCGACGCTGATTGGTCATGGCGTGATGATCCCGGGCAACGTGGTGCTGACCGGCAAAGATGATGACGGTACCGTCAGCACCACGCCGTTTGGTCTGGAGCTTGAACAGGCGGCGGACAAAGTGACCGTCACCATCAGCGACAAGACCGGCAAAGTGGTGCGTACGCTTGAGCTGGGCGAACAGTCCGCCGGCGTTCATACCTACACCTGGGACGGCAAGATGGAAGATGGCTCGTACGCAACCGACAGCGCCTACAGCATTTCCGTCAACGCCACCAGCGGCGGTACGCAGCTGACCAGTCAGCCGCTGCAGTATGCGCTGGTGCAGGGTGTTATCCGTGGCGCGAATGGCAACACCCTGGATCTCGGGATCCACGGTACGACCACGCTCGACGACGTTCGCCAGATTATTTAAGCCTTTAACCATATCAGGAGAAAGACATGTCCTTTTCTCAAGCGGTCAGCGGTCTGAATGCTGCCTCCACTAACCTCGACGTCATTGGCAACAACATCGCCAACTCCGCCACCTATGGCTTTAAGTCCGGCACGGCGTCTTTCGCCGATATGTTCGCGGGCTCCAAAGTGGGGCTGGGCGTTAAGGTTGCGGGTATCACTCAGGACTTTAACGACGGGATCACTACCAGCACCGGCCGTGCGCTGGACGTCGCTATCAGCCAGAACGGTTTCTTCCGTCTGGTCGACAGTAACGGGTCGGTTTACTACAGCCGTAACGGTCAGTTCAAACTGGATGAAAACCGTAACCTGGTGAACATGCAGGGCCTGCAACTGACGGGTTATCCGGCCACCGGTACGCCGCCGACCATTCAGCAGGGCGCTAACCCGGTCGGGCTGAACATCCCGAACACGCTGATGGCTGCCAAAATCACCACCACGGCGTCCATGCAGATCAACCTGAACTCCACTGACAAACTGCCAGCGACCACGCCGTTCGATGCGACTGACGCTGACACTTACAACAAAAAAGGCACGGTCACTGTTTATGACAGTCAGGGTAACTCCCATGACATGAACCTGTACTTCGTGAAAACCGCAGACAACACCTGGCAGGTTTACTCACAGGACAGCAGTGTCGCCGGTAACGCCGCAACGCTTGCCACCACCATGGTATTCAACAACGATGGCGCGCTGGTGACTGGCGGTACCGCGAACCTGACCACCGGGACTATCAATGGCGCGACGCCGGCGACGTTTGCGCTGAGCTTTGCGAATTCCATGCAGCAAAACACCGGTTCTAACAATATTGTGGCATCTGGCCAGAATGGTTATGGCCCGGGCGATCTGGTGAGCTACCAGATCAACGACGACGGTACGATTGTGGGTAACTACTCCAACGAGAAATCGCAAATTCTGGGGCAGATCGTGCTGGCGAACTTCGCCAACAACGAAGGGCTGCAATCGGAAGGCGATAACGTCTGGTCGGCAACGCTGGCTTCTGGCGTGGCGCTGCTCGGGACGGCGGGTGAGGGTAACTTCGGTTCGCTGACCAACGGCGCGCTGGAATCCTCCAACGTCGATCTGAGTAAAGAACTGGTGAACATGATTGTCGCGCAGCGTAACTATCAGTCGAACGCGCAGACCATTAAAACCCAGGATCAGATCCTCAACACCCTGGTTAACCTGCGCTAAGCGCCTGACGGGATAACGTAATGGATCACGCAATCTATACCGCGATGGGGGCTGCCAGCCAGACGCTGGATCAGCAGGCTGTCACCGCCAGCAACCTTGCCAACGCCTCGACGCCTGGCTTTCGCGCTCAACTGACGGCACTGCGTGCAGTGCCGGTCAATGGCGAGACAGTACAGACTCGTACGCTGGTGGCGGCATCAACGCCGGGTGCGGACATGACGCCGGGTCAGCTTGACTATACCGCGCGTCCGCTGGACGTGGCGTTGCAGCAGGATGGCTGGCTTGCCGTGCAGACGCCCGATGGCAGCGAAGGCTATACCCGTAACGGCAATATCCAGGTGACGCCAACCGGACAACTGACCATTCAGGGCAACCCGGTGATCGGCGAAGGCGGCCCGGTGGTCGTGCCGGAAGGCTCCGAGATCACCATTGCCGCTGATGGCACCATCTCCGCGCTGAATCCGGGCGACCCGGCAAACACCATTGCGCCGGTCGGGCGTCTGAAGCTGGTGCGCGCCCAGGAGAACGAAGTGGTACGCGGCGATGACGGTATGTTCCGCTTGAACCCGGCGGCACAGGCGGCGCGTGGTCCGGTCTTACAAGCCGACCAGAGCATCACGCTGCAGTCTGGCGTGCTTGAGGGCAGTAACGTTAAACCTGTGGCCGCGATGGCCGATATGATCGCCAGCGCGCGTCGCTTCGAAATGCAGATGAAAGTCATCAGCAACGTCGATCAGAACGCGCAGAAGGCCAACCAGTTGCTCTCCATGAGCTAATAACAGGACCACTATGATCAGTTCATTATGGATCGCAAAAACCGGTCTCGACGCACAGCAAACCAATATGGACGTCATCGCCAACAACCTGGCGAACGTCAGCACCAATGGTTTCAAACGTCAGCGCGCGGTTTTTGAAGATTTGCTTTACCAGACCATTCGCCAGCCTGGCGCACAGTCTTCTGAGCAAACCACGCTGCCGTCAGGGCTGCAGATCGGTACCGGTGTTCGTCCGGTGGCGACTGAGCGTCTGCACAGCCAGGGCAACCTGTCACAGACCAACAACAGTAAAGACGTGGCGATCAAAGGGCAGGGTTTCTTCCAGGTGATGCTGCCGGATGGCTCCATGGCCTACACCCGCGACGGTTCGTTCCAGGTCGATCAGAACGGTCAACTGGTGACGGCGGGTGGTTTCCAGGTGCAGCCGGCGATTACCATTCCGGCGAACAGCCTGAGCATCACCATCGGTCGTGACGGCGTGGTCAGCGTGACGCAGCAGGGGCAAACCAACCCGGTGCAGGTCGGCCAGCTGAACCTGACGACATTCATGAATGACTCCGGTCTTGAGAGCATCGGTGAGAACCTCTACACCGAAACGCAATCTTCCGGCGCGCCAAACGAAACCACACCGGGCCTGAACGGCGCCGGTCTGCTGTATCAAGGGTATGTCGAAACGTCGAACGTTAACGTCGCCGAAGAGCTGGTTAATATGATCCAGACTCAGCGTGCTTACGAAATTAACAGTAAAGCGGTCTCGACCACCGACCAGATGCTGCAAAAACTGACTCAGCTCTAAGACGTAACCGGTGCGGAATACTTCGTACCGGCTTTTTTATTCAGAAGATGAAAGCAATGCAAAAATCCGCAGCGTTTCGTTATCCGCTTCTCGCCGTCATGGCGCTCATCATGACGGGATGCGCATTGATCCCTTCCAAGCCGCTGGTGGAAGGTGCCACAACCGCTCAGCCTGTTCCCGGCCCGGTACCCATGGCCAATGGCTCTATTTTCCAGACCGCGCAGCCCATAAATTACGGCTATCAACCGCTGTTTGAAGACCGGCGTCCGCGCAATATCGGTGACACGTTAACGATTGTGCTGCAGGAAAACGTCAGCGCCAGTAAGAGCTCGTCAGCGAACGCGAGCCGCGACGGTAAAACGAATTTTGGCTTCGACACCGTTCCACGCGCGATGCAGGGGCTGTTTGGCGGCGATCGCGCCAATCTCGATGCGTCTGGCGGTAATACCTTTAATGGTAAAGGCGGCGCCAACGCCAGCAACACCTTCAGCGGTACGCTGACGGTGACAGTGGATCAGGTGCTGGTGAACGGCAACCTCCACGTGGTGGGCGAAAAGCAGATCGCCATCAACCAGGGGACGGAATTTATTCGCTTCTCCGGGGTAGTGAATCCACGCACTATCAGTGGCAGCAATACCGTTCCGTCCACACAGGTGGCGGACGCGCGAATCGAATATGTGGGTAACGGCTATATCAATGAAGCGCAGAACATGGGTTGGTTGCAACGTTTCTTCCTTAATCTGTCGCCGATGTAACGAGGTGAATTATGTATAAGTTCCTGGTTGGCATTGCTCTGGTTCTGGTGGCGGGTTTCGCCCAGGCCGATCGCATTCGCGACCTCACCAGCGTACAGGGCGTGCGGGAAAACTCACTGATTGGCTATGGCCTGGTCGTGGGCCTTGACGGAACCGGCGACCAGACAACACAAACGCCGTTCACCACCCAGACGCTGAATAACATGTTGTCGCAGCTCGGCATTACCGTGCCGACGGGTACCAACATGCAGTTGAAAAACGTGGCGGCGGTGATGGTGACCGCCCAGTTCCCGGCGTTTGGTCGTCAGGGGCAAACCATTGATGTGGTGGTCTCTTCAATGGGGAACGCCAAAAGCCTGCGCGGCGGTACGCTGCTGATGACGCCGCTGAAAGGGGTCGACAGTCAGGTGTATGCGCTGGCGCAGGGCAATATTCTGGTCGGCGGCGCGGGTGCGGCGGCGGGTGGCAGCAGCGTGCAGGTGAACCAGCTTAACGGTGGTCGCATCACCAACGGGGCAATCATCGAACGTGAACTGCCGACGCAGTTCGGCGCCGGAAACACCATCAATCTGCAACTGAATCAGGAAGATTTCGGTATGGCGCAGCAGATTGCCGATACGATTAACCGCCGTAGCAGCTACGGCAACGCCACCGCGTTAGATTCGCGGACGGTGCAGATCCGTGCGCCGTCGGGCAACAGTAATCAGGTACGTCTGCTGGCGGATATCCAGAATCTGGAAGTCAACGTCACGCCGCAGGAGGCGAAAGTCATTATTAACTCCCGTACCGGCTCTGTGGTAATGAACCGCGAAGTCACGCTGGATACCTGTGCGGTAGCGCAGGGCAACCTGTCAGTGACGGTGAATCGTCAGGCGCAGGTCAGCCAGCCGGATACGCCATTCGCCGGCGGTCAGACGGTGGTCACGCCACAGACGCAAATCGATCTGCGTCAGAGCGGTGGCGCATTGCAGAGCATTCGCTCCAGCGCCAGCCTGAACAATGTGGTGCGGGCGCTGAATGCGCTGGGGGCATCGCCTATCGAGCTGATGTCTATTCTGCAATCCATGCAAAGCGCAGGTTGCCTGCGTGCGAAAGTGGAAATCATCTGATGCTGAGCGACAGCAAATTACTGGCGAGCGCGGCGTGGGATGCGCAGTCGCTGAACGAACTGAAGGCCAAAGCGAGCCAGGATCCGGGCGCTAACCTGCGCCCGGTGGCGCGTCAGATGGAAGGGATGTTCGTACAGATGATGCTCAAGAGCATGCGTGAGGCGTTGCCGAAGGATGGTATTTTCAGCAGCGAGCAGACCCGCCTCTACACCAGTATGTACGATCAGCAGATTGCCCAGCAGATGACCGCCGGAAAAGGACTTGGGCTGGCGGACATGATGGTCAAACAGATGGAAGCCGCCCAGGGCGCGCCGGCGGAGAACAACGCCCAGGTGCCGATGAAGTTTGATATGCAGACCATTACCACCTACCAGAACGACACGTTGCGCCAGATGGTGCGCAACGCCATGCCAAAAGCCCCGGCAGAGAGCGACGTTGCGTTGCCCGGTGACAGCAAAGACTTCCTGGCGCAGCTGTCGCTTCCTGCGCGGCTGGCGAGTGAGCAGAGCGGTATTCCGCATCACCTGATTCTGGCGCAGGCGGCGCTGGAATCTGGCTGGGGGCAGCGGCAAATTCGTGGTGACAACGGCGCACCGAGCTTCAACCTGTTTGGCGTGAAAGCCTCGCCAGACTGGAAGGGCAAGGTCACGGAAATCACCACCACCGAATACGAAAACGGCGAAGCGAAGAAGGTGAAAGCCAAATTCCGCGTCTACAGCTCCTACCTTGAAGCGCTGTCTGATTACGTCGGGCTGCTGACCCGTAACCCGCGCTATGCGGCGGTGACCAGCGCGGCGACGGCGGAGCAGGGCGCGCAGGCGTTGCAGAACGCCGGGTACGCGACCGATCCTAATTATGCCCGCAAGCTGACCAGCATGATCCAGCAGTTGAAATCAATGGGCGAGAAAGTCAGCAAAGCCTACGGCAACGATCTCGAAAATCTGTTCTGAAACGGCTCAAGTTCAGCGAACGCCTGCCGATAATCTTCGACAGGACCCGTGTCTGAGAGAATAAAAGGAACCACCATGTCCAGCTTGATTAACAGCGCAATGAGTGGGCTGAGTGCAGCCCAGGCGGCACTGAACACCGTCAGTAACAACATCGCCAGTTATAACGTTGCGGGCTATACCCGCCAGACTACCGTGCTCGGGCAGGCAAACAGCTCCCTGACGGCGGGGGGTTGGGTCGGCAACGGCGTGTACGTGGGCGGCGTTCAGCGTGAGTACAATGCGTTCATCACCAATCAACTGCGCGCTGCGCAGACCCAGAGCAGCGGCCTGACCGCGCGCTATGAGCAGATGTCGAAAATCAATGACATGCTCTCGGACACCACTAACTCATTGTCTGCAACGCTGCAGGATTTTTTCGCCACCCTGCAAACGCTGGTCAGTAACGCCGAAGATCCGGCAGCACGTCAGGCACTGCTTGGCAAAGCCGGCGGCCTGGTGAACCAGTTCAAGGTGACTGATCAGTATCTGCGCGACCAGGACAAACAGGTTAACCTGTCAATCTCCTCAAGCGTTGACCAGATCAACAGCTACGCGCAACAGATTGCCGACCTGAACGAAAAAATTACCAAGATGACTGGCGTTGGCGCCGGGGCATCGCCTAACGATCTGCTCGACCAGCGCGATCAACTGGTCAGTGAACTGAACCAGATTGTCGGCGTGGAAGTGACCCAGCAGGACGGCGGCACCTATAACGTCACCATGGCTAACGGTTACAACCTGGTACAGGGCAGCAAAGCCAATCAACTGGCGGCGGTACAGAGTAAAGCCGATCCGTCGCGCATCACCGTGGCGTATGTGGATGATGTGGCGGGCAACGTTGAAATCCCGGAAAAACTGCTGACCAACGGTTCGCTCGGCGGCCTGCTGACGTTCCGTTCACAGGATCTCGACCAGACGCGCAACACCCTTAACCAGATGGCGCTGGTGTTCGCCGATTCCTTCAACCAGCAGCACCGTCAGGGCGTTGACGCCAACGGCGATACCAACGTGGATTTCTTTAACTTCGGTGGCTCTTCGGTCGTTTCAAACGCCAAAAACACCGGCACGTCGGCACTGACCTCGACCATCACCGACAGCAGCCAGGTGCAGGCGACAAACTACAAAGTGGTGTTCGACGGCACTGACTGGCAGGTTACCCGCCTGGCAGATAACACCACTTTCACGGCGACGGTGACCGGCGGCAAGATGAGCTTCGACGGTCTGGAAATCGACGTGACCGGTACGCCGAACGCCAAAGACAGCTTCACGGTGAAACCAGTCAACGATGTGATCGTCAACATGGAACTGGCTATTACCAACGAATCGCAGATCGCGATGGGGGCGAACGACGCCGATAATGGTGAAAGCGATAACCGTAACGGTAAAGCGCTGCTCGACCTGCAAAACCAGAAGCTGGTGGGCGGCACGAAAACCTTTAACGATGCCTATGCGACCATCGTCAGTGATGTCGGTAACCGTACTGCGTCACTGAAAGTCAGCACCACCACGCAGGGCAATGTGGTGACTCAGTTGACGAAACAACAGCAATCCATTTCCGGGGTTAACCTGGATGAAGAGTACGGCAACCTGCAACTGTACCAGCAATATTACCTGGCGAACGCCCAGGTGCTGCAGACCGCCAATACGCTGTTTGATGCCCTGATCAACATTCGCTAAGGAGACAGCCAACAATGCGTGTAAGTACGTTAATGATGTACCAGCAGAACATGCGTGGTATTACCGACTCGCAGTCTCGCTGGCTGGGCTATGGCGAACAGATGTCTACCGGCAAGCGCGTGAATCGCCCGTCTGACGACCCGATTGCCGCATCACAGGCCGTTGTGCTGGCACAGGCGCAGGCGCAGAACAGCCAGTTCGCCACCGCACGTTCGTTTGCGACGCAGCGCGTTTCGCAGGAAGAGAACGTGATGAGCCAGGTGACACTGTCGATTACCTCCGCGCAGGAAACCCTTGTTGCGGCCAGTAACGGTACTCTGAGCGACGATGACCGTGCCTCGTATGCAGCTCAATTGCAGGGCGTTCGCGACCAGTTGATGAACCTGGCCAACAGCCAGGATGGTAACGGTCGTTATATGTTCGCTGGTTATCAGACTGACACGGCTCCGTTCGCCGCTGACGGCACGTATGTCGGTGGGACGGTGAACGTCGAACAGCAGGTGGATTACTCCCGCAGCATGGTCATTGGCCATACCGGCGACAAAATTTTTGACCACCTGACCAGCAACGCGACGCCGGGCACGGACAGTAACGTATTTGTGATGCTCGACACCGCCATTGCCGCGCTGAAAACCCCGGTAGAAGGTGATGATACGGCGGCAGCGGCAGCACAGGCAGTAGTGAATAAATCCGCGGACGGACTGAAAAACTCACTCAATAACGTCGTAACCGTTCGTTCTGAACTGGGGACCCAGCTTGTCGAACTGGGTAAACTCGACGATTTGGGTGATGACCGGGCATTGAGTCAGACGCAGCAAATGAGCGATCTGATCGATGTAGACTGGAACGCCACGATCTCTAACTATGTCATGCAGCAGGCGGCTCTCCAGGCGTCGTACAAAGCGTTTAGCGACATGCAAGGAATGTCGTTGTTCCAGCTGAACAGCTAAACGCTTTGCCTCTTAGCATGTCCTGAAACCGGCATGTTTTCTCAGCCCGCTCCCCTCACCCCGGAGCGGGCTTTTTTTAACGTGATGCCTGCGACGCTGATGTCCGCGGGGATCTGTCGGTCAGGCGAATCAACAGCGCAATTGCCCCGGTTGCGGTCGCCAGCATGACCACGCCCGGCCATCCGGCCATCGCGTACAACTGGCTGCCCAGCGCCGAGCCGGACGCCATCCCGATAAACACCACCGTAAACAGCAGCGCATTAAGACGGCCCCGCGCCTGCGGCTCCAGACCATACACCAGATTCTGGTGCGCCACTAAGCTTGACTGCAAACCGAGGTCAAAGCCAATGGCAGAGAGGGCAATCAGCACCAGCTGGCCTTCGGCTGGCAATGCGGGCAGGACAAACATCAGTGCGAAGGAGAAGGTGACCAGCGCCGCGCCCAGTTGCGTCACCCGTGCGGCGCCGACTTTGTCCGCCAGTCCTCCGGCGAGCGGTGCGGCAAGCGCGCCAGCGGCGCCAGCAATCCCATAACCGCCTGCCACCGCGCTGCCCAGTTGGAAATGCTCAAGCAACATGACTGCCAGTGTCGACCAGAAGGCGCTGAAGGCGACCGACAAAAAGCCCTGCGCCAGCGCCGCGCGGCGCAGTTCAGGATAGCGGCGCCACAGGTGTGCCATCGATTTCATCAACGCCGGATAGCTGAGCGTCGAGTGGATGGCGAAACGCGGCAGGGCAAACCACAGCAGCACGCCCATCGCCGCGATGCTGACCGCGGCGGCCTGATACATCTCCCGCCAGCCAAAGGCAGCACCAACCAGCCCGCTGACGGTCCGCGACAGCAGAATGCCGAGCAGCAGGCCGGTCATCACCGTACCGACCGTTTTCCCCTGTTTCCCGGCGGGCGACAAAATGGCAGCCGCGGGGACGATATCCTGCGCCATCGTTGCCATCATGCCTGTCAGCAGGCTGAAGACCAGTAGCGTATGCAGCCCGCTGGACAGACTGCAGAGAAACAGCAGCAGCGCCAGCAGCGCGCTTTTGCCGACAATCAGTGTGCGCCGATCGTGACGGTCGCCCAACGGCAGCAGAAACAGAATGCCGAGCGCGTAACCGGCTTGCGTTAGTGTAGGTACCAGCCCCATGCCTTCGACGCTGAGGTGCAGATCGCGCCCCATCAACGGCAGCAATGGCTGGGCATAATAGATCGCGGCGACGCTGAAACCGGCGCCCAGCGCGAGTATAAAAATAACCCAGTTGGGTCTGAAAGCCTTTGTCATGATGATGTCCTCGTAAACGGTATGGCGCTATTTTTGCCGGTTTACGGTTGGCACTGTAGCAGGAGCGGTGGTAAAACAGTTATACGTAATGCGTATGGCTAACTGATAAATGATAAAGAATGAACGTATAGATCGCGTTGAACTGATGCGCACTTTTATCCGCATTGTGGAAGCCGGGTCGCTGTCGGCCGCCGCGAGGCAACTGGAGACCACTCAGGCCACCATCAGCCGCCGTCTGCAATCGCTGGAGACGTTGCTGGGAGCAAAGCTCATCCTTCGTACCACTCATGCGATGAAACTGACGGATGACGGCGAACGTTGTTATCAGCACGCCCGAAACGTGATTGATGCCTGGCTGGCGCTGGAGGACGATCTGCAGGTCGCGGAAGACGAACCCGTCGGCATACTGAAAGTGCGCGCGCCGCATGCTTTCGGGCAACAGCAACTGCTCGCGCCGCTGGTGTCGTTTCTGCATAAATATCCGCAACTCTCTGTGGAATGGATGCTTAACGATAAATCGGTCGATTTTCTCAGCGATAACATTGACTGCGCTATTCGCGTCGGGGCGGAAGTCGATCCCGCGACCGTGTCCGTTTTACTGGCGGAAGTGCCACGCAGCATGGTGGTAACGCCTGCGCTTTTGTCCCGCTATCCGGCAATCACTACACCAGAGCAGCTTTCCGCGCTGCCGTGGGTAGCCATCAATACGTTTTATCAGCACGATGTGACGCTTCAGCAGGCGACGGGGGAAAGTTGTACGGTAGATATCGTTCCCCGCCTGAGCACCGACAGTATTTACGTTGCGCGCAATACGGCGCTGGCGGACACCGGTGTGGTCATTATTTCCAGCTGGATGGTGGAAGAAGATTTGCGGGCAGGGCGGCTGGTAGAGATTTTACCGCAGTGGCGGGCAGCCCCGTTGCCGGTACATCTGGTTTATCCCTGGGCGCGCTATTACCCGACACGACTGCGGCGCTTTCTTGACCTGATGCGTGAGGTGATGCCGCAAATTGCGGGGATGCGACGCCCGGAAGCAGAATAAAAAAAGCCGACCTGAAGGGTCGGCTTTTTCGTGCTTAGCGCTTACTCAGTCGGCTGCGGACGTGTTGGACCGGACTGTGCCTGGTGCGTCGCACTGTGACCGCCAGCGGCCCCTTTACCTTCGAAAGCAAAGGACGGACGAACCCAGTCGCTGTGACGCGGCGGTTCCGGCGTATATTCCGGAGCCGGGGCACGGGTCATCGGCGCGGTGGCGTGATGATTGTCAGCAGGCGCGGTTTGTTCGGTTACCACTGCGGCAGGTTTTACCTCTTCAACAGGCTCGACCGGCGCGGTGACAACAGGTTCAGTAACCGGCTCAGCCACGACTGGCTCAGCGGCAGCTTCAACCGGCGCTTCTTCAACCGGCGCTTCGTTGGTGACGTCAGCAGATTCCACCGCGGCTTCGACTTCAGCAGCCACTTCTTCAGCGACCACGTCGTCTTCTGCTGCGATCAGGTGCGGCTGCTCGGTCACCGGCGCGGCAATGACGTCAGGATGAGTGGTTTCAACCACCGGCTCCTGCGGCTCGCTTACCACTGGCTGCGGTTCAACCACTACCGGCTGTTCTTCCGGCGTTAACGCGGTATCTGCCACAACAGCGGCAACGTCAGGCTGAACATCGGTGATAACCGGCGCGGCCTGCTGCGTTTCTTCCTGCTCGATTTGCTCATCAGCCGGACGGGCAACCGGGTAGCGGATCCACACTTTACCGGAAGCCATTTCTGGCGAGGCGCAGGCCACGGTCAGCGGCATCGGCGACTGCAGTGGGTAACGCTCGTCACGGTAACGACGGCGGCGCTGGCCGCTGACGCGCAGGTGACGCGGTGAACGGCGTGAACGGCGCGGCATACCGGCGGTATCACGCGCTTCAGCGTTGTCGTCCTGCTCAACTGGCGTTTCAATCACCGCTGGCAGATCGATTTTCGCCAGTTCAGTGCGCTGCGCAGTGACGACCGGCTGCGGCTGCTCGGTGATGTCATCGGCAATTGCAGCAGCGGCTTCCTGCTCGGCGGAGAGGATGCGGACTTTTTGCGTCAACTGGCGCGGCTTACGGCGCGGCATGACCTGAACGCGTTCTTCCTGTTCGGTCTCCTGCACTGCTGGCTGTTCGTCACGGCTCTGCGCTTTGGCTTCCTGCTGTGCCTGGCGTTTGTCGTCGTTGTTACGACGGCGGTTACGCTCACGACGCGGTTGCTGTGGCTGCTCGTCACGGTTCTGCGCTTTTTCCGTTTCATCAACCGTCGTTTGCTGACGGGCTTCACGCGTTTCGGCGTTCTGCTGCTGTTTTTCGCGACGGTTACGGCGGTTCTCTTCACGACCCTCGCCGTTGTCATTGCGGTTGTCACGGCGATCATTACGGTCGCGACGGTTGTTCTGACGTGATTTACGACGATCCTGCTGACGCTCAGGTTTCTCTTCTTTCTTCACCGGCGCCGGTTCAGCTTCCTGCGGCGCTTCGCTGCCGGCAAAAAGATTTTTCAGCGCGCCGAAGAAGCGAGACACCAGACCCGGTTCTGCCGGCGAGGCAGGGGCTTTTGGCGCTGCCGGGGCGGCAGCTTTCGCCGCGGGTGCCGCGGTTTCGGCTGGCGGCGCCGGCGGAACATCAGGCATCGCGAAGGTCGCCAGAGCAGGCTGCTCTGGGCGCTTACGCTCAGCCGGTTCTTCTTCCGACGGCATCGCCATCTCTTCTTCGTGCAGTTTCGGCAGCAGATAACTCAGGGTTGGCGTTTCTTCGCCTTTACGTACGCGCAGCACGGAGTAGTGCGGCGTTTCCATTTGATCGTTCGGCACGATAATGCAGCGTACGCCGCCCTGACGGGCTTCAATGGCGCTTACGGCGCTACGTTTTTCGTTCAGCAGGTAGGACGCAATCGGCACAGGGACAATCGCATGCACTTCCTGGGTGTTCTCTTTCAGCGCTTCTTCTTCAATCAGACGCAGGATAGAGAGCGACAGGGATTCGTTATCACGGACGGTGCCGGTGCCGCTACAGCGCGGGCAGACGTGATGGCTGGATTCACCCAGCGACGGGCTCAGACGCTGACGGGACATTTCCAGCAGGCCGAAGCGCGAAATATGGCTGATCTGAATGCGGGCCCGGTCCTGACGCACCGCTTCACGCAGACGGTTTTCAACCGCGCGCTGGTGGCGTACCGGGGTCATATCGATAAAGTCGATAACGATCAGGCCGCCAAGGTCACGCAGACGCAACTGACGTGCGATTTCGTCTGCCGCTTCCAGGTTGGTGTTAAACGCCGTCTCTTCGATGTCGCCGCCGCGGGTCGCGCGGGCGGAGTTGATATCAATTGCGGTTAACGCTTCGGTGGAGTCGATAACGATAGAACCACCGGACGGCAGACGCACTTCACGCTGGAATGCGGATTCGATCTGCGATTCAATCTGGTAGTGGCTGAACAGCGGAATTTCACCGGTGTACAGTTTGATTTTGCTGCTGAAATCCGGACGACCCAGTGCCGCGATGTGCTGGCGCGCCAGCTCAAGCACTTTCGGGTTATCAATCAGGATTTCGCCGATGTCCTGGCGCAGATAGTCACGGAAGGCGCGAACGATAACGTTGCTTTCCTGATGGATCAGGAACGGCGCCGGGCGGCTTTCTGCGGCTTTCTGGATAGCTTCCCAGTGCTTCAGACGGAAGCTCAGATCCCACTGCAACGCTTCGGCGGATTTACCCACCCCGGCGGTACGCACGATAAGACCCATGCCGTCCGGCAGTTCAAGGCTGGACAGCGCTTCTTTCAGTTCGGTACGGTCATCACCTTCGATACGGCGTGAAATGCCACCCGCACGCGGGTTATTCGGCATCAGCACCAGATAACTCCCCGCCAGGCTAATAAAGGTCGTTAATGCAGCGCCTTTATTACCACGTTCTTCTTTATCAATCTGAACGATAACTTCCTGACCTTCGCGCAGAACATCTTTGATGTTGGGGCGGCCATGAGCGTTATAGCTGGCGGGAAAATACTCGCGGGCGATTTCTTTAAGGGGGAGAAAACCGTGACGTTCAGCGCCGTAATCAACAAATGCGGCTTCCAGACTCGGTTCAATGCGGGTGATTTTACCTTTGTAGATGTTCGCTTTTTTCTGTTCGTGTCCTGGGCTTTCGATATCCAGATCGTACAGACGCTGCCCATCAACAAGGGCGACACGCAACTCTTCCTGCTGAGTTGCGTTAATTAACATTCTTTTCATCGTAACTTACTCATTATTCGTACATTGACGACTAAGCTGCGGGCAGAGTAATGCCTTTCCGGGGGTGAACCGATGGCCTCGTGTCTGTTCACGTCGCCAACCTCACGGTTGTCGCTCGCTTAAGAGGCGCAGAGTGTCGGCTGCCTGTGTTGTTGAGACAAACACAGCGCAATTAACAGGGGAACAGCCTGGGAAAACTCTCCAGAGTTGCTTCCATTTACCGGTAAGGACTGCAACCCGCAGCCCGCTAACTGCCTGAAAGATCAATACGTCTTACGCCATTGCTGCGTGGATGATCGGTCGGGCAAAACTGGTAATTCCGCAAATTTCCTTGTTTTAACAAGATTCAACACGGAAAACGGCATCATTATTCCATTGCTAACCTTGTTATAGCAAGATGACTTTTACCATTTGTTACCCGGTTACTCACAGTTTTTGCACCTCTCTGTCAGGATTGTTCTAATAACAAGCAATCCATTCAGTGAGATGTCTGGTGTTACCGGGTCACCATAATATAAGCATAGAAAAATGAGTGGCGCGAATGCGCCTGGCTATTTAGAATCGCCGACCATGAAAACTGAGACTCCAGCCGTAAAATTTGTCGCGATTTCTGCTGATGAAGCGGGACAACGCATCGATAACTTTTTGCGCACCCAATTGAAAGGTGTGCCGAAAAGTATGATTTACCGCATTCTGCGTAAAGGGGAAGTGCGGGTTAACAAAAAACGTATTAAGCCTGAATATAAACTTGAGGCGGGCGATGAAGTGCGTATTCCGCCGGTTCGCGTCGCCGAACGCGAAGAAGACGCCGTTTCTCCGCATTTACAAAAGGTCGCCGCGCTGAGCGACGTTATCCTTTATGAGGATGACCATATTCTGGTGCTGAATAAACCGTCGGGTACGGCAGTTCATGGCGGCAGCGGGCTGAGCTTTGGCGTGATTGAAGGATTGCGCGCATTGCGCCCGGAAGCGCGTTTCCTTGAGCTGGTGCATCGCCTCGACCGCGATACCTCCGGCGTGCTGCTGGTGGCGAAAAAACGCTCGGCGCTGCGCTCATTGCACGAACAACTGCGCGAAAAAGGCATGCAGAAAGATTATCTGGCGCTGGTTCGCGGCCAGTGGCAATCGCATATGAAAGTGGTGCAGGCGCCGTTGCTGAAAAACATTCTCCAGAGCGGCGAGCGTATTGTCCGCGTCAGCCAGGAAGGGAAACCGTCTGAGACGCGTTTTAAAGTGGAAGAGCGTTACGCGTTCGCCACGCTGGTGCGTTGCAGCCCGGTGACCGGCCGCACGCACCAGATCCGCGTTCATACCCAGCATGCCGGGCATCCTATCGCTTTTGATGATCGCTACGGTGATCGTGAATTTGATAAACAGCTGGCGTCGACCGGGCTGTCACGCCTGTTCCTTCACGCCGCGGCGCTGAAATTCCAGCATCCGGGAACCGGCGAAACGCTGCGCATTGAAGCGCCGATGGATGAGCAGTTAAAACACTGTCTGAAGGTTTTGCGTGGTTGATTTATTGCCGGGTGGCGCTGTGCTTACCCGGCCTGGAGGGCATTGCTCATGCCAGCAACGGATTACAATGCTCGCGCCGTAACATCTGACAGAGTGCGATAAGCGGCAGCCCGACCAGCGTGTTCGGGTCGCGCCCCTCCAGCCGTTCGAAAAGAGAAATACCTAAACCTTCACTTTTAAAGCTGCCCGCACAATTCAGCGGGCTCTCTTTACGGATGTAATTGCGGATTTCCTGTTCGGTCAGATGGCGAAAATGCACATCAAACGGTTCGCATTCGGTTTGCAGATGGCCATTCGCCGAATTATAAAGCGCCAGCCCGGTATAGAAGGTGACAATATTTCCGCTGGCTTTCTTTAATTGTATAAACGCGTTCTCTTCTGTATGTGGTTTACCGGTAATCGCGCCGTCCAGAATACAGACCTGGTCGGAACCGATAATAAGGTGTTGCGGAAATCGCTGCGCGAGCGCCTGCGCTTTGGCCTGCGCCAGCCGCAAAACCAGCTGGCGGGGCGATTCATCCGTGACCGGCGTTTCATCGACCTGCGGCGCAGCGCATTCGAAGGGAATACTGAGTTTTTCCAGCAGCATCCGGCGGTAGGGTGAAGTCGAGGCAAGTACAAGGTTTGGCATATTTTTTTCAGTCAGGTATGGCGAATCGGTTAGCGTCATTTTAAACTACAGGCCGCAATGTGTGCGAATAAATGGCAAAAGGCGTCTTCGGGTGCCTTTTTCTTTGACTATACGACGTTACAAAGTTAATATGCGCGCCCTATGCAAAAGGTAAAATTACCCCTGACTCTTGATCCGGTTCGTACCGCTCAAAAACGCCTCGATTACCAGGGTGTCTATACGCCCGATCAGGTTGAGCGTGTTGCCGAATCTGTAGTCAGTGTGGACAGCGATGTAGAATGCGACATGTCGTTCGCCATCGATAACCAGCGCCTCGCGGTGATAACCGGCGATGCAACGGTGACGGTGACCCTCGAATGTCAGCGCTGCGGGAAACCGTTCACGCATCATGTTCACACAACGTATTGTTTCAGTCCGGTTCGTTCTGACGAACAGGCTGAGGCACTCCCGGAAGCGTATGAGCCGATTGAGGTTAACGAATTCGGTGAAATCGACCTGCGGGCGATGGTGGAGGATGAAATCATTCTCTCCTTGCCAGTAGTTCCGGTGCATGATTCTGAACACTGTGAAGTGTCCGACGCGGACATGGTCTTTGGTGAACTGCCTGAAGAGGCGCAAAAGCCAAACCCATTTGCCGCATTAGCCAGCTTAAAGCGTAAGTAATTGAGGAGTAAGGTCCATGGCCGTACAACAGAATAAACCAACCCGTTCCAAACGTGGCATGCGTCGTTCCCATGACGCGCTGACTGCAGTTACCAGCCTGTCTGTAGACAAGACTTCTGGTGAAACCCACCTGCGTCACCACATCACCGCCGACGGTTACTACCGCGGTCGCAAGGTTATCGCTAAGTAATCACGCGAAAGCGTGAAGCTTAGTGAGGATTTCCCCGCGCACGCGGGGAGAAACGAACCGGGCAGCGACGATACCTTGACACGTCTGACCATAGCGTTAGATGTCATGGGAGGCGATTTTGGCCCTTCCGTGACGGTGCCTGCAGCTTTGCAGGCACTGGGTTTCAATTCGCAACTCTCACTTCTTTTAGTCGGCGATCCCGACGCCATCTCGCCATTACTTGCCAAAGCTGATTTCGAACAACGTTCGCGTCTGCAGATTATCCCTGCACAGTCAGTTATTGCCAGTGATGCACGACCGGCGCATGCCGTGCGTAACAGTCGGGGCAGCTCGATGCGTGTGGCGCTCGAACTGGTGAAAGAAGGTCGTGCCCAGGCCTGCGTCAGCGCAGGAAATACGGGCGCGTTGATGGGGCTGGCGAAATTATTGCTCAAGCCAATAGAAGGCATTGAGCGCCCGGCGTTGGTGACGGTGTTGCCGCATCAGCAGAAGGGCAAAACGGTCGTGCTCGATCTGGGGGCGAACGTCGATTGCGATAGTACAATGCTGGTGCAGTTTGCGATCATGGGAGCGGTGCTGGCGGAAGAAGTCGTCGGTATCAGCAAGCCGCGTGTCGCGTTGCTCAACATCGGTGAAGAAGAGAGCAAAGGGCATGAAAGCATTCGTGATGCTTCTGCTTTGCTTAAAACTGTGCCTACTATCAACTATATTGGTTATCTTGAAGCCAATGAGTTGTTAACGGGCAAAACCGATGTGCTGGTTTGTGATGGCTTCACCGGAAACGTCACGTTAAAAACCATGGAAGGCGTTGTCAGAATGTTTCTTTCGCTGCTGAAATCACAGGGTGAAGGGAAAAAACGGTCGTGGTGGCTGATTTTATTAAAGCGTTGGTTACAAAAAAGCCTCGCCAGGCGATTCAGTCACCTCAACCCCGACCAGTATAATGGCGCCTGTCTGTTAGGATTGCGCGGCACGGTGATTAAAAGCCATGGTGCAGCCAATCAGCGCGCGTTTAGCGTCGCGATTGAACAGGCAGTGCAGGCGGTGCAGCGGGAAGTCCCTCAGCGGATTGCCGCTCGCCTGGAATCTGTATTACCGGAAAAAGACTGAGCGTACATGTATACGAAGATTATTGGTACCGGCAGTTATCTGCCCACACAGGTGCGTACTAACGCCGATTTGGAAAAGATGGTTGATACGTCTGACGAGTGGATTGTCACACGCACAGGTATCCGTGAACGTCGTATTGCTGCGCCAAATGAAACTGTTGCCACAATGGGCTATGAAGCCGCCCGGCGCGCGCTGGAGATGGCGGGTATCGCAAAAGACGATATCGGCCTGATTGTGGTTGCGACCACCTCCACCACGCACGCTTTTCCAAGTGCTGCCTGCCAGATCCAGAGCATGCTCGACATTAAAGGTTGCCCGGCGTTTGACGTCGCCGCTGCCTGCGCTGGTTTCACCTATGCGCTGAGCGTTGCTGATCTGTACGTAAAATCCGGTACGGTTAAAAATGCGCTGGTGATTGGTTCCGACGTGCTGGCTCGCACCTGCGACCCGACCGATCGCGGCACAATCATTATCTTTGGCGACGGCGCAGGCGCTGTCGTGGTGAGCGCATCTGAAGAGCCGGGTATCATCTCTACCCATCTTCACGCGGATGGCAGTTATGGCGAGCTGTTAACGCTGCCAAATGCCGATCGCGTGAATCCGGAAAACGCCATTTACCTGACTATGGCGGGTAACGAAGTCTTTAAAGTGGCTGTCACGGAACTGGCGCATATTGTCGATGAAACGCTGGCAGCCAATAACCTCGATCGTTCGCAACTGGACTGGCTGGTGCCGCACCAGGCGAACCTGCGCATCATCAGCGCGACCGCGAAAAAACTGGGCATGTCGATGGATAATGTTGTGGTGACGCTCGACCGCCACGGCAACACCTCTGCCGCGTCGGTGCCTTGTGCGCTGGACGAAGCCGTTCGCGATGGCCGCATTAAGCAGGGTCAACTGGTGCTGCTTGAGGCTTTTGGCGGCGGCTTCACCTGGGGTTCTGCGCTGGTTCGTTTCTAGAATAAGGAAGAATAAAGATGACGCAATTTGCTTTTGTGTTCCCGGGTCAGGGTTCGCAGACTGTCGGGATGTTGTCTGAAATGGCAACGAATTACCCGATTATTGAAGAGACTTTTGCTGAAGCCTCTGCGGCGCTGGGCTATGATCTGTGGGCATTGACGCAACAAGGGCCAGCGGAAGAACTGAACAAAACCTGGCAGACTCAGCCCGCGCTGCTGACGGCATCTGTCGCGCTGTACCGCGTATGGCAGCAGCAGGGCGGTAAAACGCCTGCGCTGATGGCCGGTCATAGCCTGGGTGAATACTCTGCGCTGGTGTGCGCGGGTGTCATTGCTTTCGCTGATGCCGTTCGTCTGGTTGAACTGCGTGGTAAATTCATGCAGGACGCTGTACCGGAAGGCACGGGCGCAATGTCTGCCATCATCGGGCTTGATGATGCCGCGATTGCCAAAGCCTGTGAAGAATCTGCCAAAGGGCAGGTAGTTTCGCCGGTTAACTACAACTCGCCGGGCCAGGTGGTGATCGCCGGGCATAAAGAGGCGGTTGAACGTGCGGGCGCCGCCTGTAAAGCCGCAGGCGCGAAACGCGCACTGCCGCTGCCGGTCAGCGTACCGTCTCACTGCGCGCTGATGAAGCCGGCTGCCGAAAAACTGGCGGCGGAACTGGCGACAATCACCTTCAACGCGCCGCAGATTTCTGTGGTGAATAACGTTGACGTGAAATGCGAAACGTCTGCAGACGCTATCCGTGACGCGCTGGTTCGCCAGCTGTACAGCCCGGTTCAGTGGACGAAGACCGTAGAATTTATGGCCGCGCAGGGCGTTGAACACTTGTATGAAGTCGGGCCGGGTAAAGTCCTCACCGGGCTGACAAAACGTATTGTCGACACACTGACAGCGTCGGCCATTAATGAGCCGGCGGCGATGTTAGCGGCGTTAGAACAATAACAGAGGAAAAACAAAACCATGAGTTTTGAAGGAAAAATCGCGCTGGTTACCGGTGCAAGCCGCGGGATTGGCCGCGCAATTGTTGAAACGCTCGTTGCCCGTGGCGCGAAAGTCATCGGCACGGCGACCAGTGAGAGCGGCGCACAGGCGATCAGCGACTATTTAGGCGCCAACGGAAAAGGTCTGATGTTGAATGTGACCGATCCAGCATCTATCGAATCTGTACTGGAAAATATTCGCGCAGAGTTTGGCGAAGTCGACATTCTGGTCAATAATGCCGGGATTACTCGCGATAATCTGCTAATGCGAATGAAAGAAGAAGAGTGGTCAGACATTCTCGAAACCAATCTTTCATCAGTTTTCCGTCTGTCAAAAGCGGTAATGCGCGCTATGATGAAAAAACGTCATGGGCGTATTATCACTATCGGTTCTGTGGTTGGTACCATGGGAAATGCCGGTCAGGCCAACTACGCTGCGGCGAAAGCAGGTCTTATCGGTTTCAGTAAATCGCTGGCGCGCGAAGTGGCGTCACGCGGAATTACTGTGAACGTTGTTGCTCCGGGCTTTATTGAAACGGACATGACGCGTGCGCTTTCTGATGATCAGCGTGCGGGTATTCTGGCGGAAGTTCCAGCGGGTCGCCTCGGTGACGCAAAAGAAATCGCCAGTGCGGTTGCATTCTTAGCTTCTGACGAAGCGAGTTACATCACGGGTGAAACTCTGCACGTTAACGGCGGGATGTACATGGTTTGATCGCGATTTGCACAATATGCTCAGGAACCACGCACTTCGTGCAATCCGGAGCAGGATAATGTGCAAAATAATTTGCGTTATTAGGGCGAATACCCGCAAAATAGCGTAAAATCGTGGTAAGACCTGCCGGGATTTAGTTGCAAATTTTTCAACATTTTATACACTACGAAAACCATCGCGAAAGCGAGTTTTGATAGGAAATTTAAGAGTATGAGCACTATCGAAGAACGCGTTAAGAAAATTATCGGCGAGCAGCTGGGCGTTAAGCAGGAAGAAGTTACCAACAATGCTTCCTTCGTTGAGGACCTGGGCGCTGATTCTCTTGACACCGTTGAGCTGGTAATGGCTCTGGAAGAAGAGTTTGATACTGAGATTCCGGACGAAGAAGCTGAGAAAATCACCACCGTTCAGGCTGCCATTGATTACATCAACGGCCACCAGGCGTAAGTGAACATCTCCAGGCGGTCACTCGACCGCCTGAGTTTTATCTTTAATTCGTCCCACGAATCTCTTTTTTTATCCCTCCCTGGAGGACAAACGTGTCTAAGCGTCGTGTAGTTGTGACCGGACTGGGCATGTTGTCTCCTGTCGGCAATACCGTAGAGTCTACCTGGAAAACTCTCCTTGCCGGTCAGAGTGGCATCAGCCTGATCGACCATTTCGATACTAGCGCCTATGCAACGAAATTTGCTGGCTTAGTAAAGGATTTTAACTGTGATGACATCATCTCGCGTAAAGAACAGCGCAAGATGGATGCCTTCATTCAATACGGAATTGTCGCTGGCGTTCAGGCCATGCAGGATTCTGGCCTTGAAGTGACGGAAGAGAACGCCGGTCGTATCGGTGCCGCTATCGGCTCTGGTATTGGCGGTCTCGGTTTAATCGAAGAAAACCACAGCTCGCTGGTTAATGGCGGTCCGCGTAAGATCAGCCCGTTCTTCGTTCCGTCCACAATTGTGAACATGGTGGCGGGTCACCTGACCATCATGTTTGGTCTGCGTGGGCCAAGTATCTCCATCGCGACCGCCTGTACTTCAGGCGTGCATAATATCGGCCATGCGGCCCGTATTATTGCTTACAACGATGCTGACGTGATGCTGGCAGGTGGGGCAGAAAAAGCCAGTACGCCGCTGGGCGTAGGTGGTTTCGGCGCGGCACGTGCGCTGTCTACCCGCAATGATAACCCGCAGGCGGCAAGCCGTCCGTGGGATAAAGACCGTGATGGTTTCGTGCTGGGTGACGGCGCGGGCATCATCGTGCTGGAAGAGTACGAGCACGCGAAAAAACGCGGTGCCAAAATCTACGCTGAAATCGTCGGCTTTGGGATGAGCAGCGATGCCTACCACATGACGTCACCGCCGGAAAACGGCGCAGGCGCTGCACTGGCGATGGTCAATGCGCTCCGCGATGCAGGCATTGAACCGGGCCAGATTGGCTACGTTAATGCCCACGGCACGTCCACCCCTGCGGGTGACAAAGCCGAAGCGCAGGCGGTGAAAAATGTATTTGGTGCAGCAGCAAGCCGTGTGATGGTCAGCTCAACCAAATCCATGACCGGTCACCTGTTAGGTGCGGCGGGTGCAGTAGAATCTATCTACTCCATCCTGGCACTGCGCGATCAGGCGATTCCGCCCACCATCAATCTGGATAACCCGGATGAAGGTTGCGATCTGGACTTCGTTCCACACGAAGCGCGCCAGGTCAGCGGAATGGAGTACACCCTGTGTAACTCCTTCGGCTTCGGCGGCACCAACGGCTCTCTGATCTTCAAAAAGGTCTGATCCTCTCTTTAAGGCCTGCGTTTGCAGGCCTTTTCTTTAAGCGCATTCCCCTTGTAACCCTTCCGGGCTGCTGCCAGACTGACAGACACAGATAAGGAGCTTCTATGTTCTTGATTAACGGCAAAGAACAGGACTCTCTGGCGGCGAACGATCGCGCTGTCCAGTTTGGCGATGGCTGTTTTACGACGGCGAGAGTCCGCAATGGCAAGGTCGATTTTCTCGCGGCTCACCTGCAACGCCTGCAGGCGACCTGTCACGCGTTGATGATCCCTTTCGCCGATGACATCCTGCTACGTGAAGAGATGCAGCGACTGGCGGCAGAGAACGGCGATGGCGTACTGAAAGTGATTATCACCCGCGGCAGCGGTGGGCGCGGTTACAGCCCGGCAGCCTGTCTGACGCCGACCCGCATCCTCTCGGTGTCGCCCGCGCCTGCGCAGTATATTCGCTGGCGGGAAGAGGGCATTACGCTGGCGTTAAGTCCGGTACGGCTCGGTCGTAATCCGCATCTCGCCGGGCTTAAACATCTGAATCGGCTTGAGCAGGTGTTGATCCGCGCGCATCTTGAGCAGACGGACGCGCAGGAGGCGCTGGTTCTTGACAGCGAAGGGTGGGTTACGGAATGCTGTGCGGCTAATTTGTTCTGGCGGGCGGGTGATACTGTCTTTACGCCGAGGCTCACCCATGCCGGCGTCAACGGCATTATGCGCCAGTATTGTCTCTCGCGACTGGCACAAAGCCGCTATCACGTTGTCGAAGTGAGTGCGCGTGAAGAGGCGGTACAGCAGGCGGACGAAGTTCTGCTGTGCAACGCGCTGATGCCGGTGGTACCGGTGAAGGCGTTTGGCGATGTTCGCTACCTGTCACATGAACTGTTTGAGTTTCTGGCCCCTTATTGTGAGTTGTCCGATTAGCCATGAAGAAAATGTTACGTTTTGTCCTGTTGTTGCTGGTGGTGCTGGGTATTGCCGCGGGCGTTGGGATGTGGAAAGTGCGCCAGATGGCGGACAGCAAGCTACTTATCAAAGAAGAGACCATTTTCACGCTGAAAGCGGGAACCGGGCGTAAAGTGCTGGGCGATCAGCTGTATGCCGATAAGATTATTAATCGCCCGCGAGTTTTCCAGTGGCTGCTGCGCGTAGAACCTGATCTCTCCCATTTTAAAGCAGGCACCTACCGGCTCACCCCTGAAATGACCGTACGCGACATGCTAATGTTGCTGGAAAGCGGCAAAGAAGCGCAGTTCCCGTTGCGTTTTGTGGAAGGGATGCGGCTCAGCGATTACCTGAAACAGCTGCGCGAGGCGCCTTACATCCAACATACGCTGAAAGACGATGAATACGCGACCGTCGCGAAGGCGCTGGAACTGGAGCATCCTGACTGGGTGGAAGGCTGGTTCTGGCCGGATACCTGGATGTACACCGCCAACACCACGGATGTCGCTATCCTCAAACGCGCGCATCTGAAAATGGTTAAAGCTGTTGCGCAGGCCTGGGAAGGGCGGATGGACAATCTGCCGTATCAGGACCAGAACCAGCTGGTAACCATGGCGTCGATTATCGAAAAAGAGACGGCGGTCGCCAGTGAGCGTGACCGGGTGGCGTCGGTGTTTATTAACCGTCTGCGGCTCGGCATGCGTCTGCAGACCGATCCCACCGTGATTTACGGCATGGGGGCGAGTTATAATGGCAAGTTGTCGCGCAAAGATCTGGAAACGCCGACGGCGTACAACACTTATGTCATCGCCGGGCTGCCGCCGGGGCCGATTGCGACACCGGGCGACGCGTCGCTGAATGCCGCCGCGCATCCGGCAAAGACACCGTATCTCTATTTTGTGGCTGACGGCAAAGGCGGCCACCAGTTTACGACCAATCTCGCCAGCCATAACCGGGCGGTGCAGGATTACCTGAAAGTACTTAAGGAAAAAAATGACCAGTAATTACATCGTCATCGAAGGTCTGGAAGGGGCAGGCAAAACCACCGCACGTAACATGGTGGTGCAAACGCTGGAACAACTGGGCATTCGTGATCTGGTTTTCACCCGCGAACCGGGCGGGACTATTCTTGCAGAAAAACTGCGCAGCCTGGTGCTGGATATCAAATCCGTTGGCGATGAAGTGATTACGGACAAAGCGGAAGTGCTGATGTTCTATGCCGCCCGCGTACAGCTGGTTGAAACGGTGATTAAACCGGCGCTGGCGAAAGGGCAATGGGTGATTGGCGATCGCCACGATCTCTCCACACAAGCCTACCAGGGCGGCGGACGCGGTATCGATCAGCACATGCTGGCGACGCTGCGCGATGCGGTGCTGGGGGATTTTCGCCCGAACCTGACAATTTACCTCGATGTGACGCCGGAAGTGGGCCTCAAACGCGCCCGCGCGCGTGGCGATCTCGACCGCATCGAGCAGGAGTCACTGGATTTCTTCAACCGTACCCGCGCGCGTTATCTCGAACTGGCGGCGCAGGACAGTAGCATTCGTACCATTGACGCCACCCAGCCGCTGGAAAAAGTGATGCAGGACATCCGCGACACCGTGACGACGTGGGTGAAGGAGCAAAATGCATGAAATGGTATCCGTGGTTGCGCCCCCATTTTGAACAGCTGATTGCCAGCTATCAGGCCGGGCGTGGGCACCATGCGTTACTGATTCAGGCGTTACCCGGGATGGGTGACGATGCGCTGATTTATGCGCTGAGCCGCTGGCTGATGTGTCATCAGCCGGATGGACATAAAAGCTGTGGACAGTGCCACAGCTGCCAACTGATGCAGGCGGGAACGCATCCTGACTACTATCATCTGGTGCCGGAGAAGGGCAAAAACAGTCTCGGCATCGACGCCGTACGTGAAGTGAGCGAAAAACTCTACGAACATGCGCGACTGGGCGGGGCGAAAGTGGTGTGGATAAGCGATGCGACGCAACTCACCGATGCCGCCGCCAACGCGCTGTTAAAAACACTCGAAGAGCCGCCGGAGAAAACCTGGTTTTTCCTCGCCTGCGAAGAGCCTGCGCGACTACTGGCGACGCTGCGCAGCCGTTGCCGATTGCACCATCTGTCGCCACCTGCGGAAAGTTGGGCAATGGCATGGCTTGAACGAGAAGTGACAACGTCACAAGAGGCCCGATTAACGGCGCTGCGCCTCAGCGCCAGCGCACCTGCGGCGGCACTGGCGTTATTACAGGAAAATCACTGGAATGCGCGCCAGCAGTTGTGTCAGGCACTGGAAGCCGTGCTCGTCAGCCAGGACTGGCTTTCACTGCTTTCTGCGTTAAACCATGACGACGCGGCGACGCGGCTACACTGGTTTGCTTCGCTGTTGCTGGATGCGCTCAAAATTCAGCAAGGGATTACGCTGTTAACCAACACCGATGCGCTGGCGCTGACCGGGAAACTGGCGCACACATTGCCAGCAGCGACGCTGCGGGCCATCGTTCAGGACGCCTGCGAATGCCGGGAGCAACTGCTGAGCGTCGTCGGGCTCAATCGCGAACTGATCCTCACCGAGCGCCTGTTGCGCTGGGAGCATTACCTGCAACCGGGAGCGGTACTTCCCGTATCTCAATTCTGAGAGAGACATTATGTTTTTAGTCGACTCACACTGCCATCTCGATGGCCTGGATTATCAATCCCTGCATAAAGACGTTAACGACGCGCTGGCCAAAGCCGCCGCCCGTGACGTGAAATTCTTCCTTGCGGTCGCCACGACGCTGCCGGGTTACCGCAATATGCGTGAACTGGTGGGTAACCGTGAAGATGTGGTGTATTCCTGCGGCGTGCATCCGCTGAACCAGGACGAAACTTATGACGTTGAAGAGCTGCGCCGTCTGGCGGCAGAAGAGAGCGTGGTCGCGATGGGCGAAACCGGGCTCGACTATTATTACACGCCGGAAACTAAAGCGCAGCAGCAGGCATCGTTTCGCCATCACATCCGCATCGGGCGCGAGCTGAACAAACCAGTCATTGTGCATACCCGTGACGCGCGCGAAGATACGCTGGCTATTCTGCGCGAAGAAAAGGTGACGGAATGCGGCGGCGTACTACACTGTTTCACTGAAGACAGAGAAACTGCGGGTAAGCTGCTGGATCTTGGGTTTTACATTTCGTTTTCCGGCATCGTGACCTTCCGCAACGCCGAACAATTGCGGGACGCGGCACGCTATGTGCCGCTGGACAGACTGCTGGTGGAGACCGATTCTCCCTACCTGGCACCGGTGCCGCATCGTGGAAAAGAGAACCAGCCTGCGCTGGTGCGCGACGTTGCTGAATACATGGCGGTACTGAAAGGTGTGACCGTGGAACAACTGGCGCAACAGACCACCGAAAACTTCGCCCGCCTGTTCCATATCGCCCCCTCTCGCCTGCAAGACGCCTGATTTGTTAGCTTATTTTAAAGCTCGTAATTAATAAGCAAACCGAGTAAAGTTCACCGCCGTAAAACGGGCGGTGAACGGATCATTTGACACATCCTGACATCAGTTATGTAAAGAAACGCAAGTTTTTCGGCTGGTGCTAACCGAAACGTGATAGCCGTCAAACAACACTGAGCTGATTTATTTTACTCTGTGTAATAAATAAAGGGCGCTTAGATGTCCTGTCCACAGCGCGGCTCTCCCCCCGCGCCAATGCGTGAATGCGTAATAAAAGCACAAATACTCAGGAGCACTCTCAATTATGTTTAAGAATGCATTTGCTAACCTGCAGAAGGTCGGTAAATCGCTGATGCTGCCAGTATCCGTACTGCCTATCGCAGGTATCCTGCTGGGCGTCGGTTCTGCTAACTTCAGCTGGCTGCCAGCCGTCGTTTCCCATGTGATGGCGGAAGCGGGCGGTTCGGTCTTCGCCAACATGCCGCTGATCTTTGCTATCGGTGTTGCGCTTGGCTTCACCAATAACGATGGCGTTTCTGCGCTGGCTGCAGTAGTGGCTTACGGCATCATGGTGAAAACCATGGCGGTTGTCGCACCGCTGGTCCTGCATTTACCTGCGGAAGAGATCGCTGCGAAACACCTCGCAGATACCGGCGTGCTTGGCGGTATCATTTCCGGTGCGATCGCAGCCTATATGTTCAACCGCTTCTATCGCATCAAGTTGCCTGAATATCTGGGCTTCTTTGCGGGCAAGCGTTTTGTGCCGATTATTTCCGGTCTGGCAGCCATTTTCACCGGTGTGATCCTGTCCTTCATCTGGCCTCCGATTGGTACTGCTATCCAGACCTTCTCCCAGTGGGCGGCATATCAGAACCCGGTTGTGGCCTTCGGCATCTACGGTTTCGTTGAGCGTTGCCTGGTACCGTTTGGTCTGCACCACATCTGGAACGTTCCTTTCCAGATGCAAATCGGTGAGTACACCAACGCTGCCGGTCAGGTATTCCACGGCGATATTCCTCGCTACATGGCAGGCGACCCGACAGCGGGTAAATTGTCTGGCGGCTTCCTGTTCAAGATGTACGGTCTGCCGGCAGCGGCAATCGCCATCTGGCATTCTGCGAAACCAGAAAACCGCGCGAAAGTGGGCGGTATCATGATCTCCGCGGCGCTGACCTCGTTCCTGACCGGTATTACCGAGCCGATCGAGTTCTCCTTCATGTTCGTTGCGCCGATCCTGTACGTGATCCACGCGATTCTGGCCGGTCTGGCTTTCCCGATCGCTATCCTGCTCGGTATGCGTGACGGTACGTCGTTCTCGCACGGTCTGATCGACTTCATCGTCCTGTCTGGTAACAGCAGCAAACTGTGGCTGTTCCCGATTGTCGGTATCTGCTACGCCCTCGTTTACTACACCATCTACCGTGTGCTGATCAAAGCGCTGGATCTGAAAACGCCGGGTCGTGAAGATGCTTCTGACGATGTGAAAGCCGGTGTTTCCAGCGAAATGGCACCGGCTCTGGTCGCCGCATTTGGGGGTAAAACCAACATCACTAACCTCGACGCCTGTATCACGCGTCTGCGCGTCAGCGTAGCGGATGTGGCGAAAGTGGATCAGGCTGGCCTGAAGAAACTGGGTGCCGCAGGTGTGGTTGTTGCAGGTTCCGGTGTACAGGCAATTTTCGGTACCAAATCCGATAACCTGAAAACCGAAATGGATGATTACATCCGCAACAACTAAGTCAGAGGGTGGGGAGAACTAAGGCAGCCAAATGGCTGCCTTTTTTACTTTTTGCCCGGTGGCGGCTACGCCTTACCGGGCCTACGGGTAACTCAGAAACTGTAGCTTGCGCTGACAGAGAAATTACGTGGTGCGCCATAGACACCGTAGGTGCCCAGATAGTCGTAATATTCTTCGTCAAACACGTTGTTCAGGTTGCCCTGTATCGCGAAGTTCTTGGTCACCTGGTAGCGGGTAAAGAGATCGACCACGGTATAGCCATCCTGAGTAATCTGCGTAACGCCGTTCGGGCCGTTATCGATATCCTGCCAGGTTTTATTCTGCCAGCGCGCGCCGCCGCCGACGGTCAACTCAGGTAGCATCGGCAACTGGTAACGGGTGAACAGCTTCAGCGAGGTACACGGCTGGCTCGGATTCACGGCGTTACCGTCTTCATCTTCCGCAATGTAACGGCTACCGCCAAAGGTTAACTGCCAGTTGTCGGTCAGTGCGCCATTCAGTTCGAACTCAATACCTTTACTCACGGTGCCATCAACCGATTTATACGCGGTCTGCCCACCGGAACCCGGGATCGTCGTGCCTGTTGAAATGGCCACATTGTCCTGTTCGATACGGAACACGGATACCGAGGCGGTCAGACGGGTATTAAACCAGTCGCCTTTCACGCCAGCTTCATAGCTCTTGCCCGTGGTCGGATCGATAAACTTGCTGTTCACGTCACGCTGACCAGACGGCTGGAAAATGGAGGTGTAGCTGGTATAAACGGACCAGGTGTCATCGATGTCGTAAATCAGACCGGCATACGGCGTGACGTCATCAAACTTCGACGTGCGGATCTCATCCGGCTTGCGCTCGAGGTTATATTTCGCGCTCCATTCGGTGTAGCGAGCCCCGAGGATCAAATGCAGTGGATCGGCGAGAGAGAGACGCGTCGCGGCATAGACCGATTTCTGGCGGATCACGTCACGCTGGTAAAGGGCAAAGTCAGACCATGTCGGATCTGCCAGCTTACCGTTGTAATCGTAAATGCTGCCCACATCCATCAGACCGTAGTTACTGTTCACTGGATAGGAGTTGTCATAGTTATTGCGCTGACGGCTGTAGCTGCCGCCGAACATCAGCTCGTGCTGACGGCCCAGCAGGCCATAGCCGCCACGCACGAACGCATCCACGGAGTCCTGCTTGCGCTCGCCGCGGTTCCAGCCGCCCCAGGCACCATACCATTTTGAGGCATCGTACAGGCCAGTGGCTTTATCCGGGTAACCGTCGACGTACATCAGCTTGCTGTCGAAGTTAGTTTCCGCGTGCATGGCGTTGAATTTTGCTTCCCAGCCGTTATCAAAACGCTGGGTCAGGTTGGCGAAGATCTTCGTGGAATCTTTATTGGAGTAAGTCCAGTCGGCGGCGGTATTAAAGCCACGACGGAAATGGGTTTTGCTGCCGTCGCTGAACATAGACGGGAAGCCGCCCCAGGTCGGGCTGTCTTCTTCGCTTTCCTGATAGTCATAACCGACGGAAAGGGTCGTGGAGTCGGTGACGTCAGCATCCACAACGCCGTAGATGAATTTTTTACGGTAGTGGTTGCGCTCGACCCAGGAATCATTGTCCTGATAACCGGTGATCACACGTCCGCGAACATTCCCTGATTCGGTCAGAGGCGCCTGCAGATCCAGCACATAGCGCTGTTTATCCCAACTGCCATACGTTGCAGAGGCCGACCCTTTGAATTCTTTGCTGTCGGCGTGTTTACGCACCATGTTGACGTAGGCGGAAGGGTTACCCGTACCGCTCATCAGACCCGCTGCGCCGCGCACCACTTCGATTTTATCGTAAATCGCCGTATCGCCAGCGGTATCGCCAAAGTTCCAGCGATTATCGAGGAACGTCGGCATATCTTCGTAGGCAAAGTTGCTGATGAAGAACCCGCGAGAGTAAAAGTTGGTACGGCTGGTATCAATGCGGGAAGCACTCACCCCGGTGGTATTATCCAGAACCTGACCAATGGTGTTCAGCTCCTGATCCGCCATGCGTTGCTGGCTGATAACGCTAACCGACTGCGGAATATCGCGCGGCACCAGCAGCAGTTTGGTGCCGGTAGTGGTGGTTTTGACGCTGTAATCCTGATCCTGGCTGTCAGAACTGGTATCCGTAGTGCCTTCAACGATGATCTTCTCTTCCTGCGTCTCGCTGGCTGCGCGCAGAGTATTGGGAAAGAGTGCTACAGCAATACAAACCGCCAGTAATGCCGGCGCGGTGGCAGGAGAGCGCTGCTCGTCCCTGATGTTATCAATGAAAATCATAATAAACCCTTTAAAATAGTTGTTGTTCTGGCTTACACCTCGTCGTGGCGAGGTCAGCGTTATGGTGAGACGCGGTTGTGCATTTTTGTGCATACAAATGCAAATGAGAAATATACGCATTCGAATTACTACTGTAAACAGATGTAACCAATGTCAATGAAACTTTGTTTTAAGACTGCAGAGGGGTCAGTGGGAGAAGAGTGGTTATTCCAGCAGCAGCTAACGGCTAAGAGGATAAGAAATCACGGTTTCAGGTTGAAAGACAGGGAGTAAGTCGCTCATACTCAGTGTTCTATTCTGTTTGTCAGATTACCGCACGGTGAATAATTAAAAAGGAACAGGCCATGGCAGAAGAAACGATTTTCAGCAAAATCATTCGTCGCGAGATCCCTTCGGATATCGTTTATCAGGACGATCTTGTCACCGCATTTCGTGATATCTCGCCGCAGGCGCCGACGCATGTCCTGATTGTTCCCAACCTCCTTATCCCCACCGTCAACCACGTCACCGCCGAGCACGAGCTGGCGCTGGGGCGCATGATGACCGTCGCCGCTAAAATCGCCGAGCAGGAAGGGATTGCCGAAGATGGCTACCGCCTGATTGTGAACTGCAACCGCCACGGCGGGCAGGAAGTCTATCATATTCATATGCACCTGCTCGGCGGTCGTCCGCTGGGGCCGATGCTGGCGAGAAAGTGAAGGTGAACATGAAGACAGGGCGTTTCACCCTGATGCTGGCTCTGCTGACGCTGGCGGGCTGCGGTTCGCGCCCGGAAATCCCGGTGGGTGATCAGCAGACGCTGGTGATGGAGTCGAACGTTATGGTCGCCGGGATCAGCGCGGAAAAACCGGAGCTGACCACCTCAGAAATTCAGGCAACCGCCTCTTCTGTTCTCTTCAACGAGCGTCGCGAACCGGTGACGCTCCATTATCGTTTTTACTGGTATGACGCCAGAGGGCTGGAAATGCATCCCCTCGAAGCGCCGCGCAGCGTGACGGTGCCGGGTAATTCCTCCGTAACGCTCTACGGCAGCGCAAACAATCTTGGGGCGCATAAAGTCCGCCTTTATCTTTATCTTTAAGGGGTAAATCGTGATGTCAAATTTGAGTCGCTATGCATTAATGACGGCGCTGGCGATCGTCCTGTCAGGGTGTGTGGGGCAACGCGAAGAGCCCGCGCCAGTCGAACAGGTAAAACCGGTGCCGCAGCAGCCGATGCCGCAACAACCGGTACCGACCGTGCCCTCCGTGCCGACTATTCCGCAGCAGCCCGGCCCGATTGAACAACCGGACCAGACCGGCCAGCCCACGCCGCGCGTTCGTCATTATGACTGGAACGGCGCCGTACAACCGATGGTCGGAAAAATGCTGCAATCCGAAGGCGTCAACGCGGGCAGCATTCTGCTGGTCGACAGCGTCAATAACCGCACCAACGGTTCTCTGAATGCCAGTGAAGCCACCACGGCACTGCATAATGCACTGAGCGGTAACGGTAAATTCACGCTGGTTTCCGTGCAACAACTGGCGGTCGCCAAACAACAGCTCGGCCTGTCGCCGCAGGACAGCCTCGGCTCCCGCAGCAAAGCGATGGGTATTGCGCGCACTGTCGGCGCACAGTATGTGCTGTACTCGAACGCTACCGGCAACGTCAATGCACCGACGCTGCAAATGCAACTGATGCTGGTTCAGACTGGCGAGATTATCTGGTCAGGTAAAGGTGCAGTGCAGCAACAGTAAACTGACGCGTGACGCGGTCCTGTCACGCTTTTTCCCGGATTTTCAGCCCGCCGCGAATTCCGTCCCTACGGGATTAAGCGGCGGTAGCTGCATCATTGAAAACGGCGATCAGCGCCTGGTGTTGCGCCAGCATCACACGCCGCAGGACGCCGAATACCATTTTCTCCGCCAGTATCATGCGTTGTCACAACTTCCTGAAGATCTCGCACCGCGTCCGCGTTTCTACACGCCTGGCTGGATGGCGGTGGACTATATCGCAGGTGAGGTTAAAAGCGCGCTTCCGGACCATCGTCAACTGGCGGCAACGCTGTATTATTTGCATCAACAGCCCCGGTTTGGCTGGCGGGTGCCGTTGTTGTCCTTGCTGCTGAGTTACTGGCAACAAAGCTCGCCTGCGCGCCGTACCCCGTTCTGGCTTCGTCAGTTGCACCGTTTGTGCAAAGCCGGTGAACCTGTTCCGCTGCGTCTGGCGCCGCTGCATATGGATGTTCATGCCGGAAACATCGTCCATACGGCGACGGGGTTGCGGCTGATCGACTGGGAATATGCCGGTGACGGCGATATCGCGCTGGAGCTGGCGGCCGTCTGGGTCAGCAGTGACGCAGCGCATCGCCAGCTGGTTGGAGATTACGCGGCACTGGCGCAGATCGATCCGCCTCATCTGTGGCGGCAGGTTCAGCGCTGGCGGCCATGGCTGCTAATGTTAAAAGCCGGTTGGTTCGAATGTCGCTGGGTGCAGACCGGCGAACAACAATTAATCACGCTGGCAGATGAGACATGGTGCCAGCTTAAGACGAATGGATAAGAGAGGTCTTTGTGGGTCCAGTAATGTTGGATGTCGAAGGGTTTGAGCTGGATGCGGAAGAACGCGAAATCCTGGCCCATCCGCTAGTTGGCGGGCTGATTATTTTTACCCGCAACTATCACGATCCCGCGCAACTGCGTGAGCTGGTGCGTCAGATCCGCGCCGCATCGCGCAATCATCTGGTGGTTGCCGTTGATCAGGAAGGCGGGCGCGTTCAGCGTTTCCGCGACGGATTCACCCGTCTGCCAGCGGCGCAGTCTTTTGCCGCACTGTTGGGAATGGAAGAGGGGGGCAAACTGGCGCAGGAAGCCGGGTGGTTGATGGCCAGCGAAATGATTTCAATGGATATCGACATCAGCTTCGCCCCGGTGCTGGATGTCGGGCATATCAGCGCGGCGATTGGTGAGCGTTCTTACCATGAAGATCCGGCCAAAGCGCTGGCGATGGCGCGTCACGTTATCGACGGTATGCACAGCGCTGGCATGAAAACCACCGGCAAGCATTTCCCGGGGCACGGTGCGGTAACGGCGGACTCCCATAAAGTGACGCCGCAAGATCCGCGTCCGCAGGCGGACATTATCGCCAAAGATATGTCGGTGTTCCGCACGCTTATCGACGAGCAGCGTCTTGATGCCATCATGCCTGCGCACGTCATCTATAGCGATGTAGACTCGCGTCCGGCCAGCGGCTCGCCGCACTGGCTGAAAACCGTATTGCGGGGCGAACTGGGTTTCGACGGCGTTATCTTCTCTGACGATCTGTCCATGGAAGGGGCCGCGATTATGGGCAGCTACGCGGAACGCGGGCAGGCATCGCTGGATGCAGGTTGCGATATGATCCTGGTCTGCAATAATCGTAAGGGTGCGGTCAGTGTGCTGGATAATCTGTCGCCGATCAAAGCAGAGCGTGTTACGAAATTGTATCATCAGGGAACATTAACGCGTCAGTCGTTGATGGATTCCTCTCGCTGGAAAATGGTCAGCGCGCAGCTGGAACAGCTGCATGAACGCTGGCAGGAGCATAAAGCGGATCGTTAATTCTCCCGCATCGGGATCGGAAGTGTTGTGAGGATGTGATGATTATTTATTTACACGGTTTTGACTCGAACAGCCCGGGTAACCACG
Source organism: Trabulsiella odontotermitis (assembly GCF_030053895.1). Taxonomy (NCBI): domain Bacteria; kingdom Pseudomonadati; phylum Pseudomonadota; class Gammaproteobacteria; order Enterobacterales; family Enterobacteriaceae; genus Trabulsiella; species Trabulsiella odontotermitis. The sequence goes on from NZ_CP125781.1 coordinate 2,040,737, forward strand.
AAAAGGTGTTGCAGCTGCAATTTATCGACCCGGATGTGCGGTTGATAAGCTACAGCACGCTCCATCCAAAACACGATATGCAGCATTTGTTGAAGGAAGTCGACAAGATGCTGCAGCTTAACGTTGATGAACGACCGCTGATTTGCGGCGTCGGGCTCGGCGGCTACTGGGCGGAACGTATCGGTTTCCTGTGCGATGTGCGCCAGGTGATGTTCAACCCGAATCTCTACCCTAATGAAAATATGGAAGGGAAGATCGACCGCCCGGAAGAGTATGTCGATATCGCCACCAAATGCGTGAGCAATTTCCGCGAGAAGAATCGTGACCGTTGCCTGGTGATCCTCTCCCGTCAGGATGAGGCGCTGAACAGCCAGCGTTCGGCGGAGTTACTGCATCACTATTATGAAATTATCTGGGATGAAGTGCAGACCCATAAATTCAAAAATATCTCCCCGCACCTGCAGCGCATCAAAGCGTTTAAAACCTTAGGTTAATCTCTTCAGGCCCGGCGGCGCTCTGCTGACCGGGCATTCAGCATCCCCCCTCAACCGCTAAACTTGTTGATCAATACAACCGCAAAACTTGATGCATATCAATTTTGGTATGACCAATGCACCGTTCGTGTTATTCTCAGTGCTGCTGAATGGTTTCGCGCAGGTAACCTGTTGTTAATTAAAGGCTATTTCAATAACTTTTAATTAACAATTGGTTAATAATTTGAGGGGGTCACGTTGACTACACCATTGAAAAAAATAGTGATTGTAGGCGGTGGTGCTGGCGGGCTGGAACTGGCTACGCAGTTAGGCAGAAAGCTGGGCCGTGGCAAAAAAGCAAAAATCACGCTGGTGGATCGCAACCACAGTCATTTGTGGAAACCGCTGTTGCATGAAGTGGCGACCGGTTCACTGGATGAGGGCGTTGATGCGCTGAGCTATCTGGCGCATGCGCGAAACCATCATTTCCAGTTCCAGTTGGGTTCAGTGGTCGATATCAATCGTGAGAGCAAAACTATCACACTTGCGGAAATCCGCGACAGCAAGGGCGACCTGCTGGTACCGGAGCGCAAACTGCCGTACGACACGCTGGTGATGGCGCTGGGCAGCACCTCAAACGATTTCAATACGCCAGGTGTGAAAGATCACTGCATCTTCCTGGATAACCCGCATCAGGCGCGCCGTTTCCATCAGGAAATGCTCAACCTGTTCCTTAAGCATTCCAGCCATCTCGGCGCGAACGGTAAGGTAAATATTGCGATTGTCGGTGGTGGGGCGACCGGCGTTGAGCTCTCTGCTGAATTACATAATGCAGTGAAACAGCTGCACAGCTACGGCTACAAAGGGCTGACCAACGAAGCGCTGAACGTCACGCTGGTGGAAGCGGGTGAGCGTATTCTGCCTGCGCTGCCGCCGCGCATTTCTGGTGCCGCGCACAACGAGCTGACGAAAATAGGCGTGCGCGTACTGACGCAAACCATGGTCACCAGCGCGGACGAAGGCGGCTTGCATACCAAAGAAGGCGAGTACATCAAAGCCGATCTGATGGTCTGGGCGGCAGGCATTAAAGCGCCGGACTTTATGAAAGAGATTGGCGGTCTCGAAACCAACCGCATTAACCAACTGGTGGTGGAGCCAACGCTACAGACAACCCGCGATGCGGATATTTATGCAATTGGGGACTGCGCTTCCTGCGCTCGCCCGGAAGGGGGGTTCGTCCCTCCGCGTGCTCAGGCGGCACATCAGATGGCGACCTGTGCGTTAAACAACATTCTGGCGCAGATGAAAGGCAAGACCCTGAAATCGTACGTTTATAAAGATCACGGTTCGCTGGTGTCGCTGTCGAACTACTCTACCGTCGGCAGCCTGATGGGTAACCTGATGCGCGGTTCGATGATGGTGGAAGGGCGTATTGCGCGAATGGTCTATATTTCGCTGTACCGCATGCATCAGATTGCGCTGCACGGTTACTTCAAAACCGGCCTGATGATGCTGGTGGGCAGTATTAACCGCGTCATTCGCCCCCGCCTGAAGCTGCATTAATTCCGCGTTTTAACGCTGACCCGGACTTGCTGCCGGGTCAATGCTTTTCAGCATATCCTTCGGCAGATCGCTTTTATCGCTTAAGAGTACTCTGAATCGATACGATTTGCCCGACGATCACGCATTTTTCATCCGTTTTCTGATTTGCTTAACCCCTTCGCTGGTTGCAAAATTGTTACTAACAGCAACAAAGGAGGAACTCCCGTGAATAAATCAATGTTAGCGGGCATAGGGATTGGCGTGGCTGCCGCGCTGGGCGTGGCGGCAGTAGCCAGTCTGAACGTCTTTGATCGCGGCCCACAGTTTGCACAGGTGGTTTCCGCCACCCCGATTAAAGAAACCATCAAAACGCCGCGACAGGAATGCCGCAACGTCGCCGTCACCCATCGTCGTCCGGTACAGGACGAAAACCGCCTTGCTGGCTCGGTACTTGGCGCAGTCGCCGGTGGGGTCATCGGCCATCAATTCGGCGGAGGACGCGGGCGCGATGTCGCCACGGTCGTCGGCGCGCTGGGCGGTGGTTACGCCGGTAACCAGGTGCAGGGGGCGATGCAGGACAACGACACCTACACCACTACGCAGCAGCGCTGTAAAACGGTGTACGACAAGTCGGAAAAAATGCTTGGCTATGACGTGACCTACAAGATTGGCGACCAGCAGGGGAAAATCCGTATGGACAAAGATCCTGGTACGCAGATCCCGCTGGATAATAACGGCCAGCTGATCCTGAATAATAAAGCGTAAAAAAGCAGTTCCCGGTATGTTAGCCCCTCATTCGCTCAGGCTGAGGGGCTTTTTTTATGTCAGGCGGCGAGGATTTGCGGCCACAGACGTAACGTAGTGTTGGTGATTTGCATCAGCGATTCAAAGCTGGCGCCGTCACGGGCGCTGATGGACATCCCCTGCAGGATGCAGCTCAGAAACTGCGCCAGAGCCTTAATATCTTTACCCTGTGGAATTTCACCGCGCTGTTGCCGTTGTGCGAGGAACTGACACAACGTCTGCTCCTGCATGGCGTGGCGGGATTTAATCGTTTTCGCAATCTCTTTTGATGATGCCGCGAGCGTCGCTGAGGTGCTGATCAGAAAACAGCCCGCCGGGGTTGCTTTGTCGGTAAAACAGGCAGCAACAGCAGTGAAATAATCACGTAAAACCTGTTCTAGCGGCTTTTCTTCGCAAAAGAGTTGTGCTTCATGTTTTGCTGCAAAACGCGCCACATAGCGGTCAAGCACGGCGCGAAACAGTCCTTCTTTATTAACGAATTCAGCGTAAAGGGTGGGGGCTTTCGCACCCGTCGCTTCTACGAGATCTGCCAGCGACGTGGCTTCATAGCCATGTTGCCAGAAGAGTGTCATGGCCTTATCAAGCGCCACATCCCTGTCGAACACTTTAGGTCGGCCACGGCTTTTTTTTGTGCAACTCGGAACGTCAGTTGTCATGGTGCCGGTGTACCTTAGTCAGTAATGAAAACGTGCCTATTATAAAAATAAATCTTATGTACGACCAGTGGCGACACCACAAAAATAAAAAAATCCTATCGGTATGAAAAATATGGATTTTTAGATTATTTTAATGATCATTAAAAAATTATATTGACGTGTGATGTGGATCACATTATGATTTCTGTATCGTTCGTTAATTTAATAATTAACGGCAGTACATAATTCATCTGCAAAGGTTCATCATCATGAAAAGTATCAAAACTCTGATTGCGGCAGCTGCTCTTAGCTCACTGTCATTTGCCAGCTTTGCGGCGGTTGAAGTGCAATCCACTCCGGTCGATCAGCATAAAGTGGGGACTATCTCCGCAACAGCAGGAACTAACCTGGGTTCGCTGGAAGACGAACTGGCGCAAAAAGCTGACGCCATGGGTGCAAAATCTTTCCGTATTACCTCTGTGACCGGTCCTAACACCCTCCACGGTACCGCTGTCATCTACAAATAAGCATCGCTAACCCTTGATGCCACTGCCACAAAAAAGCCCTGCTTCTGAAGCAGGGCTTTTTTCTTTTCGCGGGAGACATTACAGCGTTTGCTGTGCCGCTTCTTCATGACGACTCACATCCACCGGCATACCTGAGCGTATTTCCATTACTTGCGTCATCACGTCAGCATCTGTTTGTGGCGCTGCTTTGAATGTCTGCATGGCGGATGTCAGAACAATCGGCAGCGTCTGCGGATCGTCATCAATATCCTTCGACAGCGGCTGGTGCACTTCGACCAGACGTACACCGCCGGGTTCTACCGAGGTTTTGACAGGCGTATTGATGATATTGACCTTCGTACCTGGCTGAATCACTCTGAACAGCGTTTCGATGTCGTCATCGCGCAGGCGAATACAGCCGGAGCTGACCCGCATACCGATGCCGAAATCAGCGTTGGTGCCGTGCAGAAGATACACACCACCATAAGCCGCGAGGCGGATCGCGTGATGGCCCATCGGGTTATCCGGGCCCGCCGGAACCACCGCTGGCAAAATAGTGCCCTGTGCTTTATAGCGCGCGCGAATGTTAGCGGTGGGCGTCCAGGTCGGATTTGCGCGTTTGTCAGATACTGTTGTGACCATGGTTGGCGTCAGCGTATCGCCGCCGAGCTGGCCAATACCGATCGGATAAACGGTCACCACGTTTTTGCCTGGCGGATAATAATAGAGACGCAACTCGGCCAGGTTGATCACAATGCCTACCCGTGGCGCGTCCGGCAGCAAAGTCTGCAACGGGATTGTTAGTACGCTACCGGCGCGGGGAACGTAAGGATCCACTCCCGGATTTGCCTGAAGCAGCGCAAGAAAGCCGACGTTGTATTTTTTGGCAATCGCCTCCAGCGAGCCACCGTCATTTTCAACGACATGAAAGCGGTTTTCGCCCACCACGCGACTGCCTTCCGGCGGCAACGGCCAGGTATTGGCGTGAGCGGGAAGGGCGAGCGAGAGAAATGAGGCGACCATTAACAGCGGTAGCCAGCGGAAAAACGCGACAGGTTTAATCATCACTGAATATCCATCATGGTAATTGTCAGCTAATGAAACGGCTAAACGTCTATTATGGATTCAATTAATGAGAAAATGTTTCACTGGATTGCAAAGAATTTGTAAATTCACGTCCTGTACGCCGGGCAGCCACTGCCACCCGGCGGCGGCATCATTCAGGCGACCGCGTTCTCTTCAAGCTGCTGCATAAACTGGCGCACCCAGTCCATGCGGGTTTTGCGCTCGCCAAGCTCCTGCATAAATTTGAGACGGGTGGGACCGTCGAGGCGGAAATGTTGTGGTTGCTTCTGCAAAAGGCCAATCAGCCATGCCGGGTTAACGTGATTTTTCTCGTTAAATTCAATCACACCGCCTTTTTCATTGCCTTCCAGCTTCCTGATACCAAGTTTTTGCGCCTGCTGGCGCAAGCGGGCGATATCCAGCAAATTCCGCGCCGGATCGGGCAGCAGGCCGAAGCGGTCAATCAGCTCGACTTTCAGCTCTTCCAGTGCGTTTTCACTTTTTGCGCTGGCAATGCGCTTGTAGAAGGAGAGGCGTGTATTCACATCCGGAATGAAATCGTCCGGCAGCAGAGACGGCATCCGCAACTCCACTTCCGTCTGCTGGCTGGTGAGATCTTCCAGCGACGGTTCGCGGCCTGCTTTCAGCGCATCTACTGCATTTTCCAGCAGTTCCATGTACAGCGAGAAGCCGATGGTTTCCATCTGACCGCTCTGATCTTCGCCAAGCAACTCACCAGCACCACGGATTTCAAGGTCGTGCGTCGCCAGCGCGAAACCGGCGCCCAGATCTTCCAGCGACGCAATCGCTTCGAGACGCTTTTGCGCATCGGTGGTCATCGCTTTCGGGTGCGGCGTCAACAGCCAGGCATAGGCCTGATGGTGTGAGCGCCCCACGCGGCCGCGTAACTGATGCAACTGCGCCAACCCGAAATGGTCGGCGCGTTCGATGACAATCGTGTTTGCCGTCGGAATGTCGATCCCGGTTTCGATGATAGTGGTGCAAACCAGTACGTTAAAACGCTGGTGGTGGAAATCATTCATCACCCGCTCAAGCTCACGCTCGCGCATCTGCCCGTGACCAATCGCGATGCGCGCTTCCGGCACCAGTTCCGCCAGCCGATCCGCCGCTTTCTGAATATTTTCCACATCGTTGTACAGGTAGTAGACCTGTCCGCCACGCAGCACTTCACGCAGAATCGCTTCGCGTACCACCAGACTGTCGTATTCACGTACGAACGTTTTCACTGCCAGACGGCGTGCCGGTGGTGTGGCGATGATCGACAGATCACGCATCCCGCTCATCGCCATGTTCAGCGTGCGCGGAATCGGCGTTGCAGTTAGCGTCAGGATGTCGACATCCGCACGCATCGCTTTGATGCGCTCTTTATGACGCACCCCAAAACGGTGCTCTTCATCGACGATCAACAGCCCAAGATCTTTCCACTTCACATCGCTTTGCAGCAGCTTGTGAGTCCCAATCAGAATATCGATTTTGCCTGCGGCGGCCTGCTCTAGCACTTGCGTCTGCTCTTTTGCGCTACGGAAACGGGAGAGCATCTCGATGCGTACCGGCCAGTTAGCAAAGCGGTCACGGAAGTTGTCAAAGTGCTGCTGTGCGAGCAGAGTGGTTGGCACCAGCACCGCGACCTGTTTGTTGTTTTCGACGGCCAGGAAGGCGGCGCGCATCGCCACTTCCGTTTTACCAAAGCCCACGTCGCCGCAGACCAGACGATCCATCGCCAGCGGCTGGCACATGTCGCTGAGCACAGCGTTGATGGCCTGCGCCTGATCCGGCGTGGTTTCGAAGGGGAAGCTGTCACAAAAAAGCTGGTACTGTTCGCGATCGTGCTTAAAGGCAAAGCCCGATTTCGCCGCGCGCTGGGCGTAAATATCTAACAGCTCGGCGGCGACATCGCGGACTTTCTCAGCCGCTTTCTGCCGCGCCCGCGCCCAGGCGTCACCGCCAAGTTTGTGCAGTGGCGCGTTATCTTCCGCACCGCCGGCATAACGGCTAATCAGATGCAACGACGACACCGGTACGTACAGTTTTGCATCGCCTGCGTAGGTCAGCATCAGGTATTCGCCCATGATGCCGCCTGCTTCGAGCGTAGTAAGCCCGGCATAACGCCCGACGCCGTGCTCGAGATGCACCACCGGCTGACCCGGATGCAGCTCCGCCAGGTTTCGAATGAGAGTGTCCGGATTGATGGTCCGGCGACTGTCCTGACGGCGCTGCGCCACGCGCTCGCCGAGCAGGTCACTTTCACAAATGAGCGCCCGGTTGCGCAGGGTATCAATATAGCCATGCTCCGCTGCGCCGAGCATCAGGTAACGCCCGCTGTCGGCAGCATCTTCAAGACGAAGAATACGTTTTGGCGCCAGCTTGATGCGCGCCAGCAGTTCACCCAGCGCTTCACGGCGGCCCTCACTCTCCACGGAGAAAATCACCGGGCCGGTGAAGGACTCAAGGAATTTACGTAAGTTATCCAGCGGCGATTTCTGCTGCGCCTGAATGGCGAGATCCGGCAACGTCTGATAGCCCAGATTCTGATGCGCGGCTTTTTCCGTCAGATGCTCTTTTTTAAGCTGAACGCGGGGCCATTTTTTCAGCTCACTGAACAGCGCGTCAGGGCGCAGCCAGAGTTGCTCGGGCGGCAGTAACGGGCGCATCGGATCGACGCCGCGGCTTTCAAAGCGCGCCTGCGCCTCTTTCTGAAAGCGGTCAGCACTGGCCTCGAGATCGCCGGTATTCACCAGCAACGTATTTGCCGGGAAATAGCTGAACAGCGTCGGTAGCGGTTCGCTGAAAAACAGCGGCTGCCAGTATTCGATCCCCGCCGGGAGCGTGCCTTTGCTGACCTGTTGATAGATATGTTCGGCATCGCGTTTGACGTCGAACTTATCGCGCCACTGGCTGCGGAACAGTTCAATCGCGGCTTTGTCCGTCGGGAATTCATGCGCAGGCAGTAAGTTAATCGCCTCAACCTCTTCCAGCGTGCGTTGCGAATCGACATCAAACAGACGCAGGCTGTCGATTTCATCATCAAAGAAATCGAGACGATAGGGCTGTTCGCTGCCCATCGGGTAGAGATCCAGCAATGCGCCTCGGGTGGCATATTCGCCATGCTCCATCACCTGATCGACATGCCGGTACCCGGCGCTGTCGAGCTGCGCGCGCAGGGCATCGCGGGAGAGCTGCTGCCCTTTTTTCATTACCAGCGCGTGGCCGTGGAGGAAACTGTGCGGGCACACGCGCTGCATCAATGTACTCAGCGCGACGATAAGCACACCGCGCTGCATGGTCGGCAACTGATACAGCGTGGAGAGGCGGGAAGAGATGATTTCCTGATGCGGGGAAAAACTGTCGTAGGGGAGCGTTTCCCAGTCCGCGAGGTTCATCACCAGCTGATCGGTAAACTGCCTGACTTCATCCTGCAACCGTAGCGCGTTCTGCATGTCCGGCGCAATCAACACCACGGGACCGCGATGACGTTCAATGATTTCGGCAACTTCTGTCGCACAGGCGGCGCCGGTTAACTCGCCCAGCAGACGCTGCTCGCCTGCTTTTGCGGGCAGGACGTATCGTTGTTTTTCAGGCATAAATGACATCAATATCTCGTAAGGATTTGCCCCGAAGTATGGGGGCAAATCGCTGAAATTCAATGCTGATTATTATCCCCGATCGTCACGCATTAGCAAACGTTCGTGAGGGTGGCGTGAAAAGCACATCGCCAAACGCGGCGCGGGAGAGGCGGCGCGCAACGAGTCCTGCCAGTACGCACAGCCCCAGCGCCAGGAACGGATAGACTAGTATCAGCCCCAGCTCAACGGCGGCGGAGTCATTCGTTGCAGTCAGATAATGCAGCGTCGCCAGGCTGATAATCTCCACCAGAATGCGATGCGTGGTGTAGATAGCAATGGTGTTCGAGCCTATCACATTCAACACACCCGCTTCCTGCGGCTCAATACGACGCCCGACAGCGTAGAACAACTTCATGATGATGAAAATCGACAGCAACGACAGAAACAGCGGCGTGCGGGCAAACCAGGTGACCACGGCGAAGACCGCTGCGAGAGCGAGTGGTAGCCAGTAACGGCGCAGGTTGAAGTTCTTCATCCACGCCATCAGCGCCGTGCCGTACCAGGCACCCAGCGCATAGTAGATCACGTTACGCAGCACGCTGTTCATTCCCCACCACGGCGTAGGGAGGAAATTGATGGCGATGCTGAGCAAGGCCAGCGCGACCAGCGTCGGGGCTTTGAAACGGTGAGTGACTTTGCAGAAGATGAAATAGACGACCAACGCGTAGAGGTACCACAGACTGGTGCTGGCGGTCAGCATACCGTGCAGAAACTCGTTGGTATTGCCCGCGTAGGCAGCATTTGACGCTCCGCTCAGATCGCGTTCCGGCGCCAGCCAGAGGTTGATTTCACTTAACGCCAGCCATTGCAGAATGCCCCACAGCATCAGTACATAGAAAATTGCCCAGATGCGTTTGTTAAACCCGTCGCGCCAACTGACGTCGTCAATATAACGACGGATCAGAAAGCCTGAAATAAAGAAAAATACCGGCATACGAAACGGCGCCAGATATAAATTAAAGTAAACCCAGCACTTCGCCAGCGTCTCTGACCAGGGATGATGGAAGCCGCTCAGGTGGGGATAGAAGGTGATCACCGAGTGATACACCACCACCAGACAGATGCATAATCCCTTGATTTGGTTGATCCACAACGCTTTTTGTTTCATCGCGCTCAATGCCTTTCTTTGCCATTAATGAAAGGACGATCGTGCCGGGCTCAGCGCGACGAGTAATGAGTAACATTCTGTATTTTGTTCATTTTCAGATTAAGATCAGGCCCGCCAGATCTGACTTCTCAGATTTACGCTCCGCGCTTTCGCTTATATACTCGTGCATCTGCTATCAGTAACCAGACGGATTACATGTACCAACCTGTCGCACTATTTATCGGCCTTCGCTATATGCGCGGGCGTGCAGCGGACCGCTTCGGTCGCTTCGTCTCCTGGCTGTCGACTATCGGCATCACCCTTGGCGTGATGGCGCTGGTGACCGTGCTGTCAGTGATGAACGGCTTTGAACGCGAGCTGCAAAACAACATTCTGGGGCTAATGCCGCAGGCCATTCTTGGCGCGAAGCAGGGGTCGATTAACCCGCAGACGTTGCCGTCAGATGCGCTCAAATTACAGGGTGTGAACCGTATCGCGCCGCTCTCCACGGGCGATGTGGTGCTGCAAAGCGCGCGCAGCGTCGCGGTGGGTGTGATGCTGGGTATCGATCCGGCGCAAAAAGATCCGCTGACGCCGTATCTGGTGAACGTTAAACAAACTGATCTCGAACCGGGCAAATACAACGTCATTCTTGGCGAGCAGCTTGCCGGTCAACTGGGCGTGAAGCGTGGCGAGCAAATCCGCGTGATGGTGCCCTCTGCCAGCCAGTTCACCCCGATGGGGCGGCTGCCGAGCCAGCGTCTGTTTACCATCATCGGCACCTTCGCCGCCAACAGTGAAGTAGACGGCTACCAGATGCTGGTGAATATCCAGGACGCCTCGCGTCTGCTGCGTTATCCGGCCGGAAATATTACCGGCTGGCGTCTGTGGCTGGATCAACCATTGCAGGTCGATACCCTGAGCCAGCAAAAACTGCCGGACGGCACGAAATGGCAGGACTGGCGCGATCGTAAAGGCGAGCTGTTCCAGGCCGTACGGATGGAAAAAAATATGATGGGGCTATTGCTGAGCCTGATCGTCGCCGTCGCGGCATTTAACATCATCACCTCGCTGGGGCTGATGGTGATGGAAAAACAGGGCGAAGTCGCCATTCTGCAAACGCAGGGGCTCACACCGCGTCAGATCATGGCGGTCTTTATGGTGCAGGGCGCCAGCGCCGGGATCATCGGCGCGTTACTCGGTGCGGTGCTTGGCGTATTGCTTGCCAGCCAGCTCAATAACCTGATGCCGGTCATCGGCGCCTTCCTCGATGGCGCGGCGTTGCCGGTTGCCATCGAGCCGCTGCAGGTGGTGCTGATTGCGCTGGTGGCGATGGCGATTGCTTTACTTTCTACGCTTTACCCTTCCTGGCGCGCTGCCGCCACTCAACCCGCTGAGGCATTACGTTATGAATAAGATCCTGTTGCAATGCGACAACCTGTGCAAACGCTATCAGGAAGGCTCGGTCCAGACGGACGTGCTGCACGACGTTAGCTTCAGTGTGAAGGAAGGGGAGATGATGGCGATTGTCGGCAGCTCCGGCTCCGGCAAAAGTACGCTGCTGCATCTGCTGGGCGGGCTGGATACCCCCACCTCCGGCGATGTGATTTTCAGCGGTCAGCCGCTGAGCCAGCTCTCTTCCGCGGCAAAGGCAGAGCTGCGTAACCGTGACCTGGGCTTTATCTACCAGTTTCACCATCTACTGCCGGATTTTACCGCACAGGAAAACGTCGCGATGCCGCTGCTGATTGGCCGGAAAAAACCGGCGGAAATTCAGCAGCGCGCGCTGGCCATGCTGGAAGCGGTAGGGCTGGGACACCGGGCGAATCACCGACCGTCTGAGCTTTCCGGTGGTGAGCGACAGCGCGTGGCGATCGCCCGTGCACTGGTCAACAATCCGCGTCTGGTGCTGGCGGACGAGCCGACCGGTAACCTCGACGCCCGTAACGCTGACAGCATTTTCCAGTTGCTCGGCGAACTGAACGCCTCGCAGGGGACGGCGTTTCTGGTCGTGACCCACGATCTGCATCTGGCGAAACGCATGAGCCGCCAACTGGAGATGCGTGACGGACATCTGTCGGAAGAAACGACCCTGATGGGAGCAGATTAATGGCTTCACCGTTATCGTTACTGATTGGCTTACGCTTTAGCCGGGGCCGTCGTCGCAGCGGCATGGTGTCTCTGATATCGGTGATTTCCACCGTCGGGATTGCCCTCGGGGTGGCGGTATTGATCGTCGGCCTGAGCGCGATGAACGGCTTTGAACGTGAGCTGAATAACCGCATTCTGGCGGTGGTGCCACACGGCGAAATTGAGCCGGTAAACCAGCCGTGGAACGACTGGAGCAGCGCGCTCAGCAAAGTAGAAAAGGTCAACGGCATTGCCGCCGCTGCGCCATACATCAACTTCACCGGCCTGATTGAGAGCGGCAGCAACTTGCGCGCAATTCAGGTGAAAGGGGTGGAACCGGCGCAGGAGAGTCATCTCAGCGCCTTGCCGAGTTTCGTCCAGAATAACGCCTGGGCCAGCTTTAAAGCGGGTGAACAGCAAATCATCCTCGGCAAAGGCATTGCCGATGCGTTGCACGTGAAGCAGGGCGACTGGGTGTCTATCATGATCCCCAATTCCGACGACGAACATAAACTGTTGCAGCCAAAACGTGTGCGCCTGCATGTGACCGGGATCCTGCAACTGAGCGGTCAACTGGATCACAGTTTTGCGATGGTTCCCTTGCAGGATGCGCAGCAATATCTCGATATGGGCAGCAGCGTCACGGGTATCGCTATCAAAGTTAATGACGTGTTCAATGCCAATAAACTGGTGCGTGACGCGGGCGAGGTCACCAACAGCTACGTGTATATTAAGAGCTGGATTGGCACTTACGGCTATATGTATCGCGATATCCAGATGATCCGCGCCATTATGTATCTGGCGATGGTGCTGGTGATTGGCGTGGCCTGTTTTAACATCGTTTCGACGCTGGTCATGGCAGTAAAAGACAAGAGCGGTGACATCGCTGTGCTGCGCACGCTCGGGGCGAAAGACGGCCTGATCCGCGCCATTTTCGTCTGGTATGGCCTGCTCGCCGGGTTGCTGGGGAGCCTGATTGGCGTGGTGATTGGCGTGATTGGCGCCTTCCAGTTAACGCCAATTATTAAAGGTATTGAATCGCTGACCGGCCATCAGTTCCTGTCGGGCGATATTTATTTTATTGACTTCCTGCCGTCGGAACTGCACTGGCTGGATGTCATTTATGTGCTGGTCACCGCACTGTTGCTGAGTTTACTGGCAAGCTGGTATCCCGCCCGCCGCGCCAGCCGGATAGATCCAGCGAGGGTGCTAAGTGGTCAGTAATTTCGTCATGGTTTGACGGTGTTGCCGCCAAATCAGAAAGAGGAATGCGTTATGTATTATGGATTTGATATTGGCGGCACCAAAATTGCGCTGGGCGTATTTGATGACCATCGGCGCTTACAGTGGGAAAGCCGTATTTCCACGCCGCGCGACAGCTACGACGAATTTATCGAGGCCATTGCCGCGCTGGTGGCGCAGGCTGATGCGCGCTTTGGCGGCAAAGGCACCGTGGGTATCGGTATTCCAGGCATGCCGGAAACAGCAGATGGCACGCTGTATGCCGCCAACGTTCCCGCCGCCAGCGGTCGACCGCTACGTGCGGATCTCAGCGCGCGTCTCGGGCGCGATGTCCGCCTCGACAACGACGCCAACTGTTTTGCGCTCTCCGAAGCCTGGGACGATGAATTTACCCAGTATCCGCTGGTGATGGGGCTGATCCTCGGCACCGGCGTTGGCGGTGGCCTGGTGCTGAACGGCAAGTCGATCACCGGGCATAGCTATATTACCGGTGAGTTTGGCCATATTCGCCTGCCGGTTGATGCTCTTGAGGTCGTGGGCCGCGATTTCCCGCTGACGCGCTGCGGTTGCGGGCAACTGGGGTGCATCGAAAATTATCTTTCTGGCCGGGGCTTTGCCTGGCTGTATGAACATTTTTACCAGCAATCACTGTCATCCCCTGACATTGTTGCCCTCTGGCAGCAGGGTGATGCACGCGCGCGTGAGCATGTTGAACGCTATCTGGATTTGCTTGCCGTTTGTCTTGGCAATATCCTGACTATAGTCGATCCGGATTTGCTGGTAATTGGCGGCGGATTGTCTAATTTTAGTGCCATCACAGAGGGCCTTGCGGCGCGTTTGCCGCGCCATCTGTTGCCCGTCGCCCGTGTGCCGCGTATTGAACAGGCGCGCCACGGGGATGCAGGAGGAATGCGCGGAGCCGCCTTTCTCCACCTTACTGACTAATGACAGGGGTTGTGTTGTTATGCTGACGCGTCGCTTACATCGACTGAGTCGTTTTCGCCGTAACAAACGCCGACTGCGCGAACGTCTGCGCCAGCGGATTTTTTTCAGAGATAAAGTGATGCCGGAAGCGATGGAAAAACCGAGAGTCGTCGTGCTGACCGGGGCGGGGATTTCCGCTGAATCCGGGATCCGCACGTTCCGCGCTGCGGACGGTTTATGGGAAGAGCACCGTGTCGAAGATGTGGCGACACCGGAAGGTTTTGCCCGCGATCCAGCGCTGGTGCAGGCGTTTTACAACGCCCGGCGTCGCCAGCTACAGCAACCGGAAATCGCGCCGAACGCGGCGCACATCGCGTTAGCGCGTCTGGAAGAAGCCCTCGGCGATCGCTTCACGCTGGTGACGCAGAACATCGATAACCTGCATGAGCGGGCCGGGAGCCAGCGGGTGATCCACATGCATGGTGAACTACTGAAGGTTCGCTGCTCATGGAGCGGCCAGGTGCTGGAGTGGACCGGTGATGTCACGGCTGACGATAAATGCCACTGCTGTCAGTTCCCGGCGCTACTGCGTCCGCATGTGGTGTGGTTCGGCGAAATGCCGCTCGGTATGGATGAGATCTACAGCTCGCTGGCGACGGCGGATGTGTTTATCGCCATCGGCACGTCGGGTCACGTCTATCCTGCCGCCGGTTTTGTGCATGAGGCAAAACTACATGGCGCGCATACCGTCGAACTGAATCTCGAACCGAGCCAGGTAGGAAGTGAGTTTGAAGAGAAACATTACGGACTGGCAAGCCAGGTGGTGCCTGAGTTTGTCGAAAAATTATTGAAGGGGCTTTAAACGGTAGCTCACCCTCTCCTGAGCGGAGAGGGTGATGGCATTAACGACCTGCTTTCAGCTTCTGGTAATAATCCTCATAAAGACGGCTGGCATCGCCAACGTCATTCTGCCATTCGCCATGTTTAATGGTTTCCGCATCCGGATAAAGTGACTTGTCGTTCGCCACTTCCGGGCTCAGCAGTTTTCGCGCGGCCAGGTTTGGTGTCGGGTAGCCAATGGTTTCCGCTACCTGCTTTGCCACA
Organism: Trabulsiella odontotermitis; assembly: GCF_030053895.1. Taxonomy (NCBI): domain Bacteria; kingdom Pseudomonadati; phylum Pseudomonadota; class Gammaproteobacteria; order Enterobacterales; family Enterobacteriaceae; genus Trabulsiella; species Trabulsiella odontotermitis. Next base: position 2,055,893 of record NZ_CP125781.1, read on the forward strand.
TCCGGGCGCAGCAGGAAGTTAATCAGCTTCAGCGCGCCATCGACGTTTTTCGCATTGGCCGGGATCGCGAGGCTGTCCATCCAGAAAATACCGCCTTCCTGTGGCCAGACCACCTCCAGTGGCGTGCCTGCCTGGCGCGCCACCCACGCAGAGCCGTTCCACACCATGCCCAGATTCACTTCGCCTTCCATGTACGGATTCGCCGGGTTATCGGAGTTGAACGCCGCCACATTCGGCATCAGCTTTTTCAGCTCGTTGTAAGCCGCTTCAATCTCTTTAGGGTCAGTGGTGTTACCGGAAAGCCCCAGTTTACGCAGCGCCACCTGGAAGACTTCACGCGCATCGTCGGTCAGCAGCAGGCTGCCTTTGTATTCCGGTTTCCACAGGTCAGCCCAACGAGTGACGGTTTTCGGGTCAATCGCGTCGCTGTTTACACCAATGGTGGTCGCGCCCCAGATATAGGGGATGGAATAGTCGTTGTTCGGGTCGAACGGTTTGTTGAGCATTTCCGGATCGAGATTATGGAAGTTGGTCAGCTTCGTTTTATCGATCTTCTGAATCATGCCCTCTTTGCGCATTTTGTCGACAAAATAGGTGGATGGCACCACCAGATCGTACGCGCCGTCTTTATAGGTTTTGAGCTTGGCGTACATGGTTTCATTCGATTCATAGGTCGAATAGATAACCTTGATGCCCGTCTCTTTAGTGAATTGCTCCAGCAGGCCCGGCGGCACATATTCCGTCCAGTTGTAGAAATAGAGCGTTTTGCTGTCGTCCGCGTGCGCAGCGCTCATGCCCAGTGCGAGAGCGCCTGCCGCGAGCAGGTGGCGTGACCATTTTTTCATATTAACGTCCCCTGAATAGCGAGCCTTACAGGCTCTTTGTTTTATCTCGAGCAATAACCTGGCTGGCAATCACCATCACCAGCGACAGAACCAACAGAATGGTCGCCAGCGCATTCACCTCGGGTGACACGCCAACTTTCACCATTGAGTAAATTTTCAATGGCAGAATTTCATAACCCGGCCCGGTGACGAATGACGACACGACAACATCGTCCATCGACAGGGTAAAACTCAGCAGCCAGCCCGCCGCCACGGCAGGCATTGCCAACGGCAGAATGATTTTGCGCAGAATGGTTATCTCGCTGGCGCCAAGATCTTTCGCTGCTTCCAGCATCCGCACATCAAAACCGTTCAGCCGCGAAAAGACCGTCACTACCACGAAGGGCAGGCAGAAGGTGATGTGCGAAAACAGCAGCGACCAGAAGCCTAACTGAATGCCCAGCAGCATAAACAGCACCAGCAGAGAAATTGCCATCACGATATCCGGCGACATCATCACTACAAACAGCATGCCACTGACGAAAGGTTTACCGCGAAAACGGTAGCGATACAGTGCGACGGCGGTGAGCGAGCCGATCAGCGTCGCAAAAGTAGCGGAGAACACCGCCATGGTCAGCGAATGTTGAGCGGCCTGCAGCAGGCTGTCGTTGTTCAGCAGCAGGTTATACCAGTCGGTGGTAAAGCCCTGCCAGTTGATCCCGAAGCGCGAACGGTTAAACGAGTTCACGATGAGGATAATAATCGGGATATACAGGTAAGCGTAAATGGCGGTCATGAAACCGCCGCGAAGCAGTCGACCGATCATTCCAGTTCCACCTTTTTATTCAGCATGCGTGAGACGCGCCAGTACACCAGCAGCATCAGCCCCATTACCACTGTCAGCGTGATGCTGGTAGCGGCACCGAACGGCCAGTCGCGGATATTGAGGAACTGGCTCTTGATCACGTTGCCAATGAGCAGGTTTTTCGCGCCGCCCATCAGGTCGGATACATAGAACAGCCCCATTGCCGGAAGCATCACCAGCAGGCAGCCGGCAACAATTCCCGGCATGGTCAACGGAATGATGATCCGGGCGAAGGTCTGGAACTTGCTGGCACCCAGATCCCTCGCCGCTTCCAGCAACGGTTTATCCAGTTTTTCAATGCTGGAGTAGAGCGGCATCACCATAAACGGCAGCAGAATATAGACCAGTCCGATAATTACCGCGCCGGGGGTATACATGATGCGCATCGGCGTATCAATAATGCCCAGCCACAGCAGAAACTCGTTGAGATAGCCTTTGGTACTGAGGAAAATTTTCAGGCCATAGATGCGGATCAGCGAGTTAGTCCAGAACGGGACAATCAGCAGAAACAGCAGCAGAGGCCGGACTTTCTTCGGCAGCTTAACCAGAAACCAGGCGAAGGGGTAACCCAGCACCAGACAGGCGAGGGTAGCGATCACCGCCATATTCAGCGAGTGCAGCAGCACATCAAAATAAAGCGGATCGAGCAGGCGCGTGTAGTTGTCCAGTGTAAAGACCAGGCTGACGAAACTGGCGTCGTCGCGGGTCAAAAAACTGGTGCCAATGATCATCAGGTTAGGCAGGAAAACAAACAACACAAGCCAACCGACAATAGTGACAATCACCACATTCTGGAATTTACTTGTGTTCTTCATCAGCCAGTACCACCTCCCAGCTCTCTACCCAGTTGATCGCCATTTTTTGATCGAGGGAGTGGTCAAAATCCGGGTCGTCTTCGTTGAAGAACTCACTGACCAGCACCATTTTGCCGCTTTCCAGTTCGACGACTGATTCCAGCGTCATGCCCTTGTAGTTGCGCTCGCGCACGTAACCGATCAACCCTTCGATGTGGTTGTCATGGTTGATTTCATCGACGCGTAAATCTTCCGGGCGCAACAGCACATTCAGCTTCTGGCCTTTTTCAACCGAAAAATTGACGTAGATATTACACTCGCGGCCTTCCACGTTCGCGCGAACGCGGTTTTCGTCGAGACGCTCAATCACCGTGGCGTCGAAGTGGTTAATTTCGCCAATGAAGCTGGCGACAAACAGGTTTTTCGGCTCTTCATAGATTTCACGCGGCGAGCCGTCCTGCTCAATGCGACCGTCGCGCATCACCACGATGCGGTCAGACATGGTCAGCGCCTCTTCCTGATCGTGAGTCACAAACACGAAGGTGATGCCAAGCTTACGTTGCAGCGCTTTGAGTTCGTTCTGCATCTGCTTGCGCAGTTTATAGTCGAGCGCGGAGAGGGATTCATCAAGCAGCAGCAGGCGGGGTTTGTTGACCACGGCGCGGGCAATTGCCACTCGCTGTTGTTGACCGCCGGAGAGCTGGTGCGGTTTACGCTGGGCGAATTCTTCGAGCTGCACCATCCGCAGGGCGTCGGTCACGCGCGCAGGGATTTCAGCCGCTGGCGTCTTTTGCATTCGCAGGCCGAAGGCGACGTTTTCAAAAACCGTCATGTGCGGGAACAGCGCGTAACTCTGGAAAACGGTGTTGACGTGGCGATCTTCAGCGGGCACATCAGTGATATCCTGACCTTCAAGGTGGATCCTGCCAGCATCGACATTTTCCAGCCCCGCAATCAGGCGCAGTACCGTTGTTTTACCGCAGCCAGAAGGCCCCAGCAGGGTGAGAAATTCACCGTTTTTGATGGTCAGGTTCAAATCTGCAATGACCGTTTTCCCATCAAAGCTTTTGCAAATCCCCGCCAGGTGTACCAGCGGTGATAGCGAACACGGTTGTGTAGTCAATTTTTTACTCTGTCCCTTATCAACGCAACGGAAATTGCCGATGCGGGGTGCGTGGTTAACCACCTTGGTGACTCTTAATGAGGGCGGACATTCTACGGCAAACCACAGCAATCGCCAATCCTTGTTATACATTGATAAGCGACCTTTATTTCATTTCATCGTGGAATGAAAAAAAATGGCGCTTGCAGGTCTAAAAGTGACCTGACGCAATATTTGTGTTTTCGCGCTTCTTGATAATGTTGTCACAAAAAATGAGGGTGACTACATGGATAAATTACTTGAGCGTTTTTTACAGTACGTTTCTCTGGATACGCAGTCTAAGCCTGGCGTGCGCCAGGTACCGAGCACGGAAGGACAGTGGAAGCTGTTGCGCTTGCTCAAAGAGCAGCTGGAAGAGATGGGACTGGTTAACGTCACCCTGAGCGATAAAGGCACCGTGATGGGGACGCTGTCCGCCAATGTGCCAGGTGATATCCCGGCGATTGGATTTATTTCCCACGTCGATACATCACCTGATTTCAGTGGGAAAAACGTCAATCCGCAGATCGTCGAGAACTATCGCGGCGGCGATATCGCCCTCGGTATTGGCGACGAAGTGCTTTCACCGGTGATGTTCCCGGTATTGCATCACCTTCTGGGCCAGACGCTAATCACCACCGACGGCAAGACGCTGCTGGGGGCTGATGACAAAGCCGGTGTTGCGGAAATCATGACCGCGCTGGCTATCCTGAAAGGGAAGAACATTCCCCATGGTGATATTCGTGTCGCGTTTACCCCGGATGAAGAAGTCGGGAAAGGGGCGAAGTTTTTTGACGTTCCCGCATTTGGCGCGCAATGGGCATATACCGTGGATGGCGGCGGCGTTGGTGAACTGGAATATGAAAACTTCAACGCGGCGTCGGTGACCATCAAAATTGTCGGTAATAACGTTCACCCCGGTACTGCAAAAGGGGTAATGGTTAACGCCCTGACGCTGGCGACGCGCATTCATTCTGAAGTACCGACGGATGAAACCCCTGAAACCACAGAAGGTTACGAAGGGTTTTATCATCTCGCCAGCATCAAAGGTTCGGTGGATCGCGCTGAAATGCATTACATCATCCGCGATTTTGACCGTAAGGAGTTTGAAGCGCGCAAACGTAAGATGATGGAGATCGCCAAAAAAGTCGGTAAAGGTCTGCATCCGGACTGTTACATCGAACTGGTGATTGAAGACAGTTATTACAACATGCGCGATAAAGTCATGGAGCATCCGCATATTCTGGAGATTGCCCGCCAGGCGATGCAGGATTGCGACATCGAACCGCAACTGAAACCCATTCGCGGCGGCACCGATGGTGCGCAGCTCTCTTTCATGGGGCTGCCATGCCCGAACCTGTTTACCGGTGGATATAACTACCACGGCAAGCACGAGTTCGTGACGCTGGAAGGGATGGAAAAAGCGGTGCAGGTGATTGTGCGAATCGCCGAGTTAACCACAAAGCATTAACGCTAAATATAACGTAGGCCCGGTAAGCGTAGCGCCACCGGGCAAAAGGCAAGGATGCGCTGCATGTCAAATTATCGCCGTTCATACGTTAATGGCGGCACCTGGTTTTTCACTGTTAATCTGCAAAATCGACAAAGCGATTTGTTGATACGCCACATTCAGACGCTCCGTGACGCGGTTCGCTCTGTTAAACGGCAGAAATCATTCAGGATTAACGCCTGGGTGATTTTGCCGGAACATATGCACTGTATCTGGACGCTACCAGAAAATGACAGCGACTATTCCGGTCGCTGGCGAGATATTAAGAAGACGTTCACCAAAGGAATCAATGCTTCCGGTATCTGGCAACCACGGTTTTGGGAACACACCATTCGCAATGAAACGGATTACAGACGACACATGGATTATGTCTATATCAACCCGGTAAAACATGGCTGGGCTCGTCTCGTCAAGGAATGGCCCTATTCAACGTTTCATCGTGACGTCCGGTATGGACTATACCCGGAAGACTGGGCAGGCGAAGTGGACAGTATGGATGCGGGAGAGCGGAAGTAAAACGCCCGGTGGCGCTACGCTTACCGGGCCTACAATACTAAGTTCAGGTAGGCCCGGTAAGCGTAGCGCCACCGGGCAAAAGAATACGACAATACTATGCGTGGCTGGTGGGTTTAATCCTCAAAAAACCAGTAGCCGCTGTTGACCAGCGCGGCGAGCATGGCGAGGAACGGCGGATCCTCCAGCGCATCGCCAAAGTGGCTGTCGTTCAGCACGATATGGCTGGCCAGCGCTTCCAGCGCCGGACGATGCGGCGAGTCAATCTTCTCACCATTCACGTAAACCTCGCCGTCAATGCGCAGTACGCGCAAGCCGCCGAGACGTACCAGCTTGTCGCCTTGCTTCAGCGCGTCGTAAATCTCATCGGGCTGATAGGGCGGTTCTGGCGGGGCGACATCCAGCTCGTGACGGGACTGGGTAACAAACTCGCCAAACCACTGGTTAAAGTGCTCAGGCTGGTTAATCAGCGACAGCATCATGTCGCGCAGGCGATCGAGTTCTGACGGCAGGATATCCGCAGGGTGATCGCGCGATGGCACGTCAGGGTCGGTATAGCGCAGGCTACCCAGCTCACGTTGCAGCACGTAGTCGGCAAAACCGCTGATCATTTCCCGGCCGCTCGGCGCGCGGAAACCGACGGAGTAGTTCAGCGAATTCTCCAGCGAATAACCTTCGTGCGGGAATCCTGGCGGTATGTAGAGAATGTCGCCGGGCTCCATCTCTTCATCAATGATGGCTTCAAATGGATCCACCTGCAGCAGGTCAGGATGCGGGCAGTGCTGTTTCATCGGCACTTTTTCGCCCACGCGCCAGCGACGGCGCCCGGTACCCTGAATAATAAAGACATCATACTGATCGAGGTGCGGACCCACGCCGCCGCCGGGCACGGAGAAAGAGATCATCAGATCGTCGATTCGCCAGTCAGGCAGGGCGCGGAAAGGGCGCATCAGCGCGGCAGTGGGTTCATGCCAGTTGTTGACCGCCTGGACCAGCAGCGACCAGTTGCTTTCACCCAGATGATCATAACTCTCGAACGGGCCATGGCTGACCTGCCATTTGCCGTCGAGGTGGCTGACCAGACGACTGTCGACTTCGCTTTCCATCGCCAGCCCCGCCAGCTCATCAGGGGTGATGGGATCGAGAAAATTAGCAATGCCCCGCTTTAACACCACCGGACGTTTTTGCCAGTAGCGTTCGATAAAGTCGGGCCAGTTGAGTGTTAAGTGATAGTCCATATTTATGATTCCGCAGGCAGGTAGCTGAGACGGATTATAACGGAACCTGCTGCAGAACGATGCAGGCATCGTTAAATTTATGTCATGCGGATGTTTCTTTGCTTCCGCTGTGCTGGCGGCCAAAAATCACTTCCATACGTGCGCCGCCCAGCAGGCTGTCGCCGGCGCTGATGCTGCCGTCGTATTGTTCAGCGATTTCACGTGCCACAGAAAGCCCGACGCCCTGGCCGGGGCGCAGCGTATCTGCCCGCTGGCCGCGGTCAAACACCAGCGTGCGCTTGTTGCGCGGGATGCCGGGGCCATCATCTTCAACAATAATATGCAGATGATCGTCCGTCTGGCGCGCCGAGACCTCAACAAACTCAAGGCAATATTTACAGGCGTTATCCAGCACGTTGCCCATCACTTCCATAAAGTCATTTTTCTCGCCGACAAAGCTGGTTTCTGGCGAGATATCGAGCGAGATATTTACGCCTTTGCGCTGGTAAACCTTATTGAGCGCTGAGGTGAGATTATCAAGCAGTGGCGCCACAGGGTGCAGCTCACGGCTGAGGATCCCGGTGCCGCCACGCATGCTGGCGCGATGAAGAAAGTAACCAATCTGCTGCGAGATGCGGCTTATCTGCTCCAGCATCACCGATTCTGCCTCGTTAACCGCCAGTTTTTCACTGCGCAACGAGCGCAGCGTGCTCTGTAGCACGGCCAGCGGTGTTTTCAGACTGTGGGTCAGATCGGTCAGCGTGGTGCGGTATTTGTCATAGCGCTCGCGCTCGCTCTTCAGTAGACGGTTCAGGTTTTGTACCAGGCTGGTGAGTTCTCGGGTGGTTTCCGGGTTCAGCGCCTCGCGGTGATGTTCTTCCAGTTCGCGCACTTCCCGAGCCAGCGCTTCGATGGGGCGCAGGCTCCACCACGCTGCCAGCCATAAGAGCGGGATCACCAGCAACAGATTGGCGGCCAGTACGTACACAAACCAGCTCCACACCATGTACGAACGCTTAAGTTCGATAGGGATGGTATCGACCACTACAATCGTCAGCTCCGGCATGCGGGCAGTGGCAGGGTAGATATTTACCGCCACCGAGTGGGTCATTTCTGAGTCGTCATGATCTTCACGGATTTCATTAAGCTGCTGCTGAACTTCGTGATCACTGCGAATCAACGCGCTGCTGGCGTTAATATTCGCTTCTATCTCGTGAAAACCATTGGTTTTCAGCCAGTCCGGACTGATGCGCTCGACCAGCCACGGCACGTCCTGTTGCATCCACAGCAGTTTGCCCTGTTTATCGTAAATCAGCGCCATGGTGGGGCTTTGCAGGCTGAGATTTTCGGGCACCTCAACACTGACCTTGCCGTTTTCCCATTTCGCCAGTGTATAGAAGAGATTACTTTCGCCGCGTAACAGACGGAAGGTGGTTTTATCGAAGCTGACGCTGTAGCCGACAAGCGCCACCATTCCGTACGCCAGCGACAGCACCAGCACCACGGCGGCAGTGGCAAGCAGAAAGCGGATGCGCAGGGAGAGCGGCAGAAAATGCCGTAACAGTCTGCCCATCAGCGAAGTTCGAACAGATAACCCTGGCCGCGCACGGTGGTGATCACGTCGTGCGGATACTGTGCCTGGATTTTTTTCCGCAGACGCCCCATCAGCACATCAATGGTATGGCTCTCGCGCAATTCCGCATCAGGATAGAGCTGCAGCATCAGCGAATCTTTACTGACCACTTTGCCGCTGTTGCGGATCAGCGTTTCCATGATGGTGTATTCAAAAGCGGTCAGTTTGATCACCTCGTCGCTAATCGACAGTTCGCGACGCGACAGATCCACCTGAAACGGCGGCATGGAGATCACCTGCGATGCCAGCCCGCTGTTGCGGCGCATCAGCGCCTGGATCCGTGCAGCCACTTCTTCAATATGAAACGGTTTGGTGACGTAATCGTCCGCCCCGGCGCTCAGCACTTCGACTTTATCCTGCCAGCCTTCCCGTGCGGTCAGCACCAGCACCGGCAATGAAACGTCGTGGCTACGCCAGCGGCGAATGAGCGACAGGCCGTCTTCGTCCGGCAGCCCGAGGTCAACAATAGCGATATCAGGAAGGTGTTCGCCGAGATAGTAATCCGCTTCTCTGGCGTCTTCTGCGGCATCCACCTGATGCCCCATTTCCTGGAGTTGTACCTTGAGGTGATGGCGTAACAGGGCGTTATCCTCAACAACGAGCACGCGCATAGCCTGGCTCCCTTTTCTTTGCGATGTCTCTAGTCTAACGCTGATTATGGCGCTGTGGGGATAAACATTGCTTAAACCGGGGAGAGAGAACCCTTCTGTCACAGAGGACAGAAGGGCGAAGGGGCGGATTATTTGAGGTCGTCAACCATCTGAATAGCGCGGCCAATATAGTTAGCCGGCGTCATTGCTTTCAGACGTGTTTTCTCGGCTTCCGGCAAGGCCAGGTTGTCGATGAACTGCTTCATGCCTTCCGCGTCGACACGCTTGCCGCGGGTCAGCTCCTTCAGTTTTTCGTACGGCTTTTCGATGCCGTAACGACGCATCACCGTCTGGATGGGCTCTGCCAGCACTTCCCAGTTGTGATCGAGTTCATCCAGCAGATGGTCGCGGTTCACTTCCAGTTTGCTGATCCCTTTCAGAGTGGACTGGTAAGCGATCAGCGCATAGCCAATCCCCACGCCGAGGTTACGCAGCACGGTGGAATCTGTCAGGTCACGCTGCCAGCGTGAAACTGGCAGTTTGCTGGCGAGATGCTGCATCACCGCGTTGGCGAGGCCAAGGTTGCCTTCCGAGTTTTCGAAGTCAATCGGGTTCACTTTATGCGGCATCGTTGAGGAACCAATCTCCCCGGCGATGGTTTTCTGTTTGAAGTGCCCCAGCGAGATATAACCCCAGACGTCGCGGTCAAAGTCGATCAGAATGGTGTTGAAGCGTGCGATGCAGTCGAACAGCTCAGCAATGTAGTCGTGTGGCTCGATCTGCGTGGTGTACGGGTTCCACTGAATACCCAGCGAAGAGACGAACGTTTCACTGAATTCATGCCAGTCCACTTCCGGGTAAGCGGCGATGTGGGCGTTGTAGTTGCCGACCGCGCCGTTGATTTTGCCGAGGATTTCCACCTGGTTCAACTGGCGATACTGGCGTTCCATACGGTAAGCGACATTAGCCATTTCTTTACCCATGGTAGACGGCGTGGCCGGTTGACCGTGGGTGCGCGACAGCAGCGGGATATCGCGATACTCCACCGCCAGCGCTTTCACCGCTTCAATGATCTGGCTCCAGTAAGGCAGGATCACTTCATCACGCGCGGTTTTTAACATCAGCGCGTGCGACAGGTTGTTGATATCTTCCGAGGTGCAGGCGAAGTGGATGAACTCGGATACGGCATGCAGCGCCGGAATATCCGCCACTTTCTCTTTCAGGAAATATTCAACCGCCTTCACGTCGTGGTTGGTGGTGCGTTCAATGGTTTTGATGCGCGCAGCATCCTGTTCATTGAAATCAGCGACGATCTTATCCAGGTAACCGTTTGCGTCGGCAGCAAAAGCAGGAACTTCCTTGATCGCTGCGTGCGCGGCCAGTTTTTGCAGCCAACGTACTTCAACCTGTACACGGAATTTCAGCAAACCATATTCGCTGAAAATCCCGCGCAGCGCGCTGACTTTATCGCCGTAGCGTCCATCGACAGGGGAAACGGCGGTCAGGGAGGATAATTCCATAAATCACAACTCCGGAGTTAAATGAGCGAGAATTTGTTTCGCCTGTGTGGTCAGGCGCTTACGGGAAAACATGAGTTGCAGTCGGCCACCGCCGACCTGGTGCCACAGCACCGCGGCACGGATACCGGCGAGCAGCGAGGCGCGCACTTTGGCCTGCACCTGTGGGCTTTGCAGTACGGCGGGCGAGCCAGTGACCTGAATGCGCGGCCCCAGCGGGCTAATCACATCTACATAAATGCCCGCCATTGCGCTGAGCAGCGTTTCAGATTGTAAGTCAAAATGGTCAAGCTGGCGTTGCAGCCCGGCGATACGGTTACCCAGCGTATCCATCGCCCCTTTGCTGGCGGCCAGTTTACGCTCAAGTACCATCAGGCTGAGAGTATAGCGGGTCAGTTCGGCGTTGAGCCCCTGACGGCTGCTGGCATTCAGCACCCCCAGCAGCGTTTCCAGACCGGTACGAAGATTGGCTTCGCTGCCGCCAAAAACACCCAGCGTGGATGCCGGGTTCATATCGATAATGCTGTTCAGCGAAACGTGCAGGGCATCGCTATCACAATGTCCCTGATGTGCCAGTTGTTGCACCAGTCGGGCTGACTGGCAGATCCCTGCCAGCGCCAGCGTGATGTCATAATAATTCTTCGCCACACTTGCTCCTTTCTGTGCGCAATTGGCTTATTCAACAGGCAGCGGCAGACGCTGCTCGATAATACCGCCGCCGAGGCAGACCTCGCCGCGGTAAAAGACGGCAGACTGACCTGGCGTCACGGCGGCGACCGGCTCGTCAAAACGGACGTCGATGCGATCGTCATCCAGCGCCGTGATGGTGCAGGGGATATCAGTCTGGCGATAGCGGGTTTTGACCGTGCAGCGCAGCGTACCCGTAAACGGCAGGCGGTCAACCCAGTGCAACTGCTGGGCAATCAGCCCGACGGACATCAGGCGAGGGTGTTCATGCCCTTGCGCCACCACCAGCACATTATTCTCAACGTCTTTATCGACCACATACCACGGATCTTCGGTCCCTTCTTTGGTGCCGCCGATGCCGAGCCCTTTGCGCTGACCGAGCGTGTGGTACATCAGCCCCTGATGTTCGCCGATTTCATCGCCATCAACGGTGATGATTTTACCCGGCTGGGCGGGCAGGTAGCGCCCCAGGAACTCACGGAATTTACGCTCACCGATAAAGCAGATACCGGTGGAGTCTTTTTTCTTCGCGGTGATAAGCCCCAGATCTTCGGCAATTTTGCGCACCTGGGGTTTTTCCAGTTCACCGACCGGGAACAGGCTTTGGGCGATTTGCTCATGGCCGAGGGTATAGAGGAAATAGCTCTGGTCTTTGTTACCGTCAAGCCCACGCAGCAGGCGGCTTTTGCCGTCAACGTCCGCACGGCGGACGTAATGACCGGTGGCGATATAGTCCGCACCGAGGTCTTCAGCGGCAAATTCGAGGAAGGCTTTAAATTTGATTTCTTTATTACACAGAATATCCGGATTCGGCGTACGCCCGGCTTTATATTCCGCGAGGAAATGTTCGAATACGTTATCCCAGTATTCTGCAGCAAAGTTAACGGTGTGCAGTTCAATGCCGAGTTTGTCGCAGACCGCCTGGGCATCAGCCAGATCCGCGGCAGCGGTGCAGTATTCCTCGCCATCGTCTTCCTCCCAGTTCTTCATGAACAGGCCTTCCACTTTATAGCCCTGTTGTTGCAACAGGTAAGCGGAAACGGAGGAATCGACACCGCCGGACATGCCGACGATCACTTTTTTCTGGCTGTTATCTGACATGGAATACTCACGACATTGAACTTCAAGGCGGCGTATTCTAGCACGCGCCCCCTCACTTGACACCCTCTGTGAACGGCCAGTTAAATTCCCCAACCAGCGATAGCGGGTGGCGCTCTCCGCTCTGCCAGCAACGAATACTTTCGGCAACCAGCGCGGAGCGCAGGTTTTTTGCGTTGAGGATCTCCTCTGCCGTCAGCCACAGGCAGCGATCGATGTCGCTGTCATGCGGGTCAGTCGCGCACGTATCGCTAATCTCAATGGCGAACAGGAAGCGCAGAAAGGGCGTTTTGTCCGGTGCCAGCCACTGATGCATACGGATGAAATGCTGTGGCGTGGCGCGGATGCCGGTCTCTTCCCACAACTCACGTTCGGCAGCCTGCACCAGGGTTTCATCGGCTTCAAGATGCCCGGCAGGCTGGTTCCACAGCGCCTTACCATTGATGGTTTCTTCCACGACCAGAAATTTGCCTTTGGCATGCACCACGCAGGCGACGGTAACGTGCGGCTTAAACATCCTGACTCCTTTATTTATGCCTCCCGCCATTCACCACTGGCGAGATTGTCGAGTGTGTAAGTGCCCATCGCATAGCGAATTAAGCGCAGGGTAGGGAAGCCCACATGGGCGGTCATGCGCCGTACCTGACGGTTGCGCCCTTCATATAAGGTGACTTTCAGCCAGCGGGTGGGGATCGACTTGCGCTCGCGAATGGGCGGATTGCGCGGCCAGAGCCATTCGGGTTCGTCCACCCGTTCAATGCCAGCGGGGAGGGTGGGGCCATCGTTCAGCGTGACGCCGTTACGCAGCGCGTTAATCGCCTCGTCCGTGGGTTCGCCTTCGACCTGCACGTAGTAAATCTTGCCTGTTCGCTTTCCCGGCTGGGTCAGTCGCGCCTGCAACACGCCGTCGTTGGTCAGGACCAGCAGCCCTTCGCTGTCGCGATCGAGCCGCCCGGCGGCATACACGCCCTGTATGGCGATATAGTCTTTCAACGTACGGCGCCCCGCTTCATCAGTAAACTGCGGCAACACATCGTAAGGTTTATTGAACAGAATGACGCGCTTTGGCGAGTTATCGGTACGTGGTCTGGCGGATTGTCTCGAGCTGAATCGCTCAACCCGGTGATTTCTATAAGAAGTTTTCGGCATGGTATTTTCAGGCATGGTCAATTGCCGCATTATAGCCTAATTACGAATGCCTTTCATGGAACCAAACATTCAGGTAGTATTGACAGGCCCATTACAAATCATTAACAAAAAATATTGCTCAAACTTGTCCGCGCCTGCGGTGCGAGAAAGGAGGAGCAAACCCAGAAGCGCTCGAAGGAGAGGTTAATGGAAAGCAAAGTAGTTGTTCCGGCGGAAGGCCAGAAAATCACCCTGCAAAACGGCAAACTCAACGTTCCTCACAACCCGATTATCCCGTTCATTGAAGGCGATGGTATTGGCGTTGACGTTACCCCGGCGATGCTGAAAGTGGTGGATGCCGCTGTCGAGAAAGCCTATAAAGGCGAGCGTAAAATTTCCTGGATGGAAATTTACACCGGTGAAAAATCCACCAAAATTTACGGCCAGGACGTCTGGCTCCCGCCTGAAACGCTTGATCTGATTCGTGACTATCGCGTTGCCATCAAAGGCCCGCTGACCACCCCGGTCGGTGGCGGTATTCGTTCCCTGAACGTTGCGCTGCGTCAGGAGCTTGATCTGTATGTTTGCCTGCGTCCGGTTCGTTACTACCAGGGCACCCCAAGCCCGGTAAAACACCCGGAACTGACCGACATGGTTATCTTCCGTGAAAACGCTGAAGATATTTATGCCGGTATTGAATGGAAAGCGGACAGCGCCGACGCGGAGAAAGTGATCAAATTCCTGCGTGAAGAGATGGGCGTGAAGAAAATTCGCTTCCCTGAGCATTGCGGTATCGGCATCAAGCCGTGCTCTGAAGAAGGGACCAAACGTCTGGTTCGCGCGGCTATCGAATATGCTATTGCAAACGACCGTGATTCTGTGACGCTGGTACACAAAGGCAACATCATGAAGTTCACCGAAGGCGCGTTCAAAGACTGGGGTTACCAGCTTGCTCGCGAAGAATTCGGCGGCGAACTGATTGACGGCGGCCCGTGGCAGAAAATCAAGAACCCAAGAACCGGTAAAGAGATCATCATCAAAGACGTTATCGCTGACGCCTTCCTGCAGCAGATCCTGCTGCGCCCGGCGGAGTATGACGTGATTGCCTGTATGAACCTTAACGGCGACTACATCTCCGACGCCCTGGCGGCTCAGGTTGGTGGTATCGGTATCGCGCCGGGCGCGAACATCGGTGACGAATGCGCACTGTTCGAAGCGACCCACGGTACTGCGCCGAAGTATGCCGGTCAGGACAAAGTGAACCCGGGTTCCGTTATCCTTTCCGCAGAAATGATGCTGCGCCACATGGAGTGGTTCGAAGCCGCAGACCTGATCGTGAAAGGCATGGAAGGCGCCATCGCTGCCAAAACCGTGACCTACGATTTTGAACGTCTTATGGAAGGCGCTAAGCTGCTGAAATGTTCAGAGTTTGGCGACGCGATTATCGCGAACATGTAATCCAGTTGCTGGGTTAAATGCGAAAGGGAGTCATTCGGCTCCCTTTTTTACTGCCCTCGAAAAATTCTTCCCCAAAACTTTCCCCAAAACGTTTCCCCAAAACCCCCTCATCATGACCCTGCTTTTGTGATGACGATCACCCAGTCTTTTCCGCGATCATTCTGACAACGATGCGAGCAGCGTCCGCCCTGTATCGGATTTCCGCTGATATTAAGACGTTGCTGGTATGAGGTTTTATGTCTGCTGTGAGAGCTGGTTCAGGCAGGGTAGCGCTGCGAAAGGTTTCAAGAGGGAACTGACCGATGGGTGATTAAAAGAATAGTGTCAATAGTGATGAAATTTAATATCTTGAAAAAACAGAAAGATATTATTTGTTGGCGTATTTGTAACATGAAAAGTTTAGCAAATAGTGCTATCGCAAAAATAATTAGCAGGGTATTAAAATTGTTATAAATTCTTATATAAATGAAATTGTGCCTTAAAGGTAAATGGAAATTTACATGCAAATGGTGATAAATCCAGGAACATAAATAAGTATTACCAGGAATTTATGCAGGAGGCTAATTTAGAAGCTTTACTAATATTTTACACGCCAGTTTTCCCTCTATTGACTTGCTTTTGTCACGGTTCGCAATACAGAACATCAAATTTTGATGTTTCCGAGAAAAATCCATTTGGCGCAAAATGTATTTTTTGTAAAGCTTCAATGATTACATTCGATAATGTCGCTTCGTATATACAATCAGGGCAAGCGCCACTTGATTTTCGCAAGTAACATAAATTGACTGAGTCTGTGAAGCTTTTAATTTAAGATTGGCAGGCTTATGAAAAAAGTTATCGTGACTCATTCAGTGGTGAAGAAGGGAAAAACCACCCGCGTTGACACGGGTGGTTGAAAAGTCAGAAGGCGTATTTCAGACCCAACATACCTTGTGTATCACTGTAGCCTTTGTCACCGATCTGCTGACCGACGTTACCCCACAGGGCGACATTCTTCGTCAACTGACCTTCAACACCGGCTTTCAGTTCACCGATATTGCGGGCACCTGCCAGCTCTACCTGCTCGCCGTTCAGCGACACACCAAAGTCTTTGCTGTTGTGGATCCAGTTGGCTTCCACGAACGGCTGGAAGGTGCGGCCTTTACCGTCATCCAGCTGGTTGTGGCCGTGACCGTACAGACGCACGCCGACGCGGGTCTGAATGTTGCCGTCGCCGTTGCCTTCCACGCGGGTGCCGTTGGCTTCTTTGTGCGGATCCGCTTTCACGCCCATCCAGGTGATCTGGGCTTTCGGCTGGATGTACAGCGAATTGCGTTCGCTGAGGTCCGCCAGTTTCCAGGTGTAACCCGATTCAACAGAAGCGGTGAAGCCATCAGAATCATACGCTTCAGACTCAACACCATGACCGGAAACGGTATTGTCGAACCAGTTGTACTGCGCCCAGCTGTCAACGTATGCACCTTCCAGCGTGTCGTTATCCTGCAGCCAGGTGCCGTAGACACCGACGCTGTAACCGCTGATGCTGCCGTCAGCACGGTTGCCGTTACGGTGGTTGACCGTGCGGCTCTTCTGGTTGGCATAGCCCGCCATCACACCGAGGTGATAACGGTCAGCGTTGTCCGAACTCCACTGCGCGATATCGCCGCCCAGCTGCATCACATAGCGGTTGCTCTGCATGTTCAGCTGACCGCTGCTGTCTTTCTGACGGGTATGCCCGCCAACGTTACGCAACCACATGCTGGTGACGGCGGTTTCGCCGGTCAGTGCGTCAACGTAATGCGTTTCACCCAGACGGTCATGCAGACGGGTGGTAAACAGGTTGTTGGCAGCCTGCAGGTTCATGGCATACAGACCGGCTTCCGGGCGCACGGCGTGCTCTTTCGGCTGAGTCGGTTTCTGCGGCGTCACCGGTTTTTGTGGTACGACAGGGTCAGCCGGGTCCTGTGGATCAACCGGGTCAACAGGGTCCACCGGATCAATCGGGTCAACAGGATCTTCCGGAGACAGTGCGCTGCTCAGATACCAGTTCTTAACATTCTGGCCTTCGCCGCGCTGCAGGGTGTAGTCATAGGCGCCAGCAATGATACGCCCGTTCTGTTTAAACTCGCCGTCAGAATCCCCACCCACACTAATCAACTCGATACCGTCAGTGGTAAGGCCGCCTGCGCCGCCTGCGTTCAGCACCTTGACGTTGGTGGTGCCGCTGGTGTTGCCGCTGATCAGCAGACGGTCGGTCGGAGAACTGTCATCACCCAGTTGGGTGTTCATGACGATGTTACCATTGTCGCCCTGATAATCACCGTTGACGGTCAGGGTTTTGAACGCTACCGCATCACGCGTCAGCTTACGGCTCTGCGCGCTGGCAGGCATAAAGTTGAGGGTCGCGTCTTTCAGCGACAGAGTGGTCAGCGTTGAATCGGCAACCATATCCCAGCGGCTGTTGCTGCCGTTCAGCGCGAGGTTGATCGTGCCCTGATCCGCCGTCTGAGTGTCGCCGTAAATATAAGAGTTATCGCCAGAAACGATATCAATGGTGTGATTGCCTTTGGCAAGCATGGTTCCCCAGGCAACCAGCTTGTTATGGTTGGTAATATCAGTGGTTCCGGCATACGAACCGTAAACGGAATACAGCTTATCGGCAACAGAATCATAGGAAAGCTGGCTGCCTAACGTGACATCACCGGTGAAGCGGGCATCTGCCTGGTGCAGTAAATAGGCCGTCTTGCCGCCTTCAGTCTGAATATTGATATTGCCGACGACCGTATCTGAATCCCATTGCTCCGAACCATCAACCAGGATATTGGTGCTGAAAAAGCCTCTCAGCATTGCGGTATCGCTACCTTTCATCTGAATGGTGGCATTTTTAATCAGATTCTTCGTCCTACCTTCATTCAGGTAGTCCCATAAATACACGCCGCGGACGGTGCCATTACCTGTCAATTTAATATCAAGATTATCAATGGTCAGATCGGAACTACCTTCTGCGCGCCCGGTATAAAGCACGCCATCGGTAAATCCATTCGGCAACGAGTTCAGGATAGTGATAGCTAAGTCTTTGAAATAGCGTTTTCCCGGGCCTGCGGTTGCCGGATCCGGAAGGGTGGCATGTGTATCGAGTAAAAAGACACCCCGGGGTGCTGTGGATACACTCGGCGAGTTGTTGATAATGGTAATGGTGGTCTTGCCAAGAAAATTGAACGCATCCGTTGCGCTTATTGCGTCAGTATAGCTACTGGTACCAGTTAACAGGATATTGACATCACCGGTAAAATTCGCCTCTTTACCACCCAGCGTGAGTCCGGCGCTGTGTGAGGTAACTATTTTGTCGAAGGTTGGGGTATAAACAAGGTTGAGATTTTCAACGTTTAATACCGCGTCACCATACGTACTGATCCCGCCGTTGTTGATGGTGGTGGTGCCAGTCAATGTCAGAGAGGCAGTATCATCAACGGTAATCGCACTGGAAGGCGCCTCTTCCAGTATACCCAATGACAGGGTCAGGTTTTCCGCTGTTGCCCGGGATGTCCCGGCAAACTTAAGGACGGAATAGAAATTATTACTCCATGACGATGTCGGGAAGTAATTGATGGTAACGCCACTCCCCAGATCAAACGTCCCGGCAGTAAGATGAGCAAACCGTGTAGCGCTAAGATTTGTATTGCCATCATACTGATATATCCCTTCCGCATTAATAGTAATATTATCTTTCATGCGAATCATGCCATCGGCTGACATCGAAATAAACGCCATATCGATGCTGTCATTGATATCCACTTGCCGATCTGCCGCGGGTGTACTGTCATTAATGACCACTTTGAGGCTTTCCGCGCTCACAGGGAGTGTTGACGTCGCCAGTATGGCGCTTACCATCAGCGCAATTTTACCTGGTTTAAACCAGACGTTTTTCTTGGGTGAATTCATAAGTAATACAACTCTATTTAGCATGACATTGTAAGTTAAGGAGCCATTCCCGGTTCCATGTGTGCTACTTAAATTTAATGTGGTGCGTATTAATTACGCCGAGAGGGATTTACCAAAGCGACCTGGCGGTAATGCGATAAATAAAAATAGTGGGTTTAGTCAGTACACTTCCCTGTGTATATCCTTCCGTTACGGATATTTTATTCGCCAGCGCCTGCGCATAACAAATGAAATACTCTTAGTAATGCAGTGCGGTGAAACAGGTTTTTAAATAAGGGTATTTAAAGAGAAGCTGCTGCTTTTGAATGGCTTGCTGGTTTTTCGTTCTGTTTTCCTGGCGGAAGTTGAGGTTTTCAGGAGATTAAATAAGGAAAATAAGAGACAAGAACACGAGCGCTATACCTGTTGTCAGGCATGACATAGCGCTCGTGGCAGAGGATGAGTTAATGCTGACAGTACCGGACTTGCAGGCAGGGTACGATCCCCATCGCCAGCAGCCACTATCTGAAACTCTGCTGACCTAATACACTCAAGGACGTCATGAATTTCTCGATACTGGAAAATAGCAATGCGCCAATATTCACGTTCAACTTCTCCGAGCCAGAAATACGCGCCGGGATTGACGGCAACTGAATATCCTGCCCACGGATGATGATATCAGCGACCACAGGCTGAACATCGCTGATGTTCACTTTATTTACCACAGCATCAAAATGGATGCGGAATCCTCTTCTGGGAATGGTATTGATAAGTTTATCCCCATCAGGGATCATTTCCTTAAGCGCGCGGCGAATAAGAGAAATATTCTGATACAGCGTATTCGGGGTGGTATTTGCCCCTCGTTCTTCCCAGACCTTCTGGTATAATTCAGCATGAGTAACAATTTTCCCGTGCTGCTCCAGCATCAGTTCGAGACATCTTGCCGCCGGATACGTCAGCTTTGTCGCAACGCCGGAACCTTTCAGAACCAGCTGGTTTTGCCCCGCGCGGAAATCAATACAGTTATTAATTACATATAACATCATGGTACCTGTTTCTCGTATCATTCTCAGACGCCGGATTCTGGCATTTCAATGACAATAAAATGGCTGTGCTCTGTTGTTGCCCGCAATGTCAGCGTGGCCGGGCCGCGGATTTCCAGTGAATCGCGTTCATTCAGAGTATCGATCTCATTAACCGTCAGGCTTCCTTCAACGTTGTTGATATATGCCTGGCGTCCTGCTTTCAGTTCAAACGTCACGTTATGATCATTCACCAGTTCACTGGCGTACATGTTCACATCCTGATTCAGTAACAGTGGTGCATTGCCATTGTTGATACTGCCCACAATATGCAATAGCGTATTCAGCCGATCCCCGGCGGTGAACTTATGATTGCTGTAACGCACCTCCAGCCCCTGGGCTGGCGGGATAATCCAGATTTGCAGAAAGCGACACCAGTCATCGTCATTATTCAGTTCCGAGTGCCAGACACCTTTTCCTGCGGTGACAGTCTGAACATGCCCGCGTTCCAGAACGTCCTCTTTGCGGGTGGCGCTGTCCCAGTGCGTCAGTTTGCCATCAATGATGTAGCTGACAATTTCCATATCCTTATGCGGATGTCGGTTAAACCCATGATGAGGTTTAACATTGTCATCATTGATCACCCGCAACACACCAAAGTTCATATTGTCCGGGTCATAGTAATTCGCGAATGAAAAATGAAAAAATGTGTCTGCCGGGTGATATTCACTGGCAGGCAGATAATGCAGTGCACTTGCTTTCTTTACATGATAAAGGGTTGTCATTGTCCGTCTCTGGTCTACATATAATGGATGCATAATATATTTCGCTTCGTTTCCAATAAATGGGGCGGTGACTAAAACACCGTTACGTAAAATGAAAGAATATGACCTGGTTTCGTTACGCAGTTTTGTTGCCGTGGTGGAAACGGGCAGTTTTTATAATGCCTCTGTTCAGATGGAAACCAGCAGTGCGTCTATCAGTCGTCGGGTCTCCTCTCTGGAAAATGCGCTTGGAGTTCATCTTCTTAACCGCACGACACGCCAGCTCGAACTGACGACCGCCGGGCAACAGTTTTTCCAGGATATCAAAGAGATACTTGAATCCTTCGAGCAGGCGGAAGAACGGCTTTCCAGCATTCAGGAAACCCTGAGCGGGGTAATACGCATAGCCGCGCCGATGACCTTTGGCATCCGAAAACTGTCGCCGTTGCTGCCGGCGTTTATGAATAAGTACCCGCAGATAATGATTCAGTTGCAGTTAGAAGACCGGATTTCTGACCTCGTGGGAGAAGGCCTTGATTTGTCGCTAAGGATTGGCGAACTCCAGGATTCAACATTGGTCAGTACGCGAATAACGGAACTTCCGCGACTGTATTGCGCCTCGCCTGAGTACCTAAAAAAATATGGTACGCCGCAAGCGCCTTCCGATCTTAAAGGGCATCGCTGTCTTCGCTATTCGTACCTGACCGCCCGAAGCGAGTGGGGAATTACCGAGGGGGGAGAATTACCGGATATGCATTTTCCTTTATTTGCCGGAAATGGCGAAGTTTTACGGGAAGCCGCGATTCAGGGAATAGGAATAACTATGCTGCCATGGTTTATCGTCGAGAATGCTATTCATGCCGGGATTCTGGTACCGGTACTCCAGCCCTATGCGCCGCCGCCACTTCCTTTATCCATTGTTCGTCCGACACGTCGCTATACGCCGCTCAGGGTGACAACCTTGATGGAATGGTTGCGGGGGGCGTTGTTTACGACAGGAAATTATAAACCGCCAGGGAAACCCGGCGGTTTATAATTTTTACACTTAACCCTTAATACTTTGCGCTGCATTGTCGATGGCATCAGCAACCGCTTTCGGTTGGGTGAGGAAGAGCACATGGCTGGCGTTCACCTCCACGACACGGGCGTTAATCCGCTCAGCTGTTTTGTGCAGTAATTTGGGATCGATCGCTTTATCCTGCGTGGCAATAATGGCCCAGCTGGGTTTACTTCTCCAGGCGGCATGCGTCACTTTGGCGTCAAAATTCGCCATATTCAGCGGGACTTGCGAATCACGTAGAAATGCCGCATCGCCATCACTCGTATCGCCGGCAAACCCTGTCTTAAATTTTTCCAGATTAATAAAACCAAAACCATCTTTCTGCGTGTCGATGACAAATTCAGCGGGTGGAGGGATGTCCGTGAATTGTGAAGCCGTCGATTCGCCTGCATCGGGCGCCAGTGCAGAAACATAAACCAGTCCGGCGACCTTTGGATCGACACCGGCTTCGGTGATCACAGTGCCGCCATATGAATGACCCACCAGAATCGTCGGTCCCTGCTGCCGGTCAAGAACACGTTGAGTGGCGGCCACATCATCTGACAGCGACGTCAGCGGGTTTTGCACAATAGTCACGCGGTAACCGCGTCCGGTCAGTTCGTCATACACACCGCGCCAGCCAGAACCATCAGCAAACGCGCCATGCACCAGCACGACATTACGTACGGTTTGTGTGTCGGCGATACGGTCGGCGGAAATCGCCAGGGTGGCCGTGGCAAGACCCACAGTTGCAGTAATGGCGGCCAGGAGAGCTTTTATCTTCATGGTCATAATCCTCGGTTATTCGCAATAACATTTATCGCGATAAATAAAAACTAGGGCGATCTTTGCACAATGTCAAGCGATAAAAATTATCGCGATAGTTATTGTTGTGATATGATCGAAAGTGATGACCAGGAGTGAAAGATGACCACATTAAAAACAAACAAGAATGTTCCCCCTCCGCCCCTTGATGACCAGTTGTGCTATGCCGTGTATTCGGCGGGGATCGCGATTCAAAGGATCTACAAACCGTTGCTGGATGGAATGGGGCTGACGTACCCCCAGTATCTGGTACTGAATGTGTTGTGGCGGGAAGATAAGCAGACCGTCGGCAAAATCGCCCAAAAACTGGCGCTGGAACCCAGCACGCTGACGCCGCTCCTTAAACGACTCGAAGTTGCGGGTTTTCTTCACAGGACGCGAAACCCGGACAACGAACGCCAGGTGGTGATCGCCCTGACAGAGCAGGGACGGCAGTTGCAGAACCGGGCGGGCTGTCTGGGTCATTCGCTGCTGGAGGCCTCCGGGCAATCACCTGAAGAACTGGCACAACTGAACAGCCAGCTCCGCCATCTGCGTGATGCGCTGTATTCACATCTGGATGACTGGGACACCCCCGAATAGGCAGACTTAACGCCGAACGTCCTGATAATCAGCAGATTTTTATTTTTCCATGGCGCCGTTGATACTCAGTGCTACGCTTTTCTTGGGTATCAGGGGATATATCATGAAAAATAAAGACGAACAAACCGGGCTTGTTGGACTGGCCATTGGCGCCGCCGTGATTGGCCTGATCTCTGCGCAGAAGGCGATTAACCGGAATACCATCGTTGAAGAACTGGTGCGACTGGGCAGACAAAATGGCGATGGTGTCGAAGACGAGGTATTCGTAAAAGCGGCGGAACTCGTCAGGAAGGGCATATGAATGCCCGTATCGTCCTCTATTAATTTCTTTCCGCCGCTGATTTCTTTGCGCGCACATCGTTAGCGTTATTTTCCCTCGTCCTGTTTAAAAGCCAACTGCCAGGCATACTGACGAATATCCTGTGGCCAGTTCTCAATGCAGGTTTTAAAACCGGCCTCATCATCGGCAAACAATGCCCGCAGGCTGGCTTCGTATTCCGGAAAGTCGCCAGCGATTTCATACATAAACTGATATGCGCGTTCATGTCTGCGGCGTTTGTTTTCGGCCGGTTCATTCGATTTTCTGGCTTGATCGATAAGCCTGCGCAGCGTAGCGGACGCGCCGCCTGACTGGGTTGCCAGCCATTCCCAGTGGCGGGGGAGCAGGGTGACTTCCTTAGATGAGACGCCCAGCTTCGGCCTGCCGCGAGATTTGACAACGGCGGTTTCTTCGCTCTGATGACTGCCCTGCTCCGGGTAGACCGCCAGGGCGCTGGCTTCATCGCCGTGAATATGAATATCAAGGCGCTTGCCGTTACGGTCATTAAAAATGAAAACCGGCTCTTCGCTGATGCTGGCGGCCTGAATCTGTTGCAAAAGCTCGCTCAGGTTGCCGTGGGCGATTTGTCGTTGTTGCTGAAAAGCGGTTAAGGTGACACGAGACATGAGGCTAACCTTTTTTATCCGGGTAAAAATGGGAGCCTACGGTGTTTGCAGACCCTTGTCAATTATACCCGGGTAAAAATATCTGACAGGCGAGGTTACGGCAACGCCAGCGCATCAGCCCCTGCACGAAAACGAAGTCGGTCGGAGGTGTCGTTTGCCGCCGCAAACACGGTTTCGGCGACATCGATTTCCCGCGTAAATGCCGTAGCTTTAGCAAACCCGTCAAAAACGCCACGGGCGAATGATTCATAGGCTTCCGGGATCAATCCCTGCATGCGCTGCTGACCATTAGCGGCGAAACGGGTCATCGGGCCATATCCCGGCTCAACAAGCTTAACGCGAACACCGAAATGGTTAAGTTCATGTTCCAGTGAACCGGTAAATCCTTCGATAGCCGTCTTGCTGGCAGTATAGGCTGCCACCAGCGGATACGCGGCCAGTGCGGCACTGGACGTCACGTTGACAATCGTGCCGCTCCGGCGCGCCCGGAACTGCGGGATAACCGCCTGGCACATGGCCATGACGCCGAAAGTATTGGTTTCGAAGATGTCGCGGACGGTGGTCATTGGCGTAACCTCAAATGCGCCAAACAACCCAATCCCGGCGTTATTCACCAGCACGTCGATGGGTCCGGCGGTTTTCAGAGTACGCGCGATGCTGTCAGGCTCAGTGACATCCAGCGGCAGGAGCTGAAGATGTCTGGATGCGGGAAATAGTGTCGCCTGCGGTGTGCGCATGGTGGCAATGACTTTCCAGCCCTGCGCGAGGAAATAGCGGGCGGTCTCCAGGCCATAGCCGGAAGAGCAACCGGTGATCAGTACAGTTTTCATGTCAGGCTCCAGGGTGTGGGTGAACTCGGAATAAACAATAGACGCCCGTATCAGGATTAACGATAATCGATCATCCTGTTTTGTTTAGCGTGAGTCCTGAAATGAGCGATCCGCTTTCAGACGTCGTTCGGCTGCTTCACCCTGGCGCTGCCTTTGCCAATATCATCAGCGGCAAGGGCAACTGGGCGGTGCGCTATTCCGAATACGGCCTGCCCAGTTTTTGCATTATGCTGGAAGGCAGTTGCCTGCTGAAGGTTGATGGTCATGAGCCGGTGACCATCAGTGCCGGTGATTTTATCCTGTTACCCACGACGCCCGCCTTTACGCTGTCGAGCTTTGTCCCCGCGCCGCCAGTCTTTCTCGATCCGTTCCATGTCGCGAGTGAACACCGTGAGCTGCGTTATGGCGATCAGGAGGGCTCCCCGGAAATGCGGTCGCTGGGCGGCGCTTTCCTGTTCGATTGTGCCGATCCTGGCCTGCTGGTTTCCCTCCTGCCGACGGTGGTTCACGTCCGGGGATCCGCGCGTTTGTCGCAGCTGGTACAAATGGTGGCTGAGGAATCCGCAGAGCAGAAACCGGGTAGCGCGTTTATGCTTTCCCGGCTGGCAGAGCTGCTGCTGGTTGAGGCGATGCGCTCAGCGGCCACCGGTAGCGCCCCCCCGGGGTTATTACAGGGTTTAGCGGATGAACGGTTGGCCCGCGCGTTGAAACAGATGCATGCGCGCATTGAGCATGCCTGGACTATTGATGAACTGGCGAAATTTGCCGCCTTATCTCGCTCCGTCTTCTTTGCACGCTTCACGCGCAGGGTAGGGATGGCGCCGATGGAATACCTGCTTGCCTGGCGCATGAAAATCGCGAAAGATTTACTTCGCGGCAAAGAACTCTCCGTCGCTGCGGTTGCGGAACGGACAGGCTACGGCTCGACAAGCGCGTTCAGCGTGGCGTTCAGCCGACATGTCGGGTTGCCGCCTGGGCGTTATGCACGATCACAATAATCAGAACTGAGGGGGCTGAAATGAACGCTGCCGGGCTGAACGCGCTCTACCATTCGACAACAGAACGGACATTACGCGTCTGGCAACGTCTGCGCGGTAGCGAGCAGGTGGAACAGGGCAACGCTTATGATCCGCATAAATTCGCCATCGGTGCGGGGATCCAGCCCGTAATGAGCGCGGAAATAATCATGCTGTTGCAGGAACTGGCGCACATCAGCCGGGGTGACCCGCTGGCTGATGTCATGCCACAAGCGGCTTTCCATTTTACCTTTCTGCCGATCACGCAGCCCCTCTGGAGTGCCGATGAGCCGTTACCCGCACAAACGGATGAGTTGCTCCGACTCTGGGCGGCTTATCAGGGGGCGACGGTGGTCATTCGCAATCTCAGGCTGGTGGCATTACCCGGTCAGTTGTTACTGGCAGGTATTCCTGATGAGAAATCTGTTGCCCTGCGCCAGCAGTTTTGCACGCAGCTTTTAGCGTCATCATGGGGAGAGGCGTTACGCGTACGCCATGCCAGCACGCCGCTGCCAGCCCCGTTCTGGCACAGCACGCTATTACGTTACCGGGCGCAGTGCCTGCCAGAACATCTGCAGGCATTTTTCCTTGAGCGGCAGGCGTGCCACTACGGCGATGTTTCCGGCACGCTGACGCTGACAAAGGCCATTTACAACTGGGCGATAGCGTATCCGTTGGCACCCGCGGATAAAAGTGCAAATTAATAAACGCGATAAATATCCGAATATCTAAAACAGTAAATACGGTGTTTTTGTTATTCACATTTCACATTTATCAGAATAAATATCAAATATAATGCACAATGAAAATATGTTATGCATTGTGCCTTTAATTTTTTGATTGAAAGTCGTAAATCAATTGTTATATTAATGATGCTCATTGTTAACGCAGGGATATAAGAATGAAAAAGAAAATCATTCAAAGGCGAATTAATAAAAATCAATACGTTAATCCTGAACATATCGTGAAGATTGACTGGCTTAGCCACGACGAAGTCTTTGTTATTCAGATTGTAACAGGAGAACGAATCACCCTGGATAAAGAAGAATCTCATGACTTAATGGATTATTTCGATTTTAAAAATCCATTATGATATTTGGCCGCGGTAGCGGCCTTTTTGTTTATTCCCAGGCGTTACATGCTAATTGCCAGTTCTGCGTGAAATAAGATGACTGCCGTTCCTGAAATCGTCACTTTTTCTGGCTGGTTATCGCGAATGGTCACGCTAATATCCACCACACCGCTGCGACCTATCGCGCGACCCTGATGACCGTGGATATGCAGCCGTTTTCCGTCATGCGCCATCAGACCGTGATGCACCAGCCACGCGCCCATTGGACCATTAGCGTTGCCGGTGACCGGATCTTCGGCGATGCCGATTGCCGGGGAAAACATCCTGCCGTCGGTTTCTGCTTTACCGGGACGGATAAGAAACGGGAAAAAACCATTACAACCGATTCGCTGGCTAATAGCCGACAGCGCCGGAAGGTCAGGGCTGAGCGCATCGATATCCACCTCCGGCTTCAGCGGCACCATCACTTTCGAATGGCCTGTCGAGGCCACCTGAATTGGCAGCCCAGGCAGCATATCGTCTTCATTGAGCCCAAGCGCGGCAATAATCGCGGCGCGATTTTCACCCTCCAGCGGCGGCTCAAATGTCGGCGTACCTTGTTCCAGCGCCACCCGCAGGTCGTCTCCCTCAGAAAGAATATCCACCCGATGGCGGCCCGCCAGCGATGTCTGCCAGACCGTGCAGTTCCGCAACCCAAGCACTTTCGAGCGCACATAATGCGCAGCTACGGTGGCGTGGCCGCAGATTGGCACTTCCACGGTAGGGGTGAAGTAGCGAATACGGACATCGCTGTCATCGCTGTTTAACAAAAACGCGGTCTCCGAATGACGCAACTCGCGGGCGATGAGTTGCATCTGCGCTTCACTGAGCCCATCGGCATTCAGCACGACACCAGCAGAATTGCCACGAAACGGTTCGGCGGTGAATGCATCAACGTGATAGATCTGCGGCGTCATATTTTCTCCGGGACGGTTGCAGGGGATAAAGGAAATCAGACGCCGCGTATCTGCGTGTTATAGCGAATGGCGGCCATGGTGGCGGTCATGCTACTGCAAAACAGGCGGTTATACGCCAGGTTCCAGTAATTATTGCGATGCACAAACACCATAAATTTTTCGGTGCCGCAACAGGGCACGACACAATAACAGGGCGATGTTTGTTCGTTAGGCGGGAGCCCTTCGCCGTAGGAAGAAAAGAGAATGCGGGTTTCTGCGAGAGTGAGTTGATCCATGTTGATGCTGTCCATTTCCGGGGTCTGATAACGCACAATTCAGCTTCTAACCATATCGCATTGATTTTGTTTTAGCGAGGATAATGCACAGCAAAGTGCGAGAGGCAAAAAAAACCTGCCACACGGATGCGGCAGGGAAACTAAGAATGTTTACATCGAATGTCGGAACAGATTATGAATCATTTGTATGACAAATAAAAGTCAGATTTGCGTTTAGTTTTTCGCACCATGTGCCAGCAAGGCTCGATGTAACATTAAACCTTCAAAATGTTTTTCATTAGTGTTACAACTAGCCGCAATGATGACCGTCGCCAGTCGCAGAGGAGGGAAGCGCGATGATTCTGGAAAGGCTGAAGAGTAAAAATGGCAAGAAATTTATCGCTGTTGTGGTGATTGCGTTTATTGCGGCGGTGGCCGTTGTCGGGAGAGCGACCTTCGGGGGCGTTGTCAGAGAGTACAATCTACCGTATTCCGAATGGACAACCGGCATGTTTGTGTTGCAGGGCGCAATGGTTTGTATTTACAGCATCGTCTTTACAATCCTGATTTCCATTCCTTTCGGGTTTATTCTGCTGGGTAGCGACAGTCAGAAAGAGAAATAATGATGCTGAAGGCGACGGAATACCCGAACGCCTTCACGCAGCAAGCTTTACCACCAGCCCAGTTGTGTTCCGGCAACCGCGACGACAGCAATCACTATCATGATAAGCGTGGTTTTACGCATCAGGCGCCTCCGGGAGCGGCATAGCCGCCAACAAAAAACCAGGTCAGAAACACAATGGCGGCAATGAAAATCGCCACCGGAAACAGTACGCCTAATTTCATCGTCGTTCCTTATTAACAAAACGCGCTTATCATACCCGAAGCGTCATTCCATGGTGCTGAAAAAGAGCGTCTGACGGCGACTTTTTTTATCCAGATACATGGCATCATCTGCTGCACGCAAGGCGGTTTCGGCATCAGTCGCTGCGGGGTCAACAGCCACCAGCCCAATGCTGGCACCCGGATAGGTAAACGTCACGCCGGGAAGAACGTACTCGCCACGCGTATGCGCGCGTAGCGCCTCGCGCTTTTGCTGCAGCCGCTCGCCAGTCAGCGGCCCGTCAGTTTTGCTGATGCTGGCGAACAGAAATTCGTCGCCGCCAAGACGCGCCACAATATCATCGCCGGCTCTGACGGCCGCCAGTCTGGCGGCAACCTGACAGAGAAATTCATCCCCTGCCTGATGACCGTAACGGTCGTTGATGGCTTTAAAATTATCGAGATCGATAAACGCGACAATTACCTTGTGTTCCATATGGCTGGCGATGGAAAACAGCGTCGGCAGATGATC
The DNA here is from genome assembly GCF_030053895.1 of Trabulsiella odontotermitis. Taxonomy (NCBI): domain Bacteria; kingdom Pseudomonadati; phylum Pseudomonadota; class Gammaproteobacteria; order Enterobacterales; family Enterobacteriaceae; genus Trabulsiella; species Trabulsiella odontotermitis. Next base: position 2,085,427 of record NZ_CP125781.1, read on the forward strand.
AAACAGCGCGCGGCGATTCGGCAACCCGGTCAGTTCGTCGGTAAACGAGGAGGCTCTCAGCGCCGCATTAACTTCACGCAACTGAGCAACCAGCGATTCGCGCTCAATATGGCGGGCAATCAGCCCGGCGAAGAGGTGCAGAACATGTTCGCCGCGCAGCGTAAAATCGTGCTGAGTTTTACTGGTCGCACATAATGTGCCATACAGCGACCCGTCGTTAAGATGCACCGGGGTGCTGAATAAGGTTTTGATCCCAAGGGCACGCGCCGCATCGCAATCCTGCCAGCGGACATCCACCTCATCGGAATAAAAACAATTATCCCGGATCGCCCGTCTGCAGAGTGTCTGTTCCCAGGGCAACGTGAACCCTTCCGGCACCTGCATTTCACCGCTGTTACGTGCGAACTGAATATGTTGCAGTTCGGCCCCCATATCGATTCGGGTGAGATAGGTGGTCTCCATATCGGTCACCATCGCCAGCATCTCCAGTAGCTGGCGAACAAGGCCTTCCAGCGACTGTTCTGTAGAGAGACTGTGTGAAACCTGAGCAAGAATAATATCGGACATTACCGCGACGACTCCCGCATGCTGGTCCTGACCAGCACACGCATTGCTGAAAATTTAAACGATTCAGACATAGTAAAACATGAAAACCACAAATTTCATATATTCACGGCGCGGGATAAAAAAAAGCCCCGTCGGGGGAGACGGGGCAAAACTCATTGATTATGGAATGATCTGTTCTCTGGTCATTCGAGAACAGGGAAAGCGTACGCGACAAAAGTGCAGTTAAAATGAAGAAATCGTGAAGATTTACGGGGGCGAAAACGCGTGAGGCCAGTGACTTCGCGGGTTTGCTGCGATACACTCTCGATCGGATTTATCTGAAATCAGGATCGGCATCAGAAGTATGTTTCAGCTCAGGCCAGGCACCATGGCGATGATTATCGGTGCGCGTACCCTCGTCGGACAGGCGAACATCGGAAAATCAGTAGAACTTTTTGCGCTGTGCCAGCCCGGAGAACGGTTGCTCAACCCGGTTAACGGCGTAATGACAGAACTGCCCGCTGATGCGCCACGCCCGCTGTGGCTGGTGACCGGCGCGGTCTGCGCAAATGATGGTCAGCGCGGGTTCGCGTTTGTGCGCGCGGAACATCTGATGCCGTTATTGCCTGATACTCTGCCAGAAGATGCCCGCTTATTTGAGGTGGGCTAACCACTCATCATAAACGCGTTTGCACTGGATCATCGTTTATCTCCCCGGTTCGTGCATACCAGGATAGTCCATCCGCCGCAGATATGACAGTATTACGCCTGCGTCCAAACACTGTCAGGCACAAGGATCTTTTTATGGAACAAACCGCGCTCAACCCAGTACTCCGCATTGCTCTCGTCGGCGACCATAGCGACACAGTGCTCGCGCATCAGGCCATTCCGCTGGCTATCGACGATGCAGCCGCTGTGCTGGACAAGGTCGTTCAGTATGACTGGCTGGACACCCCGGCGATAACCTCGGCGGACGATCTCGCCGGTTACGATGCGATTTGGGTGGTGCCGGGCAGTCCCTATAAAAACGTGGAAGGGGCGTTTACCGCGATCCGTTATGCGCGCGAGAACAGCATTCCGTTTCTTGGCACCTGCGGCGGCTTCCAGCATGCGATTATTGAGTATGCCCGTAATGTAATGGGATGGGCGGACGCTGCGCATGCAGAGACCGACAGCAGCGGGCGAATGGTGATCGACGCGCTGGCCTGTTCTCTGGTGGAAAAAACCGACGCCATTGAGCTGCGCGGTAATACTCTCGTTCACCGTGCCTATGGTCGTGATGTCATTCAGGAAGGGTATCACTGCAATTACGGGATCGCTCCGGCATTTGCCCGCGAGCTGGAACATCAGCCGCTGCGGGTGACCGGCTGGGATGAAGAGGGCGATATCCGTGTGGTTGAGCTAACCACGCATCCTTTCTTTGTGGCGACGCTGTTCCAGCATGAGCGTAATGCGCTGGAAGGGCGTCCGGCGCCGCTGGTGCAGGCGTTTTTGCACGCCGCCGCGCAGTAACCGGTATTGCCCGGCGAACGCTGTCGCCGGGCATTGACATTGTCAGGAATGGATTTCCCGATCACGCCCCGCGCAGGCACCGAAGCAGGCCATGATGATGGCAAGCAGCGCCACGGCAATCAGCGGAATGTGCCAGTCACCGCTGGCGTCATGAATTTTCCCCATCAACGGCGGACCACAGGCCGCCAGCAAATATCCCACCGATTGGGCCATCCCGGAAAGCGCTGCCGCCTGATGCGCGGAGCTGGCGCGTAAGCCGATAAACGTCAGGCCGAGGATCATCGTCGCACCTGACCCGAAACCGAAAAGCAGCGTCCACGCAATGGCCTGATCCGGCAGCAACCAGAAACCGGCAGCGCTGACGGCGCACATCAGAGACACCAGCACCGCGATGCCACGCTGGTCGCGCAGCTTGTGCAGGATCAACGGAATGGCAAGCCCGGGGGCGGCGGTCGCCAGTTGTAACAGGCCGTGCAGGGAACCGGCCTGCGATTCACTGTAACCGTGGCTGATGAGGATTGCCGGCAGCCAGCCGATAATCACGTAATAGACCAGCGAATTCAGACCGAGAAACAGCGTCACCTGCCAGGCCAGCGCCGAGCGCCAGATGCCGCGATTGTGCAGCGAACGTGAACCGGTAACCGCAGAAGTCTGATGATTTCGCCACTGCGGCAGCCAGAGCAGCAATGCCAGCAGCGGGAAAAACATCAGCATCAATAACGCGCCGCGCCAGCCGAACCCATGCAGTGCCAGCGGGACGACCAGCGCGGAACCGAGCGCTGCTGCGCCACCCATCGTCAGGGAATAGGCGCCGGTGAGTCGGGCGACGTGCTGCGAAAAATCACGCTTGATGAGGCCCGGCAGCAATACGTTACCGAGCGCGATGCCACAGCCGATGATCGCCGTGCCCGCAAACAGCAAGACAGGCGAGGGGAATGACCGCACCGCGATCCCGGCACAAATCAACAGCAGGGCAGCAAACAGACTGCGCTCTATGCCAACGCGGCGGGCGACGCCTGCCGCCAGCGGTGAAACCAGACCAAAGGCCAGCAGCGGCAGGGTGGTTAACAACCCGGTCTGCGCAGTCGTCAGGCCGTATTCCGCGCGAATACTGTCAAGCAACGGTGCCGCACCGGTAAAGGTGACGCGTAGTGTCGTGGCAATCAGGAGAATGCCGGCGATAAGCAACAGAGACTGACGGCCGGACGTAGTAACAGAAACAGACATAATATTCTCAGTTCCGAAAAAGTGACGACACGATAGCGGTTTTCGTCTGTGATTAAATCAAGCTAAAATGACAGATTATCGCTAAATTCGGACAAGATAATGTACGGACTGGGACTGGATGGTTACGCCCCCGACAGCCAGCACGATGCGGCGGTGGCGTTTCGCATTCGCGTCGTTGAAGACGAACAGACTATTCCGCGCCACCAGCACCGCAAAGGGCAACTGATCCTCGCATTGCACGGTGCCCTGACCTGTGAAGTGGACAACGCCATGTGGATGGTACCACCGCAGTATGCGGTGTGGGTTCCCGGCCAGATTCCGCACAGCAACCGGGCGACGCCAGGCGCGCGGGTCTGCTTTTTGTTTATCGAGCCTGGCGCGGCGCAAATGCCTGACCACTGCTGCACGCTGAAAATCTCACCGCTGGTACGGGAGCTTATACTGACGTTATCAGAACGTACCGGCCTCGCGTCACAGACTGCGGAAACCGGACGACTGGTACAGGTGCTGTTCGATCAACTCCCGCAGCAACCGCAGCAGCATTTGCAGTTGCCGGTTTCATCGCACCCAAAAATTCGCGAGATGACCGAGACCATGGCAACGGCGCCGGATCGCTGGCAAACCTTAGGCCAGTGGGCAAGCCATTTTGCCATGAGCGAACGCAGCCTTGCCCGGCTGGTGGTGAAGGAGACCGGGCTGAGCTTTTTGCGCTGGCGTCACCGTTTACAATTGATTCTGGCGTTGCAACTGTTGATTCGTGGGCAGGCCGTGCAACAGGTGGCGCACGCGCTGGGTTACGATTCCACCACCGCGTTTATCACGATGTTCAAAAAAGTGCTCGGTAAGACGCCGAAAGCGTATATCGCAGAGCTGGATCCCGGATCATGATTTTCCGAGGATCAGCGACACCAGACCGGCGGCAATCAGCGGCCCGACCGGTACACCGCGAAAAAGCGCCACGCCAAGCACCGTTCCCACCAGTAAACCAGCCACCAGATGAGGCTGCGCGCTCATCAGCGTCACGCCGCGCCCGCCAAGCCACGAGACCAGCACGCCGATTGCGATCGCCACCAGTGATTTCCAGTTAACAAACGAATGCAGCAGTGTGGAGGGCGGCAATGAGCCGCTGGCGATTGGCGCCATGACGCCGATAGTCAGAATGATAATCCCAAGGGAAAGCCCCTGTTTTTCAATCCATGGAAAAAAGGTGTTGAGGGGCGTCACGCGGACGATGATCAGTACCAGAATGGAGACGGCAACGGTGGTGTTGTGACTGATACATCCCAGTGCGGCGAGCCCCAGAAGCATCAATAGTGTGGCGTCAAACATGCGAAAAATCCCTGCAATATAAACATTAGCCCGCTTACTTTACGCGCAAACGGGCCATCAGGCAGTGATTTTTCGCAGTGTTGCTGCGGTTTGGGCAAATGCACGTGTCATCACAAGACGGACAAAAATTGCTGGTCTGTGTCATCAAAGTGACATTATATTGTGTAAGGATTTCCTAAAGAGCAGGCTGTACGAGGTAAATACCGTGAACGATCCGATGTGGGTTGAAACGATGATCATCACCGTCAGTTTTCTGGCGATCATGATGACCCTCGTTATGTCAGTACTGTGGCTGGAGCGACTGGAAGGCTATTGACGATTGTCGCGCCGAAAGTCCACCAGTTCCGGGCGAGCGATTCGCAGGTAGTCGTTCGTGTTCAGAATAATTGATTTTTCCAGCAGCCCTGCGTTAAACGCAATTTCATCGAAACGCGAGAACAGCAGCGGATCGGCCACCAGTTTCAGCGACGGATGAAAGCTGAACGGGGGAATCGCGCCAAATTCGCAGGCTGTCAGGGCATCCACTTCCACCGGACTCGCCAGCGACGCTTTCAGCCCACCCAGATGCTGCGCCAGTCGTGCCAGGTCAGCGTGCTGATCGGCCGCCAGAATCGCCAGCACGTGTTGATTCACGCCGTTTCCCTTCACTTTACACACCAGCGCTTTAGCCCCCTGGCCTAACGCGGTTCCGCGGATCGCCGAAACGGCTTCACACTTCCCGACGGCCTCATGCGCCACCACGCGAAACTGCGCGTTCCCGTTTTGCAGTAAGTCGAGGATTTGCTGATGGATATTGCGATCTTCAAGCTCTGTCACCGGTTTCTCCTTGATAAGAACATCATCAGGATACTTTACTGCAGGCGGAGAGGGGGAACAACATCGCTGCCCTGCGGGAAGGCAGCGATGAAGGGGTTATTTTTCAGTACCCTGTTTCTGGAACAGTTCCCGGAAGACGGGGTAGATATCTTCCTGATCGCGGATGTGCTGCATGGCAAAGTTTTCGAACGTCGCCTGCAGATGCTCATACTCCCGCCACAGCGTCTGGTGTGCCCGACGGGTGATTTCGATGTAACTGTAATACCGCACCACCGGTAGCAGTTTTTTCGCCAGAATTTCATGGCACAGCGGGGAGTCATCCGCCCAGTTGTCACCATCCGACGCCTGCGCTGCATAGATGTTCCATTGTGCCGGGTCGTAGCGCTCTTTCACCACGTCATCCATTAGTTTCAGGGCGCTGGAGACAATCGTGCCGCCGGTTTCTTGCGAGTAGAAGAACTCATGCTCGTCCACCTCTTTGGCCTGGGTATGGTGGCGGATATAAACAACGTCGACGTTTTTATAGGTCCGGCTCAGGAACAGATAGAGCAGGATATAAAACCGTTTCGCCATATCCTTGGTGGCCTGATCCATCGAGCCAGAGACGTCCATCAGGCAAAACATCACCGCCTGACTCGACGGTTCCGGACGTTTCTCGTAGTTCTTGTAACGCAGGTCAAAGGTGTCGATAAACGGCACGCGTTCGATTTTCGCCCGTAATTCGGCGATCTCTTTGCGCAGGCGCTCCTCCTCAAGCAATTGCGCCGGTTCGCTGTGGCTGACGACATCAAGACTCGCTTCCAGTTCGCGCAGTTCGCGACGTTTACCGGCGGTCATTGCGGTACGACGCGCCAGTGAGTTCTGCAACGAGCGTACCACGCTGATGTTGGCGGGCACGCCGTTAGAGGTGAACCCGGCCCGGTGTGTTTTGAACTCATTCAATTGTTGCTGCTGGTTTTTCTTCAGATTCGGTAGCGCCAGATCTTCGAACAGCAAATCCAGGTACTCGTCTTTGGAAATCTGAAAGACGAACTCGTCCTGACCTTCCCCGTCAGGGCTGGCCTGGCCTTGTCCGCCGCCGGAACCCGCGCCGCCGCCCTGCGGACGCTCAATGCGATCATTCTGGACAAAATGGTCGTTGCCGGGATGCACACGATGGCGCAGCCCGCCACGACCCTGATGAAACATGGGCTCGTTAATATCATCCGTTGGAATGGAAACGGACTCGCCGCTGTCGATATCAGTCACTGACCGTTTGTTGATGGCCTCTGAAATCGACTGCTTGATTTGCGCTTTATAACGGCGCAGGAAGCGCTGGCGGTTCACCGCGCTTTTGTTTTTACCGTTCAGGCGCCGGTCAATAAACCAGGTCATAGGCCCCCCGTACTGCTTTTGCCAACCATACGCAGTTCCTGGTAATGCCGGATGGTGCTCCGCTAATCCGGCCTACCGGGTGTTACTGTTATGACGATTTACGTACGCGGAGATACCATTCGCACAGCAGACGCACCTGCTTACGGGTATAGCCTTTCTCCATCATCCGGTCGACGAAATCATCGTGCTTTTTCTGCTCGTCGGTTGAGGTTTTGGCGTTGAAGGAAATTACCGGCAACAGCTCTTCGGTGTTAGAGAACATTTTCTTCTCAATGACCGTACGAAGCTTCTCGTAGCTGGTCCAGTTCGGGTTACGTCCGTTGTTGTTCGCTCTGGCACGCAGTACAAAATTGACGATTTCATTACGGAAGTCTTTCGGGTTGCTGATCCCCGCCGGTTTCTCGATTTTCTCCAGTTCCGCGTTCAGGGATTCACGGTCAAACAACTGACCGGTATCCGGGTCGCGGTATTCCTGATCCTGGATCCAGAAGTCCGCGTACGTGACATAACGGTCAAAAATGTTCTGCCCGTACTCGGAGTAGGATTCCAGGTAGGCGGTCTGTATCTCTTTGCCAATAAACTCGGCATATTTCGGGATCAGATAACCTTTGAGGAATTCGAGATAGCGTTCCGCCTGCTCCTGCGGGAACTGCTCGCGTTCAATCTGCTGCTCCAGTACGTAGAACAGATGTACCGGGTTGGCCGCCACTTCCGCATGATCGAAGTTGAAGACACGAGAAAGGATTTTAAAGGCGAAACGCGTCGACAGCCCGTTCATGCCTTCATCTACTCCGGCGTAATCGCGGTACTCCTGATAAGACTTGGCTTTCGGGTCGGTGTCTTTCAGGCTTTCACCGTCATAGACGCGCATCTTCGAGTAGATGCTTGAGTTTTCCGGCTCTTTCAGACGCGAAAGGATGGAGAAGCGCGACAGCGTTTCCAGTGTGCCCGGCGCGCAGGGCGCATGGGTCAGCTCACTGTGATTAAGCAGTTTCTCGTAGATTTTGATCTCTTCAGAGATCCGCAGGCAGTAAGGCACCTTAACAATGTACACACGGTCAAGGAACGCCTCGTTGTTTTTGTTGTTACGGAAGGTCACCCACTCAGATTCGTTCGAGTGCGCGAGAATAATGCCGTTAAACGGCAGGGCTGAGATGCCTTCCGTCCCGTTGTAGTTCCCTTCCTGGGTCGCTGTCAGCAGCGGGTGGAGCACCTTGATAGGCGCTTTAAACATCTCGACGAATTCCATGATCCCCTGGTTGGCTCGGCACAGAGCGCCGGAGTAACCATAGGCATCCGGGTCGTTCTGCGCGTAATGTTCCAGTTTACGGATGTCGACTTTACCGACCAGCGCAGAGATATCCTGGTTGTTCTCATCGCCCGGTTCTGTTTTGGCGATGGCAATCTGTTCGAGAATGGACGGTCTGACTTTGACCACACGGAATTTGGTGATGTCGCCGCCGAATTCATGCAGTCGTTTCGCCGCCCACGGCGACATGATTGTGCCGAGATAGCGGCCAGGAATGCCGTACTCTTTGTCCAGAATCTGCGCATCTTCCTGCGGATTAAACAGACAGAACGGGTGGTCATTGACCGGGCTGCGCTCACCATTAGCGCTCAGCACATAAATCGGTACACGCTGCATCAGTGATTTCAGCCGTTCGGCAAGCGAGGATTTACCGCCGCCCACTGGCCCCAGCAGATAGAGGATCTGTTTCTTCTCCTCCAGCCCCTGAGCCGCGTGCTTCAGGTAAGACACAATTTGTTCGATGGCTTCTTCCATACCATAGAACTCTTCAAACGCCGGGTAGCGTGCGATAACCCGGTTCGAAAAGAGACGGGATAGCCGTGGTTCCTGAGCAGTATCGACCATGACAGGCTCACCGATAGCCATCAATAGCCGTTCTGCCGCGTTGGCATAGGCACTGCGATCTTGCCGGCAAATGGTAAGAAATTCCTGCAGTGTGAACTCTTCGTCCTTGGCAGCTTCATAGCGCTGGCGATAGTGATCGAATATATTCATGGCATGCCGTCCTTTCGTTTTTTAGCACAGGTTAAGAGCCGTTCGTATGAATAATGGAGGCTCCCGGAAGAGGTAAGCACAACGCCGTTCACTGATGATCCAGCAACCCTTGTGCCAGGTTGCTGGTACGCCCAGCTTAACGTGCCCGGCAATTACACCTTCTGAAATTAAGCGTAGATGGCATTTGCGAAACTTGCATGGTGCCAAAAATTAATTTCAATGACATATCAATGACTCATCCGAAAATAGTTACTGGTTATTAACACGATATGACCAGCATTCATCTGAGGTTCATCGAACGGTCAAAAGAGTGTCATCTGAAAATGCCACTTTAAGCAGTTTATTAATATAAATGAAAGTAAAAGAATTGAGCTCAGAAGGCCAGACGGTTACACTTTTTTGCCGCTTAGAATTAGACAACAGGATAATGGATTGTGACTAAACTAAAACTTTTAGCGCTGGGCGTTCTCATTACGACCTCCGCCACCGCTGTGCAAGCTGAAGGAAAATTCACGCTGGGTGCTGGTGTTGGTGTCGTTGAGCACCCTTACAAACAATATGATGCCGATGTCTACCCGATACCCGTTGTTACCTATGAAGGGGATAACTTCTGGTTCCGTGGCCTGGGTGGTGGTTACTACCTGTGGAATGACACCAACGACAAACTGTCTGTTACCGCTTATTGGGCGCCTCAATACTTCAAGCCCGGCGACAGCGATAATAACCAGATGCGTAAACTGGATCGCCGTCAGTCCACCATGATGGCCGGTCTTTCTTACGTTCATAACACCGAATACGGTTTCCTGCGCACCACGCTCGCTGGCGATACACTGGATAAGAGCAACGGCATCACCTGGGATGTAGCCTGGCTGTACCGCTATACCAACGGCGCGCTCACACTGACGCCGGGCATTGGCGTTGAGTGGGCAAGCGACAACCAGAATGAATACTACTACGGCGTTTCACAGCGTGAGTCGCGTAAGAGCGGCATGCGCAGCTATGACCCGGACAGTAGCTGGAACCCGTATCTGGAATTGTCGGCGAACTACAATTTCCTCGGCGACTGGAGCGTTTACGGTCTTGCCCGTTACACCCGCCTGTCTGACGAAATCACCGACAGCCCGATGGTGGATAAATCCTGGAGCGGTCTCATCTCCACCGGGATCACTTACTCCTTCTGATATTGCACGATGGTTGTGCACAACGTGCATCAAAACAGGGCGCTTGCGCCTTGTTTGCTTTTTCATAGTGCAGGCTACCAGGCGTACTGGATCCGGAACGTCCAGTTATCCACGTCAGGCGTTGTATAGCTGCGATGCTCAACGGTTCTTAACCACGAGACCATACCGCCAAAATGGGGCGTCAGCATAAAGCCGAGCGAGGCACCCAGCGATGTGCTTTGCTGCTGGTTATTCTGCACATCGCTGTTGACTGTCGTTTCACCGCCACCCGCCCAGGTTCCGTCTGCCGAAACCCACAGCGCCGGGGAGAAGGTATAGCTGATATGCCCTTCGGCAGCATACTGCGGCCGCTGCGACAGCGTCTGATCGCCGTGATAGTCGTTATTGTCGGTATAGAACGTGGCCCAGGTATTCAACTCAAACCAGAAGGGCCCCAGCGGGTAACCGCTCGCCAGCTCCGGGCGAAACGCCCAGCGATTAGCACCCGTGTTGATATTTTTATTCCTGTCATAACTGCCAGTGGGCACGGTCACCCAGAACGCGGCGGTAATAAAAGGTTCCGGTGTCCATTGGCGAAACGCCTCTTTACTCAGCGCCGGGCCGCCCGTCAGATTGTGCACAAAAAGAATTTGTGTGTCAGCGAGGTTGCTGGTGCCCCTTGAGCCAGTCAGCCACTCGGCATCATTCAGAGACGCCGATACATTGGCATATGGCTGAATGATTTGTATCGCCGATAATCGCCCGTCAATAGAGAACGTATGGGCGTAACGCAGAACGAACAGATCGGCATCGGTATTCACACCGTCAAAGGGTAGTGCAGTATTGATGGCGGTTGAGGCGTTAATGTTGCTGTAATAAGCAAAAACCATGTCGAGATCGGTGGGCAGTGCTTGCCAGTCACGTGCGTTGTCTGCAAGCGCCAGCGGTGAAGACAGGGCAGCAGAAAGCGTCAGCCAACAAAGGGCAGGCCATTTACGGGTCATGATAGGTATACCCCAGTATCAGATAAACGATGACGCTCTGGTAAGGTCATTACCAGAGCGGGTAGGTTATGGTTTTGGCTCCACGGCGGGTGGCTGCCAGCGGTGCTGCAAAATATCCTGCTTAGGGTCATAGGCGCGGATCATTAATGAAAACGCACCTTTCTGTGGCGTGGGCAGCCAGTTGGTTTCCCGGTCTTTACCTGGAGAGTCAGATTGAAGATAGAGGGTCAGCGAGCCATCGTCGTTATAACGAAGGTCTTTGTTGCGCGTCCCCAGCGCATAACGGTTGATGCTGTTCTCAACAAAAAAGTGATGCGGGTTATAGACCGTCAGGGACCAGAACCCGGCAACTGGTGGTGTTTGCCCGGCGGGGAAGGTCAGGGTATAGCGCGATTTTCCATCAAGCAGCGTGCCGTTTTTGTCAAAGTCCTGCACGAAATACTGTGTCTCCTCGGGTTTATTCACGAAAATGAATGCGCGGGCGGAGGCGGTACGGGTGAAGAAATCAAATCCAAACTGTGCGCCGTTGATGTTGGCGCTCCAGTAATTCCCTGCGGGTCTTCCGGCTAAATGGAACGCCAGTAGCGGCTGGGTGAGTTCGCGCTCGGCGTCCTGCGTTGCCGCATCTATCAGGTGGCGATAGCGCGGCGTTTGGTACAGCTCAAGCAATTGTTTCGCTTTGGCGTACTGCGCCTCTTCACCTGCCATCGGCCGTACGTCGTTCAGCACTTCCGGTAGTAGCTTCCAGAAGTTTTCTGGCGTTACCCAACGGGTTTCGCCTTCTGTTTTATGTTCAGCGGGATACTGTTTGAGTGCGCCCCAATCGCGCGGCTGCGGTTTGCCGGTGTAGTTCGCGAGCGGGTAGAGGTTGATACCGGAGATCAGTGCCTTCACCGCCTTTTTATCCTCAGGCGTATCTGCCTGGAATACCCGCGGGATCAACACTGCCGTGTTACTGGTGGCGCGAAATACTTTCCTGATCCCCGGCGGGACGGTGCCTTGCCAGTCAGGCCCGACCAGCAAATAGAAACCCGGTCTGGTGCCATATTGTCTGCCGAGGCTGCTAAAGCTGTCTGTACGCAGGTCAACAGCCTGGAAGACCCAGAAGCGGCTGCCAAAATCGGGGATTTGCACCACCATCGGGGATTTATCCAACGCCAGCGAGGCGAAACCATACACCACATCCTGATTCGGGCACGCTACCTGGCGCTCGTCAGGCTTGATGTAATCGTCCAGCATAGACAGCGTATTCGGCGGGCCGGCCGGTACCGTGCCGCCAAGCAGTCCCGCTTCGGGCAGATGGCTGAAGGCCAGACGGCGTTGATAGAGGTTGATCATCGGCCAGGCCCACATCCAGGTATCTTTCACTGCAAGGTCAAGCCAGGCGGCGCTGACATTCATGCTTTCTACTGTCGCGGGGGTGGTGGTCGTGCTGGTTGACGCGCTGGCGCTAAAACCCGCCGCCAGTAATACCATGCTCACCGCAAGTGCTATCGGTTTTGTTTTCATGTGTTCTCCCTTAGAACTGGTTTTCATTGACAGGTGTTACCACCGGAGGGAAACGATCGCCTGCGGCGACGTCCGCTTCAGGAACGTAAGCCCGGAAGGTGAAGGCGAACGCATGGTCGGGCGCGGAAGGCAGCCAGTTGCTTTCCGGGAAGTGTTTCGGCGGGCGAGGGCCGATGACGATATCCAGCGACCCATCGCTGTTCTTTTTCAGCCCGGAATAATTGTTGAAGTTGTAGCGCTTAAGTGGATTCGGAATAACCTGGTAGTCAGGAATGCTGACCATGATGATTGACCAGAACGCTTTTGCCATCGTCTCCGGTAATGCATTAGCCGGGAAATGCAGACGATAAAAACCGTTGCCGTTCAGCGACTGACCGTTACTGTCTTTCGATGCCAGGTAATAAACCGCTTCACCAGGGCTGTTAGCCCAGATCCCGAGCAGGTTAAGCGAGGTACGCATGCGGTAGTCGGTACCATAATGTCCGTTATAACCGCGACCTTCTCTGTGCCCGCCAAGCCAGTTGTTTTTCAGGGTGGCGATTCCGGTGTGCGCTTCCTGCATGAATGCCGGAATAACGCGTTGGGTCAGGATGTTGTCCGTTTGCTGGCGGTACTGGCTGCTGGCATGCACTTGCTGCGCAATATCGCGGACGCTTTGCTGTAACCCGGCGGCGACAGGGGTGTAATCGGGTGCGCTTTGCAGGATAGCCTCGGCGTTATCAAACAGCGCGACACCCGGCAGTTTGCCATTGGTGAAGTCAGGGATCGCCGGTGGTAGTTCGATACGCGGCGTTCCGGTGACAGACAGGGTGACTGCCTGCAGCAGTTTCGTCGCTTCTTCCGGCGTGTCTTTCAGCTCAATACGACCCATCAGTTTCGCTTTATGGGTGGGTAATATGACAGGAACCACGCCTTCCGGTAATTTGACGTTGCTATGAGCAGTAATCAACGCAAATACACCGGATGGATGATTCGGATAAACTCTGTTATTTATATTGGTAATATTATCTCCCCATTCATTTAATAATTGAATGGTGTAGTAACGATCTTTAATTTCCGGCACAGAGAGCAGTACAGCTGAGCTATCATCAATCGCAATCCACGATTCCAGATAGTTGACATCAAAATTAGGATTAACGAATGCAGTACTACTGGGGGAATTATAATATTTAATGACGTTATAATTCATTCCCGGCTCGCGCATATCGGTATTTTCCTGACGGATAATCAACGCGCGCCCGAGTAAATAACTCCAGGCGTTATAAAGCTGACTCTCGTCAGTTGGCGCCTGCGCTCTTACCGCTGAGGTCAACGACATCGCACCGATAAGTAGCGAGACAACAAGTAATCGAATTGAATTCATACCCACTCCTTTGTAAGCCTGTGTTATCTGCAGCTGCACGATTCGGTGAAGAACAGACAAGTTAGTACTGCGCACAGGACATAAGGGAAAACTTCGGATCCCATTTAATGACTATTACTATTGATATTTCTCTAATAAGCGATGCCAAATAACGACATGCCGGGAAAATAATACATAAATGATGGTCTTTAGAAAGTACGAAGGCGGGTAAAACTGAAATGCAGACGGTTTATATTTCTGAACTGGAAAAAGGCTCGCAATTTTACGTTATTGCAGAAAGATTCATACACGGTTTTAAACAGACATAACTTTGCTAAGAAATGGCTTACTGTAAAATGGCCGGTGCGTATATTCATCCGGCCATTTTCTGCGGTTAGCGATTGACCTGAATGGTCTGCGCCAGACGAGTTGGTTTGTCTTCCTGCGCTTTCTGGGTTTTGCTGGCGCAGGCGGTTTCTACACAGACGAACGTTTTATAACCGTCGTCCGGCATGTCACCCATGCTGACAGAGAGTGCAGGGCCCGGGTTCCAGCCGACCACGTCACTATTGTGGCTATGGATGACGTTGATGCGGCGCGCAAGTGCGCTATCATGGATGACGCTGCATCCTTCGGCATTCATGTACACACGGTCGGTGCGGTCCGGGAAGGTCTGCACGCCGTCGGTGAGGGCGTCTTCCTGCGCGTTATTGACCTTGTCGATGAAGCGATCGCCCAGCCCGGTGACTTTCACCGCCGCGATGTCGCCGACGTTAAAATAGGTGTGCAGGGCAGAGGTGGTTTCGAAATCACCATGTGCTTCCAGCTCGATCTCACAGGTTTTACCCAGTTTGAAACGCGCGTAGAGGGTGAATTCATGCGGCCAGAATTTGCGGGTGGCGTCGCTGCTCTGCAATTCAAACGTCAGCACCACGCCATTATCGTCTTCATTATGGGCTTTCAGCGTCCACGGCAGATTGCGGGCAAAACCGTGCGCAGGCAGTCCCTGCTGTGCGGCCGGACCAAACCATGGCCAGCAAATCGGCACGCCGCCACGTAACGCGACGCCATCCTTGAACGGCGTGTTGTTACTGAGCCACAGCACTTCTTGTTCACCCACCGGTTTCCAGGAGAGCAGATGCGCGCCCTGTAACGCCAGCGAGGCTTTAGCCAGCGGGTGATCGACGACGACAAGCTCCAGCTCATCAAGCTGGCGACGAGAAAGGACAGGGGTAAGCTGTTCAACAACCGGGAGAGCAAAAATTTTATTAATCATGGTGCAATCCTTCGTTAGCCACAAAAAAAAAGGCGACCGAGGTCGCCTTTATAGATCAGTTTCTCATCTCAACTTATTTGGAGATGTGAGCGATCAGATCCAGAACTTTGTTGGAGTAGCCAGTTTCGTTGTCGTACCAGGAAACCAGTTTCACAAAGTTATCGTTCAGTGCGATACCCGCTTTGGCATCGAACACGGAAGTGCAAACTTCGCCGTTGAAATCGGTAGAAACAACGTCGTCTTCGGTGTAACCCAGAACGCCTTTCATCGGGCCTTCAGAAGCGGCTTTGATGGCTTTCTTGATGTCTTCGTAGGAAGCTGCTTTTTCCAGACGAACAGTCAGGTCAACAACGGATACGTTCGGCGTCGGAACGCGGAACGCCATACCGGTCAGTTTGCCGTTCAGTTCCGGCAGAACTTTACCTACAGCTTTAGCAGCACCGGTAGAAGACGGGATGATGTTCTGAGCCGCGCCACGGCCACCGCGCCAGTCTTTGTGAGACGGGCCGTCAACGGTTTTCTGCGTCGCGGTAGTTGCGTGAACGGTGGTCATCAGACCTTCGATGATGCCGAAGTTGTCGTTGATAACTTTAGCCAGCGGTGCCAGGCAGTTGGTGGTGCAGGATGCGTTGGAAACGATGTCCTGGCCAGCATATTTCTCAAAGTTAGCACCACGTACGAACATCGGGGTGTTGTCTTTGGACGGGCCAGTCAGAACGACTTTTTTCGCGCCAGCGGTGATGTGTTTACGTGCGGTTTCGTCGGTCAGGAAGATACCGGTTGCTTCAGCAACAACGTCAACACCGACTTCGTTCCACTTCAGGTTAGCCGGATCGCGTTCAGCGGTAACACGGATTTTTTTACCGTTTACGATCAGATGACCGTCTTTCACTTCAACGGTACCGTCAAAACGGCCGTGAGTGGAGTCATATTTCAGCATGTAAGCCATGTAGTCAGCGTCTAACAGGTCGTTGATTGCTACGATCTCGATGTCAGAACGTTTCTGAGCAGCACGGAAAACAATGCGACCGATACGGCCAAAACCGTTGATACCTACTTTGATAGTCATATATTCCACCAGCTATTTGTTAGTGAATAAAAGGTTGCCTGTAAAATTACAAAAACCTTACGCAGCGTCAAGCGGAATCGTGTCAATCATTGCGACAAATCAATCCTCTGAATAACCTTTGAACGACTGACTCGCCTCACTCTTCCTATGAGCTTGCAACCATATGGGGGCTGCGCCCGGAATTTTAAAGGGCCAGAGAGATAAAAATGTGAACTATCTCACAATTACCCGGCCGCGCATTTACACCGTCTAAGTTTAGAACAAAAGTCTACGCCTCAGTGTTAATGTTTTGTTAGAATCGGTCTATGTGATGTCTGTTTCAACCGCGAGATGTGAGCCCATGGCGAATCAAAAAACCCCGGAAGAACTGAAAAAAGACCTGAGTGAAATGCAGTTCTACGTGACACAGAATCACGGTACTGAACCGCCTTTTACCGGACAACTCCTGCATAACAAACGCGATGGCGTCTACCACTGTCTGGTGTGCGATGCACCGCTGTTTACCTCGCAAAGCAAGTACGATTCGGGCTGCGGCTGGCCGAGCTTTTATGAGCCCGTCAGTGACGAAGCCATTCGTTATCTGAACGACTACTCGCACGGGATGCAGCGCATTGAAATTCGTTGCGGCAATTGCGATGCCCACCTCGGGCATGTTTTCCCGGATGGTCCGCAGCCAACCGGTGAGCGCTATTGTGTGAATTCGGCCTCGCTGAGCTTCACCGACGACGAAAATGGCGACAAAACGAAGGGCTGAAAAAACGATTCAGCAAATTATTCCACAGGAGCGGAAAACGTAATGAATGTTGATGAAATGATCAGCGTAATGACGCCGGAAATTTATCAGCGTCTGGTAACGGCGGTCGAGCTCGGAAAATGGCCGGACGGTGTGGCGTTGACGCCAGAGCAGAAAGAGAACAGTCTGCAACTGGTGATGCTGTGGCAGGCGCGGCATAACACCGACGCGCAGCACATGACCATCGACACCCAGGGTCAGATGGTGATGAAGAACAAGCAGCAGCTGAAAGAAGATTTTGGCATCGCGCCGAAGTCCATCGCCACGCTTAAAATGCAGTAATTTGTTTATGTGTCGGGCAGGCATCGCGCCCGCCCGACAGCCTCTCTCTTAGTGCTTAATGCCTAACGATGTCGCCAGCTGTTTCGCCAGTTGGTTTTTGTCGTCTGCGCCATACTCCCAGAACATCGCGCCGCCTAAACCTTTCTCCTTGATGTACTGCGCCTTGAGGTCTACAGAACGCGGGTTCTCATATGACAACGCAAACAATGGTTCGCCGCTGGCAGATTTCACTGACAACCACGGCATTTTGGCCTGATCGTCCCAGTGCTCAGTAAAGCGTTTTTGTGGATCGTTAATCAGCTTGCTGACGATATCGTTGTACTTCACGTAAGTGTCTTTATCGAGGTGATAACCGAGCGAGCTGAACAATGCTTTTTCTGCCTCGCCAAAATAGGGTTTGGTCACCGGATTATTCTGCGCATCTGCTTTCGTCCAGTCGATTCCTGGCTCAACGGCGCGTTTGGGTACCCGGCCATAAAACCCGATCCCCAGGTTCATCTGTTCCGGCTTGAGTCCGGCGGCCAGATAGTTGTTGACCACGAAATCAGCGCTGTATTTGTCTGCTGCGGCAACCGTCGGCCAGGCGCTGGAATCATACAGGTTCGAGTTGAAATATTGCGTGCCGTACGCCATGTCGTAAGTCATCAGATTGATGTAGTTCAGCACCGGCGCAATGGCCTTCACGTCAACCCAGCTTTTCGGACTTTCCGCATTCGCACCGACAGCAATAGTCACCAGTTTGTTATCACCCAGCGCCTGACGCAGTTCTTTCAGCAGAGCAGTGAAGTTATCACGATCCGCTGGTTGCTTATCCACCAGACCCCAGGCTCCGTTAACCGGATACTCCCAGTCAAGGTCGATGCCATCAAGGCCATAGCGTTCCATGACGTCCTGAACGGAGCGAATGAAGGTCGCGCGACTCTCTTTGTTATCCGCCGCGCCGGAGAAGCCACGCGCGCCCCAGCCACCGACCGACAGCAGGACTTTCAGATTTGGATTCTGCTTACGTAATTCAGGAACCTTTTGCAGATCGGCCTGCACTTTCGGAGACAACCAGAGCTGATGCAGCTTAGTCGGATCTTTCAGCGCGTCGTTGGTTTCGTCTTTCTCATTGTTGTAAATCAGGCCGAATGAATAGTTGAGATGGGTGATCTGGCGGACATCAAGCTTATCGATATCGCCGCCGGGACCGGCTGTGACGTCGCCGCCACCGTTAAAATAGCCGACAGAGATCAGGGGCGCGGCAAAGGCATGGGAAGCGCAGAGCAGGGGTAATGCTGCCAGCAATGGCAAAAGTTTCATACTGTTTCCTCTTTGACAATTTTTAAAAACCAACACGCCACGGAAATGGCGTGGCGAAAAAAACAACCGGATCAGAATAGCAACGAAGGGGCAACAAAACTGCGAGTGAGGTTCAACTTATTGTCATCATGCGGAAAATGCCCGGCAGGAGGTGCCGGGCAGAGGATCAATCAGGCGTGGGTTTCCTGCCAGTCTGCCAGCGTATACAGTGTGGCGCCTTCCGACGCCATATCCATAAACGCCTGCGCGCTGTCCTGAGGTTGAATGTTCACACCGCGACAGCCATCGGTGATCACGCTGACGGCATAACCCAGTTGCAGCGCGTCCAGCACAGTGAACTTGACGCAGTAGTCTGTCGCCAGCCCCATCACGATCAGTTCCGTGATTTCATGATGGCGCAACCAGACATCAAGGCCGGTTTTGTTTCGGTGGCCGTTGTCAAAAAAAGCGCTGTAGCTGTCTATTTTCGGGTTTTCGCCTTTATGAAACACCGCGTCGATCGCTTTTTGTTTTAACAACGGATGCAGGGCGGCGCCTTCGCTCTCCTGTACGCAGTGATCCGGCCACCAGGTTTGCGCTAAACCGTCCAGCTCGCCCTGCGTATAAGGTTCGGCATCATGCTGACTGGCAAAACTGCCGTGGTCCGCCGGATGCCAGTCCTGGCTGGCGACAATCGCTTCACCGCGTGCTTTGCACCAGTCAATCAGGGTATTGGCGATGTCTATCGTGCTGTCACCTTCCGGCACGGCCAGCGCGCCGCCCGCGCAGAAATCATTTTGTAAATCGACAAGTAATAGTGCCCGGTTTTTCATCAAAGCTCCTCAGTCGTCCGGCGTCAGCTCACCACGCAAGTTCTGCTGCATAGCATCACGGATCGCCGGTGCGTCCAGATGTTGACTTAACAGATAATGAAGTTTAGTCAGCGTCGCCTCAACGGTCATATCAAACCCGCTGATAACACCTGCCTGCGCCAGTGCGTTGCCGGTGGCGTAACCGCCCATATTCACTTTACCGGACATACACTGCGTGAGATTGACCACCACAATACCGCGCTGACTGGCCTGCGCCAGTTCCTGCAAAAACTCGCCGTTTTGCGGCGCATTACCGACGCCGTAAGAGCGCAGGATCAGCGCCTTCACCGGCTGGCGGAGGAAGTTACGCACCACGTCCGCAGAAATTCCCGGGTAAATCGTCACCACGCCAATCGGCTGCGGGGTAATCGGGTGAACGTTCAGCGTTCCGCTGCCGTGCGGGGCGGGTGGCGTACCGAGACGGCGGATGTGAATACCGGCCTCCAGCAGCGCGGGCAGGTTAGGCGAGGCGAAAGCGTTGAAACCGTCAGCATGCGCTTTGGTGGTGCGGTTGCCGCGATAGAGACAGTTATTGAAAAACAGCGTCACTTCGTTGATCGGATAATTCGCCGCCACATACAGCGCATTCAGCAGGTTGATCTGCCCGTCAGAACGCAGTTCGGCAAGCGGAATTTGTGACCCTGTCACAATTACCGGTTTACCCAGATTTTCCAGCATAAACGACAGCGCCGAGGCGGTGAACGCCATGGTGTCGGTACCATGGAGGATCACAAAGCCGTCATACTCGTCGTAATGTTGTCTGATGTCATCGGCGATGTGCCGCCAGTCTTCCGGCGTCATATCTGATGAGTCCATCAGCGGAGCGTATTCGTGGATGGTGAAGTCCGGCATTTCAGGACGGTGGAATTCAGGCATCAGCGCCAGCTGACGCTGCAGATGACCGGAAACGGGAATGTAACCCTGCTCGGAGCGTTGCATACCGATGGTACCGCCGGTATAAGCAACGTAAATCGATTTTTTTTGCATGGTATCAGGCTATTACGTAAAGAAAATCCCCTCCATCAGGAGGGGATACCAGTTACTTAATATTGGCGCAGGTGAGACAAAATGCATAGCGGTTTTGCGGATCGTTAAAGGCGGCGAGTTTGTCGGTCTCCGCCTTCACGGCACTGGCGGCTGTCACGACAGGCGCAGGGAAGTAAGCCTGCAACACCTGCGGCAGCGCGGCGTGAACCGAACCGCCCAGGCTGTCCATTAACCGGCTGAACAGACTCGGCTCTTCCTGATAGTAATCAACATGCCACGTTTTCACTTTGGCGAGCGACGCGGCTTTCGCCACCGCATCGTCAAAGTCGCCGAGGCTGTCGACCAGACCGTTGGCTTTCGCATCCTGACCGGTCCAGACATGACCCTGGGCGATTTTATCGATCTGCTCCGGCGTGCTCTTACGGGCCTGTGCCACCAGCGTAATAAAGCGCTGATAACCGTTTTCAATGCTCAGTTGCATCATCTGCTGCACTTCCGGCGGTAACGTTTTGGTCAGCGAGACATCCGCCAGTGGCGAAGTCGCCACGCCATCGGTATGAACGCCAATCGAATCCAGCGAGTTTTCAACGGTATTGATGACGCCAAAGATACCAATAGAACCGGTCAGCGTGCTGGCGTTTGCCACGATGTAGTTCGCCGGGGTAGAGATCCAGTAGCCGCCGGACGCCGCCATGCCGCCCATCGACACCACCACCGGTTTGCCGGCCGCTCTGGCCGCCGCCAGTTCTGAACGGATCACTTCCGATGCCGTCACGCTGCCGCCAGGGCTGTTCACCCGCAGCACAATCGCTTTCACTTTCGGATCGAGTCGCGCATCGCGGATTTGCGACGCGGTGGTATCGCCGCCAACATTCCCCGGCGTCTCCTCACCATCCATGATCGCGCCATTGGCAAAGACCACAGCGATGCTGTCGCCTTTGTCGGACGGGGTATTCAGCGAGTAATCGTAGTAACTGACCGCACGGTAGTTTTTATCTTCCGCATTCCAGCCAAACTGTTTCGACAGCACTTTTTCCACTTCAGCGCTGGATGCCAGTTGATCGACCAGTTTGTTATCCAGCGCATACTGCGCCGTGTCGCCGCCGGTTTTGCGTAAACCGTCTAACAGACCCTGCGCGCCAGGGAAGACCTGTTGCGGGGTGATTTCACGGTTCGCGGCGATAGTGTTCAGATAGTTCTGCCACAACTCGCCAATCCAGCGGCTGTCCGCTTCGCGGGCGGCGGGAGACATATCGTCGCGGATGAACGGCTCAACGGCAGATTTATACGTCCCGACGCGGAACACATGGGTGGAGACTTTCAGCTTGTCGAGCAGGGATTTGTAGTACAGCCCGTTAGTGGCAAACCCGTGCAGATCCACCAGCCCTTGCGGCGAGAGATAAATCTTGTTGGCAAAGCTCGCCAGGTAATACTGGCCCTGGGAGTAATTGTCGCCGATGGCGTAAACCGGTTTCCCGCTGTCGCGGAATTCACGCAGCGCCTTACCAATGTATTGCATGGACGGTTGATCGCCGCCGGCAAAATCTTTCAGATCCAGCACAATGCCGGTAATGTTACGGTCATCTTTCGCCTGACGGATGGTCTGCACGATATCAAACAGTGAGTTTTCCTGCAGGCGGTCGGAACTCGCACCGAAGAACTGACGGCTGAAGGCGCCGAATTTGCTGCTGGTGGAGGGTTTATCCACCACCACGCCGGTGATATCCAGCAGCAGCGCGCCGCGCGAGGCATGCTCGGTGGTGGTATTACTGAACTGCGCCCAGATACCGACAACCACCAGCACCAGCAGGATAAAAAATAAATTCAGCACCAGCTCACGGATAAAGTTGAGCAATCGCCATGTCCATCTAAAGAAACCGGCAATGATTCGCCAAAGGGTTCGCATGTATTCTCCCTGACCAGACAGATAAAGAGTGCGCTACTTCAGGCGTAACGTACGGGTATCCTAAAGTTACCGCCGCCGGTTGTCAGCAGGAATCGGCGCCTGCTCTGTAACTAAATCGCTAACCATGTTAATTTTGTGAAATATTATCCCACAGGAGCACGCCAAATGGATGCACTTGAACTACTGGTAAACCGTCGCAGCGCTTCTCGCCTGACAGAGCCTGCACCGGCGGGAGAGCAACTGGAAAATATTCTGCGCGCAGGTATGCGCGCGCCGGATCACGGGACGTTACAGCCCTGGCAGTTTTTTATTATTGAAGGTGATGGCCGCGAGCGTTTCAGTCAGTTGCTGGCTGACGGCGCGATTCAGGCGGGTGAAGATGAAAATGCTGTCGATAAAGCGCGCAGTGCGCCGTTTCGTGCGCCGTTGATCATCGCCGTGGTGGCGAAATGTCAGGAACACCATAAGGTGCCGCAGTGGGAGCAGGAGATGTCTGCCGGTTGCGCGGTAATGGCGATGCAGATGGCGGCGGTTGCCCAGGGGTTTAACGGTATCTGGCGCAGCGGTGCGCTGACCGAAAATCCGCGGGTTCGCGACGGTTTTCACTGTCGCGCGCAGGATAAAATCGTCGGTTTTCTCTATCTCGGTACCCCGCAACTGAAAGCGTCGACGACGGTATCAGTGCCCGATACGTCGCCGTTTGTGGTGCGTTTCTGACGTTTTTTGCCCGGTGTGTATCCCGCGACCGGGCATTCCCTCCGTTTTCCCCGCCAGGTCTGCGCGCTTAATGAGCAACAGTGCGCGAAATCAGACAGCAGCACTTATCACGCCACGCTTTGAGCGGTACCATAGCTGGATTGCAATGACAGGAGATGTCCATGAGCGAGCAAGCCATTCGTTTAACGCAATACAGCCACGGAGCCGGTTGCGGTTGTAAAATTTCCCCCAAAGTGCTGGAAACCATTCTGCACAGTGAGCAGGCGAAGTTTGTCGACCCGAACCTGCTTGTCGGTAACGAGACCCGCGACGACGCAGCGGTCTATGATCTGGGCAACGGCACATCGGTCATCAGCACCACCGACTTCTTTATGCCGATCGTCGATAACCCGTTCGATTTTGGTCGCATCGCGGCCACCAACGCCATCAGCGATATCTTTGCGATGGGCGGTAAGCCAATCATGGCGATTGCCATTCTGGGCTGGCCGGTCGAGAAGCTGTCGCCGGAAATCGCCCGTGAAGTGATTGAGGGCGGGCGTTTTGCCTGTCAGCAGGCGGGTATTGCGCTGGCGGGCGGCCATTCCATTGACGCGCCGGAGCCGATTTTTGGCCTCGCGGTCACCGGGATCGTCCCGACCGAACGGGTGAAGAAAAACAGCACCGCGCAGGCGGGCTGCAAGCTGTTTCTCACCAAGCCGCTGGGCATCGGCGTGCTGACTACCGCCGAGAAAAAATCGCTCCTCAGGCCAGAACATCAAGGGCTGGCGACGGAAGTGATGTGTCAGATGAACCTCGCAGGGGCGGCATTTGCCAATATCGACGGCGTGAAGGCGATGACCGATGTCACGGGTTTTGGCCTGCTGGGGCACCTCAGCGAAATGTGCCAGGGCGCGGGCGTGCAGGCGCAAATCCGCTTTGCTGATGTGCCGAAACTGCCAGGCGTGGAAGAGTACATCGCCAAAGGCGCAGTGCCGGGCGGTACCGGGCGTAACTTTGCCAGCTATGGTCATCTGATGGGCGAAATGCCGGACGAGTGGCGTTCGCTGCTCTGCGATCCGCAAACCTCCGGCGGTCTGCTGCTGGCGGTTCTCCCTGAGGCGGAAGCTGAAACACAGGCCGCGGCGGCGGAATTCGGCGTTACGCTGACGGAAATCGGCGAGCTTATCACGGCGCGCGGCGGTCGGCCGATGATCGAGATCCGTTAAGTCGATGCGTCTGTTCATCGCGGAAAAGCCGAGTCTGGGTCGTGCCATTGCGGACGTGCTGCCAAAGCCGCACCGTAAAGGGGATGGCTTTATCGAATGCGGCAACGGGCAGGTGGTCACCTGGTGTATTGGTCACCTGCTGGAGCAGGCGCAGCCGGATGTCTATGACAGCCGTTATGCTCGCTGGAACCTGACGGATTTGCCGATCGTTCCGGAAAAGTGGCAACTACAGCCGCGTCCGTCGGTCACCAAACAGCTTAACGTCATTAAACGGTTCCTTCACGAGGCCAGCGAAGTCATCCACGCGGGCGACCCGGATCGCGAAGGGCAATTGCTGGTCGATGAAGTGCTGGATTATCTGCAACTGTCGGCGGAAAAGCGCCAGCAGGTGCAGCGCTGCCTGATTAACGACCTCAACCCGCAGGCGGTCGAGCGGGCGATTTCTCGTCTGCGCGCCAACAGTGAGTTTATTCCGCTGTGCGTATCGGCACTGGCCCGCGCCCGCGCTGACTGGCTGTACGGCATCAACATGACCCGCGCGTATACGTTACTCGGGCGCAACGCCGGTTATCAGGGTGTGCTGTCGGTGGGGCGCGTTCAGACCCCGGTGCTGGGGCTGGTGGTCCGGCGTGATGAAGAAATTGAAAACTTCGTCGCCAAAGATTTTTTCGAAGTGAAAGCGCACATCGTCACCCCGAAAGACGAACGGTTTACCGCCACCTGGCAGCCGAGCGAAGCCTGCGAGCCGTATCAGGATGAAGAAGGGCGCCTGTTGCACCGTCCGCTGGCGGAGCACGTGGTGGCGCGCATCACCGGGCAACCGGCGATGGTTACCGCGTACAACGACAAACGCGAATCGGAGCCGGCGCCGCTGCCGTTTTCGCTTTCCGCCCTGCAGATCGAAGCGGCAAAACGCTTCGCCCTGAGCGCGCAGAACGTGCTCGATATCTGCCAGAAGCTGTACGAAACCCACAAGCTGATTACCTATCCGCGTTCCGACAGCCGCTATCTGCCGGAAGAACATTTTGCTGGTCGTCAGGCGGTAATGAATGCGATTGGCGTTCATGCGCCTGATTTGTTGCCACAACCCGCGGTCGACCCCGATACCCGCAACCGCTGCTGGGATGACAAAAAAGTCGATGCCCACCACGCGATTATTCCCACTGCCCGCAGCGCCTCGGTACGTTTGAGCGAAAACGAAGCCAACGTCTATGGCCTGATAGCGCGCCAGTACCTGATGCAGTTCTGCGCTGATGCGGTTTACCGGAAATGTCAGATCGATCTGGATATCGCCAACGGCAAATTTATCGCCAAAGCGCGTTTTCTCGCTGAAGCGGGCTGGCGGACGCTGCTGGGCGCGAAAGAGCGCGACGAAGAAAACGACGGCACGCCATTGCCGGTGGTAGCGAAAGACGATGAACTGCTGTGCGAGAAAGGGGAAGTGGTGGAGCGCCAGACCCAGCCGCCGCGCCATTTCACCGACGCGACGCTGCTTTCTGCCATGACCGGTATCGCTCGTTTTGTACAGGACAAAGAGCTGAAAAAGATCCTCCGCGCTACTGATGGGCTGGGCACCGAAGCCACCCGCGCCGGGATCATCGAGCTGCTGTTCAAACGCGGTTTCTTAATCAAAAAAGGGCGCTATATCCATTCGACTGATCCGGGTCGGGCGCTGATCCACTCACTGCCGGAACTGGCGTCGCGACCGGACATGACTGCGCACTGGGAGTCAGTGCTGACGCAAATCAGTGAAAAGCAGTGTCGCTATCAGGATTTCATGCATCCGCTGGTGGGCACGCTCAATGAGCTTATCCAGATGGCGCGCAATACGCCAGTGACACAGTTCAGAGGCATAGTCGCGCCAGGCGGCGGGAATAAACCGGCACGGGCCGTAGGCCGGGTCAGGCGCAGCCGCCACCCGGCGAAGGGTGGCACCGAAGCATAAAAAAGCCCGGTGGCGCTGGCGCTTACCGGGCCTACAACAGCGCAGCGCTTCGAGAGCTTAAATCACACCCTGCGCCAGCATCGCGTCGGCGACTTTTACAAAGCCAGCGATGTTTGCGCCGCGCACGTAGTGGGTCTGCTTGCCTTCACCGCCATACTCCACGCAGGCCTGGTGAATATCCAGCATAATGTGGTGCAGACGGGCGTCGACTTTCTCGGATTTCCAGCTCATTCGCGCGGCGTTCTGCGCCATCTCCAGCCCGGACGTTGCCACGCCGCCCGCGTTCGCTGCTTTACCTGGTGCAAACAGCACACCGGCTTCGAGGAACAGATCGGTCGCGGCAATGGTCGTCGGCATGTTTGCCCCTTCCGCCACCACCTTCACGCCGTTGGCAATCAACTGACGCGCGGCCTCAACATCCAGTTCGTTCTGCGTCGCGCACGGCAGGGCAATATCTACCGGCACTGACCACGGCTGTTTGCCTTCCAGATAGGTCAGGCCAAATTCGCGGGCGTAATCGGCAACGCGACCGTCGCGGCTGGTTTTGATTTCGCACAGACGCGCCAGTTTTTCTGCCGTAAACCCGGCTTCATCGACTACCGTACCGCTGGAGTCCGATGCGGTCACCACGCGGGCGCCAAAGGCCATCGCTTTTTCGATCGCATATTGCGCGACGTTACCGGAACCGGAGACCGCAACGCGCATCCCTTCCAGACCGAGCCCGTGGCGTTTCAGCATGGCGTCAGTGAAATAGATCAGACCATAACCCGTCGCTTCCGGGCGGATCAGGCTGCCGCCGAATGACAACCCCTTGCCGGTAAACACACAGGCGGTATTGTTCGACAGCTTTTTCATCATCCCGGCCATAAAGCCAACTTCACGCGCGCCAACGCCGATGTCGCCAGCCGGGACGTCGGTATCCGCACCCAGATGGCGGTACAGTTCAGTCATCAGGGCCTGGCAGAATCGCATGATTTCGCCTTCGCTTTTGCCTTTCGGATCAAAATCACTACCGCCTTTACCGCCACCCATCGGCAACGTGGTAAGGGCGTTTTTAAAGGTTTGCTCAAAGCCAAGGAATTTCAGGATCGACAGGTTCACCGACGGGTGAAAACGCATGCCGCCTTTAAACGGACCGATAGCGGAGCTGAACTGGACGCGCCATGCCCGGTTAACCTGCACCTGATTGCGGTCATCAACCCAGACAACGCGGAACTGAATCACGCGCTCTGGCTCTACCAGCCGTTCAAGTAACGACAACTGGCGATAGCGCGGGTTCTGTTCAAGAAAGGGCCAAAGGGTGGACATCACTTCTCTTACCGCTTGCGCGAACTCGTGTTGCTGGGGATCGCGCTGTTGAACGTGTGAGAGAAATGTCTCCAGAGATGCTATCTGTTCCATAGACGGTTAAACCTCTTGTGATTGTGAATCGTTTCGTAGTGTTTGTTGTATTTGCTTTACTTATAATTATCAGGACAGCGATTTTCGAATATACCATCGGCTATGCGGCGGCTGACAAGGAAAATTCAGCCCGACGGTAAAATTCATAATTTGCGGCAGGTCATAACTAAATGCGATGGTGAGTCAAATTTAAGGAAGTCAGAATATCTGCCGATAATCCGAAAGTGAGTTGTTATCAGGATGAGAAATGATGAAACAAAGTGTGATAATCGCATTGCTGGCCGTTGTCGCGTTGGCCGCGCAGGCAGAAGAACGCTACCGCCCGGATGTGGAAGTGAACGTCCCGCCCGAGGTGTTCAGCTCCGGCGGACAACGCGCGCAACCCTGTGCACAATGCTGCATCTATCAGGATCAAAACTATTCCGAAGGGGCGGTAATCAAAGCAGAAGGGGTGATGCTGCAATGTCAACGCGATGAGAAAACCCTCAGCACGAATCCGCTGGTCTGGCGGCGAGTAAAACCATAAACGCTTCCAGCAGGGGGATATCGGCGGGCGCTGCGCCAGCAGGATTTTTCCGTCGCATTCGATGATTGCGGCGACCACATCAATCGTTTTAAGCATATGAATCAACACTCTCGTTAACGTGATGCCATACTATCGTTTCCTTTGTGATGACTAAAGCACACCAGGAGTTTGCAGGTGAAAAATGATGCGCCGTGGGTTGCTCCGCTGCAACAGCTTCCCGCCAGTCTGAAACCCATCGCTGCCATGCAACAAAAACATTATGGCGCGGTGCTGAATCCCACCCGCTGGTGGGGACGGATGCCACGGCTGTTCTGGCTGGTGGCGTTGTTTGTCGGTTTTCTTGAGCGTCGCCGTTCACCGCTGTCCCCGGAATTGCGGGCGCTGCTGATGACCCGCGTGTCGCAGGTTTGCCATTGTGATTTTTGCATCGATGCCAACAGCCTGCGGCTGGCGGAGCGCAGCGGCGCCATGGAGAAAGTGCTGGCCGTTGCTGACTGGCGGGATTCTGTTTTATTTACGGCACAGGAGCAGGCGGCGCTGGCCTATGCGGATGCCGTCTCCGCCACGCCACCGCGGGTAGACGATGCCCTGAAAACGGAGCTGACTGCCCGTTTCAGCACAGACGCGATCAGCGAAATGACGGCGTTGATTGCGTTTCAGAATCTCTCGGCGCGCTTTAACGCCGCGCTGGAGATCCCGTCACAGGGATTGTGCCAGCGCGCAGGGCATCCTGATGCTTGATCGTCATCTGCATCCGCGGGTGAAACCGTGGCTCAATATTCTGGCGGAGCGGCTCGACAACACTGGCGTGACGCCGGACGGCATCACGCTGGTCGGCTTTGCCATCGGCCTGCTGGCGCTGCCGTTTCTGGCACTGGGCTGGTACGGGGCCGCGCTCGCCGTGATCATCCTGAACCGACTTTTTGACGGGCTGGATGGTGCACTGGCGCGGCGGCGGGGGCTGACGGACGCTGGCGGCTTTCTCGATATCGCCCTCGATTTTCTCTTCTACGCCCTGGTGCCGTTTGGCTTTATTCTCGCCGACCCGGCGCACAACGCGCTGGCGGGAAGCTGGCTGCTGTTCGCGTTCATCGGCACCGGCAGCAGTTTTCTGGCTTTCGCGGCGCTTGCGGCAAAACATCAGATCGATAACCCCGGCTATGCGCACAAGTCGTTTTATTATCTGGGCGGCTTAACCGAAGGCAGTGAAACGATCGCGCTGTTTGTCCTGAGCTGTCTGTTTCCGGCGTGGTTCCCGGTGATGGCGTGGATTTTTGGCGGCTTATGCTGGCTGACGACCCTGACCCGCGTGTGGAGTGGGTACGTGACGTTGAAGCAGTTTTAAGCCCGGCAGACGCGCTGCCGGGTATCTGCGGATTACAGTGTGCTGTCCGGTCCGCGTTCGCCACTGGCGACCGGGTTTTTCGGGTTCTGACTCCATTCATACCAGCCGCCGTCGTACACCGACACCTTCGGCCAGCCCATCGCCCGTGCGTACATGAAGGTTTCTGATGCGCGCCAGCCGGTGCCGCAATAGAACGCGACCTGCTGCTCAGGGAGAATATTCCAGCTTTTCCACATCGCGGTGATGTCGTCGGCGGTGCGCATGGTGCCGTCCGGGTTATGGAAATCTTCCATATGGGTCGAATCACTCCCGGCATGTCCCCAGCGGGCGCCCGCGATTTCACCTTTTGGTTTGATATAGCTGTAGCCGCTGGTCACCCCGGTAAACTCTGGCCACGACCGGATGCTGACCAGAGAGGCGTCCTGGCGGTGCAGCAGGGCGCGCGCCTGTTCCATATTGAGCATTAACTGCGGCTGACCGGGGATCGGCGCGCCGAAATCTGGCGCAGGCGTTTCTTTCGACGGTGTACCGCGTTCGACCGGCAGGCTGGCGTCAGACCAGGTTTTCCAGCCGCCATCCAGCAGGCGCACATCTTTCACGCCAGCGTAGAGCATGATTTGCGCCACGCGCGCGGCGGCATACACATCGCGTCCGTAGAGGACAACCGTGGTGTCGTGGCGAATGCCGTGTTTCGCCAGCATCGCTTTGAGCTGCGCATCGGAGACTTTATTCCACAGCGGTTCGCTTTCCACTTCGTTGGTGTCAATGTAACCCGCACCCGGAATGTGGCTTAGCAGGAAATATTTCGGCGCGCCCCAGCCCGCCTCAAACACTTTCCAGTCGCCCGTTGGTGCCGCCGTCACTGGTTTTCCCTGTTGCAGATCGTGCAGCCATTGCGGGTACACCAGTTGTTCAAAGTGCGGGAGTTTTTGCAGCCGTGCCGGGTCATTCAGTGCATCACTGAGGGTGCTCAGTTGAGTAAATCCGGCTTTTTTCAGCCGCGTGGAGACCGAACGAACATCCGCATCGTCGCCGTACAGCGCCAGCGCAGTGTCTGAGTGCAACTGATGCTGTTTCGCCCAGTTGCGCAGTTGTTCGTCGCTCATCGCCGAAAGCCAGCGTGCGGCGAGGTTACGCGCGGCGGGTTCATGACCCTGCGGCCCGTTCAGCGCTTGCGGCCAGCCGTTATAGAACGCGCTCGGGCGCGTATCGACGGCTACGCCGTGATGTTGTTGAAGCTGTGAGAATGTGAGAGAAGTCGCCATGTCAGTGGCAAAGGAGGCAGCAGAAGAGGCAAGCCCGACAATCAGGGCCAGCGCGGTCAGTTGAGAAACACGTTTCATCGAATTGCCCGTCATTGTAGATAAATTGAAGCGTCATTCTGCGACCCCGAAAGGTGAAAAACGTTGCGCAAACGCAGTTTATAGCCAGTTTTCCAGCAACATACAGCGACCGTTCGCCGGAATGTCGGCGACATCATGCGTCACCAGCACCACCGGGATCGCCAGCCGCGTCAGCTCAGAAAACACCCACTGGCGAAAGCTTTCGCGCAGGGAAACATCGAGGCGACTGAAAGGCTCATCCAGCAGCAGTGCGGCAGGTTGCGCCAGCATCGCCCGTAACAGGCTGACGCGCGCCCGTTGCCCGCCGGAGAGCGTCGCCGGGTCGCGATGATAAAATCCGGTCAGTTCTGCCTGTTCCAGCGCCGCTTCAACGCGGGCTTTACGCTCTGCGCCTTTGATCATTGCGGGCAGCGCCAGCAGCAGATTTTGCCCGACGCTGAAGTGGTCAAACAGCAGCGCATCCTGAAACAGAATGCCGATTTCCCGCGCCTGCGTCGGTAGCGTATCGCGGCGGCGATCGTTGAGCCATAATTCGCCCTGCGCCTGAAACGCGGCAGGCAGCGCACCTGCCATCCACGCGAACAGCGTTGATTTACCGCTGCCGGAAGCGCCCATTAGCGTCAGGATTTCGCCAGGCGCAACGCGGAAATTGACGTTGCGCAGCAGCGGCGTACCGTTAAGGGTCAGGGTGGTGTTTTTGACGATGAGCATCAGCGTAAACCTTGTCGGTAGTGCCCGAGCCAACGAGCGAGCAGGGCGGTCAGGGCGAAAATCAGCGCCGGCAGCAGGAGCTGCCAGAGCGACAGCAGCGCCAGCAGATGCATATCGCCGCCGCTGCTTTGCGCCACCGCGTCGGTGGTCAGCGTTGGAACGCGCCCGGCGCCCAGCCACAGGCTCGGTAAATATTGTGCAATGCTGACCGAAAAACCTATCGCCAGTGCGGCAAGCAACGGACGCAGCAGCAGCGGACATTTGATCCACAGAAAGATGCGCCCCTGCTGCCAGCCGAGCGTGCGGGCAATCAGCAACAGGCGTGGGTCGATACGTTGCCACGCCGGGCGCAGGACAAACAGCATCCACGGGATCACCCACAACAGATGCCCCCAGAATACCGCAAGAAAGGTGCCGTCGAGCCAGGCGTTCAGTGCGAGGCGATATTGCCCGGCGACCAGCGGCAGCGCAGGTAACAACAATGGCAGCCAGAGCAGCGGGGTAAGACGCGCCAGTCCCCATTCGAGCCACAGCAGGCAGAGCACGGCGCCTGTCAGCGCCGTCAGCGTTGCCAGCGCCAGGCTGTTCATCAGGCTGTCGCTGGTGGGGAGATGGAATTGCGCCAGCAGTAGCAATACCAGCGCGCACAGCAGTCCGCTGAACGGAAGCAGGGCGGTTAGGCCACGACCCGGCCATACCATGCGATTCTGGTGACGACGGCCGCGAAAATCAGGCACCCGGCGCTGCCAGAGCCGCCAGAAACCCCACCCCGACAGCACAAGTGTGGCCAGCAACAGTAGCAGGATCAGACACGCCAGCGCGCCTTTTGCCTGTTGCGACGGATCGCCCTGACTGAGCCACGTCCAGGCGAGTACCGCCAGCGTCGGCGGATTACCCGGCCCTAAAATCAGCGCCACATCCACCGCTGACAGCGTCCAGGCGGCGGTAGCGACCAGCACCAGCCCCAGCGCGGGAGCGATGGCCGGCAGGATCAGATACCACAGGCACTGCCAGTGGCTGTAGCCCTGGCTTTTCAGCACCAGCGTCTGCTGCGCCAGCCGGGTTTCGCCGAGTACGCCGTACATCGCCCAGAGAATAAATCCGCTCTCTTTGACCGCCAGCGCCAGCCCCAGCCCGATACCATAACGGTCAACCATGGGAGTGCAGACATGGCAGATCTGAAACAACCAGCCGCCTTCGGCAAACAGCAACAGCGCGCTGGCGGCAAAGGCCACGTGCGGCACCGCCAGCAGCAACGGCAAGCGGGAAACCAGCGTTTGCCAGCCATTCCCCGGCCAGCATACGGCGATGGCGGTCAGCGCGAGCGCCAGCGCGCCGAAAACCGCAATGCCTGTCGAAACCAGTGTGGCGGCGAGCGCCTGCCAGAGTTGCGGGTCAGCGAACAACACCTGCCAGTGGCGCAGCGACAGTGCTGGTTCGGTCATCAGTCTCAGTGCTGGCAACAACGGCGCATAGATGACTACTATGGCCCCGACAACCAGCAGCGTCAGTGCGTACCGTAGCGGCGTAGCCATTCCTGCTCCAGCGCGTTCACCCACAATGCGTGAGGTTCTGCCAGCACGGGTGGCGCATGCGGTGGCAGGCGAGATTCCAGCACGTTACGCTGCGTGTCCGGCAGTGCTTGCGGGTCGAGCACCGAAGGATCGCCCCAGACCGCCGGGTCGGATTTGCGTAACTGCGCTTCTGGCGACAACAGGAAGTTCGCTACTACCTGCGCCCCCGCCGCGGCGCTGGCGTTTACAGGAATAGTCACAAAATGCACATTGCCGATCATGCCGTCGCGAAAGCCAAAGCTGTAACTGTCTTTCGGCAGATCGCCGCTGGCGATCCTCTGTTGTGCATGCATCGGGTTGAAGGTCAGTGAAAGCCGCAGCGTGCCTTGCGCCAGCATTTGATCCATGCGCGCGGGCGAGGCCGGAAAATCGCGACCGTCGCGCCATAAGTAAGGATGGAGTTTATCGAGATACGTCCAAAGTGACGCTGTCACGCGCGCAAACGTCGCAGGCTGCGGCGGTTTTTTCAGCGCAGCGGGATCGTCGGTCAGCGTCAGCAACAATTGTTCGAGGAACGCGGTCGCGGTAAAGTCGGGCGGACGAGGATAGCTCACTGTGCCGGGGTGTTCAGCCGCGAACTGCAACAGCGCAGCGGGAGAATCAGGCGGCGTCGGCGTTTCACCCTGACGGGCGATAAAGGTCAGTTGCGCGCTGCCCCAGGGTGATTCCGCGCCCTCGACAGGCACTGAAAAATCTTCACGCACCGGTTTTTTGGTATCGACATTACGCCAGTTTGGCAGTGTTTCCGACCAGCCGGTATGCACCAGTCCGGCCTCTTTCAGTGTTCGGAAGTTCTCGCCATTCACCCACAACAAATCGACGGAACCGCGAGTTTTGCGCCCCGCCTGCACCTCAGCCTGAATACGTTTCACACTGTCCGCCGCATCGGCAATCGGCACAATGCGCAGGTCAATGGCGTAATCGCGCTTCACTTCGCCCCGTACCCAGTCGAGATAACGATTAACCGCCGGATCGCCGCCCCAGGCGTTGAACCAGACGGTCTGACCCTGCGCTTCCTGTTTGACAGTCTGCCAGTTATCAGCAGCCAGTGAATGGCCTGTGAACAACAGACCGACGGAGAAGAGACAATAACGCACACGGCGCATAATGCATCCTTACTGTTGAATAAAGCGTGCCATCAGCTTGCGGGAGATCAGCGGCAACAGGCCGATCAGCGCAAACGCCAGCAGCATCGCGGGGGAAAGAATATCCTGTAACGTATCAAGATTTCCAAGCTGTCGCCCGGCATTCACATACACCACCGTGGCGGGGAGCATGCCGAGCTGGCTGACCCACCAGTAACGGGCGATGCCGAGGCGCGTCACCCCGGCCAGCAGGTTCACCAGGAAAAAGGGAAACAGCGGCATCAGGCGCAGGGCGAAGAGATAAAACGCGCCGTCGCGCGCCATGCCCGCATTGACGGTATTCATCTGTCCGGGAAAGCGCCGGGCAACGCTGTCGGCCAGCAGATAGCGGCTGACCAGCATCGCCAGCGTCGCACCTGCGGTGGAGGCAAAAGAAATCACGATGAGCGCCAGCCAGAAGGGAAACAGCGAGCCGCCGAGCAGCGTCAACAGTGCCGCGCCGGGAATTGATAATGCAGACACCAGCACATAGAGAAAAAAATAGAGCACCACCCCCGCCAGCGGATGCTGGCTGAACCCTTCAGCGAGAGCGGCGTGGGAGTGTTGCAGGGCGCTAAGGGAAAGCAGATTGCGGGGCATCAGGGCGATCCCCGCAACGATACAGACCATCAGTACGACCAGCAGCAGGATTTTACGGCGCTTCAACGGCGTTTATTTTCCTTTAAAGGTCGCCCACACCGGCGCATGGTCGGACGGTTTTTCCATGCTGCGGATGTCGTAGTCGATACCGGTTTCAACACAGTGCTGCGCCAGCGGTGAACTTGCCAGCAGCAGGTCGATGCGCAGACCGCGGTTGTCATCAAACCCTTTTGAACGGTAATCGAACCACGAGAAACGATCCTGAGTTTCCGGGTTCGCGTGACGGAAGGTATCCACCAGCCCCCAGCCGAGCAGGCGCTCCATCCACTCGCGCTCTTCCGGCAGGAACGAACATTTACCGGTGCGCAGCCAGCGCTTGCGGTTTTCATCGCCAATCCCGATATCCAGATCCGTCGGGCTGATATTCATGTCACCCATGATCAGCACCGGGTTTTCTCTTTTCAGTTCGCCGTCGAGGTAGTTCTGCAGGTTTTGGTAGAACTTCTCTTTCGCCGGGAACTTGATGGGGTGGTCGCGGCTTTCGCCCTGCGGAAAATAGCCGTTGATCACTGTGACGTTGCCTAATGGCGAGGGGATTTCCGCCATGATGATGCGGCGTTGAGCTTCTTCGCCATCATCAGGAAAACCGCGGCGTACGAAAACCGGCGTCTCTTTGGTGAGCAGCGCCACGCCATAGTGACCTTTCTGTCCGTGATAAAAGACGTTATAGCCGAGCTTCGCCACCTCTTCGAGCGGGAACATGTCGTCGTGAACTTTAGTCTCCTGCAGACCGATCACGTCCGGCTGATGCTTTTCGACGATGGCTTCCAGTTGATGAGGACGGGCGCGCAGGCCGTTGATATTAAAAGAGACAAATTTCATAGTCGCTGCCACTGTGCAAGGTGAATAGTGAGGGGATGGTAGCAGAATTTCCCCCGTCTGGCCTCATCGGCCGCAGAGTTTCTGCGCTGAGTGTTGAGGTAATGATTGCAGCGCGCAATCATTGCCCCTTTCTGAAGCATATGCCCCACTTTGGGGCACTTTTCCGCGGCAAATTTCGCAGGCGATCACAAATCACGAATTAAGTTTTGCTAATGCATAATGTTGCGATTATTAGCATTGCTAATGCCTTATTATGTGGTTTTATGCACTTTTTATGCAATTTATGTGAATAGCGTCAGGTCGTAACTCATTGATTTCATGTTGTCACCTTCTGGTTATGCACTTTTAACGCTGGCTGGCACGAACTGTGCAATCTACATTTACAGCGCAAACACACCATAATATTTAACATTATTGAAACTTTTAATTTACCGGAAGAGGTCACTATGTCTCAGTCAATTACGCGTAATAATTTTGATGAATGGATGATGCCGGTTTACGCTCCGGCGGCCTTTATACCGGTACGCGGAAAGGGTTCACGCCTGTGGGATCAGCAGGGTAAAGAGTACATCGATTTTGCCGGTGGGATCGCTGTTAACGCGCTCGGCCATGCGCATCCGGTGATGATCAACGCGCTCACCGAACAGGCGAACAAGTTCTGGCACACCGGCAACGGCTACACCAATGAACCTGCGCTGCGTCTGGCGAAACAGCTGATTGACGCCACCTTTGCCGAGCGCGTGTTCTTCTGTAACTCCGGCGCGGAAGCCAACGAAGCGGCGCTGAAGCTGGCGCGCAAATATGCCCATGACCATTACGGTACGCAGAAAAGCGGTATCGTGGCGTTTAAAAACGCGTTTCACGGTCGCACACTGTTCACCGTTTCAGCGGGCGGACAGCCTTCCTATTCACAGGATTTTTCCCCGTTGCCGCCGGACATCAGCCATGCGATTTACAACAATCTGGACTCTGCCCGCGAACTGATTAATGACAACACCTGCGCGGTGATTGTTGAGCCGATGCAGGGTGAAGGCGGCGTGGTTCCGGCGGATCCGGCGTTTCTCAAAGGGCTGCGCGAGCTGTGCGACCAGTACAACGCACTGCTGATTTTTGACGAGGTACAGACCGGCGTTGGCCGCACTGGCGAGCTGTATGCCTACATGCATTACGGCGTGACGCCGGATGTGCTGTCCACCGCTAAAGCGCTGGGTGGCGGTTTCCCGGTGGGCGCGGTGCTGGCCACTGAAAAATGTGCCAGCGTGATGACCGTTGGCACCCACGGCACCACCTACGGCGGCAATCCGCTGGCGAGCGCAGTGGCCGGTGCCGTCTTTTCGGTTATTAATACCCGCGAGGTGCTGAACGGCGTTAAGCAGCGCCACCAGTGGTTTACTGAGCGCCTGCAGGCGATCAACACCCGTCTCGGCCTGTTCAATGAGATTCGCGGCATGGGGCTGCTGATTGGCTGCGTGCTGAAAGACGAGTATGCCGGAAAAGCGAAAGCCATCAGCCAGCAAGCGGCAGAAGAAGGGCTGATGATCCTGATTGCCGGCGCGAACGTTGTGCGTTTCGCCCCGGCGCTGATTATCAGTGAAGAAGAAGTTAACAGCGGTCTCGATCGCTTTGAGCGTGCCTGTGAACACTTCCTGAAAGGAGCGACATCATGATGGTGATTCGTCCGGTCGGGCGAGAGGATTTGCCGGGACTGATGACACTGGCAGGGAAAACCGGCGGCGGGCTGACCTCGCTTCCTGCGGATGAAAAAACGCTGTCGGCGCGAATCGAACGTGCGCAGAAAACCTGGGAAGGCACGTTGCCGAAGGGCGAGCAGGGCTATGTGTTTGTGCTCGAAGACACCGACAGTGGCGCGGTGGCCGGGATTTGCGCCATCGAAGTGGCTGTCGGCCTGAACGATCCCTGGTACAACTATCGTGTCGGCACGTTGGTGCACGCTTCCAAAGAGCTGAACGTGTATAACGCGCTGCCAACGCTGTTTCTCAGTAACGATCATACTGGCAGCAGCGAACTCTGTACGCTGTTCCTCGACCCGGCGTGGCGCAAAGAGGGTAACGGCTATCTGCTGTCAAAGTCCCGCTTTATGTTTATGGCCGCGTTCCGCGACCACTTCAATGAAAAAGTGGTGGCTGAAATGCGCGGCGTGATTGACGAGCACGGCTATTCGCCGTTCTGGGAGAGCCTCGGGCAGCGCTTTTTCTCCATGGCGTTCTCCCGCGCCGACTACCTGTGCGGCACCGGGCAGAAAGCGTTCATTGCGGAACTGATGCCCAAGCATCCGATCTACACCGATTTCCTCAGCGAAGAAGCCCGCGCGGTGATTGGCGACGTCCATCCGCAAACCGCACCGGCCCGGGCGGTACTGGAAAAAGAGGGCTTCCGCTATCGCAACTACATTGACATTTTCGACGGCGGCCCGACGCTGGAGTGCGATATCGACCGGGTTCGCGCGATCCGCAAAAGCCGGCTGGTGGAGGTTGTTGAAGGACAACCCGCGCCGGGCGAATGGCCTGCGTGTCTGGTGTCGAACGAACAGTATCAGCAGTTCCGCGCGATGCT
This sequence comes from Trabulsiella odontotermitis, assembly GCF_030053895.1. Lineage (NCBI taxonomy): Bacteria > Pseudomonadati > Pseudomonadota > Gammaproteobacteria > Enterobacterales > Enterobacteriaceae > Trabulsiella > Trabulsiella odontotermitis. Next base: position 2,123,682 of record NZ_CP125781.1, read on the forward strand.
GGTTAATGCTGATCCGCACACTGAACGGCTGGTACTGACCGGCAAACAACTGGATGCCCTGAAATGTCGTGCGGGTGACAAGGTTCGCCTGGTGCGCCTTTGCCCTGAGGAGAAAAAATCATGAGTTTATGGATCAACGGTGACTGGGAAACCGGACGCGGGCAGACGCGTAACAAAACTAACCCGGTGACGCACGAAACGCTGTGGAGCGGCAGCGATGCCGATGCGGAGCAGGTGGCGCAGGCGGTGACCGCCGCTCGTCGCGCTTTCCCGCAGTGGGCAAAACAGCCGTTTACCGTCCGCCAGGCGATCGCCGAAAAATTCGCCGGGTTGCTGGAAACCCACAAAATGGCGCTGACCGAAACCATCGCCAGCGAAACCGGCAAACCACGCTGGGAAGCGGCGACCGAAGTGGCGGCGATGATCAACAAAATCGCCATTTCGGTGAAGTCTTATCACAGCCGGACGGGCGAACAGGAGACGGCGATGGCGGATGGTGCTGCCACGCTGCGCCATCGTCCTCACGGCGTACTGGCGGTGTTTGGCCCGTATAACTTCCCCGGCCATTTGCCGAACGGACATATCGTTCCGGCGCTGCTGGCAGGAAATACCGTAGTGTTTAAGCCGAGTGAACTGACGCCGAAAAGCGGTGAAGTGGTGGTCAAACTCTGGGAACAGGCCGGGCTCCCGGCGGGTGTACTGAATCTGGTTCAGGGTGGTCGCGAAACTGGCGAAGCGTTAAGTGCCCAGGAGGGCATTGACGGTGTGCTGTTTACTGGCAGTTCCGCCACCGGTTTTCATCTGCATCGTCAACTGGCGGGGCAACCGCAAAAAATCCTCGCGCTGGAAATGGGTGGCAACAATCCGCTGATTGTCGACGACCCGGCCGATATCGACGCCGCCGTGCATCTGACCATCCAGTCGGCGTTTATTACCGCCGGGCAGCGTTGTACCTGCGCCCGCCGTTTGCTGGTTAAACGTGGCGAGCGTGGCGACGCGTTTCTTGCCCGTCTGGTGGAGGTCAGCCGCCGCTTAACGCCAGGGCGTTGGGATGCCGAGCCGCAGCCCTTTATGGGCGGGCTGATTTCTCCGCAGGCCGCGCAGCACGTGCATAAAGCGTGGCTGACGCACGTGGCTAACGGTGGCAGAACGCTGCTCGAACCCCGTTTGCTGGAAACCGACACCTCGCTGCTGACGCCGGGCATTATCGAGATGACTGGCGTGGCGAACGTTGCGGATGAAGAGGTCTTCGGGCCTCTGCTCTGCGTCTGGCGCTACGACACCTTTGATGAGGCGATCACCCAGGCCAACGCCACCCGTTACGGTCTGGCGTGCGGGCTGATTTCCCCGGATCGCGAGAAATTTGACCAGTTGCTGCTGGAAGCGCGCGCCGGGATCGTCAACTGGAACAAACCCCTGACCGGTGCCGCCAGCACCGCGCCGTTCGGCGGCACTGGCGCTTCCGGCAATCATCGCCCGGGCGCGTGGTATGCCGCCGATTACTGTGCATGGCCGATGGCGAGTCTGGAATCGCCCGCCATTACGCTGCCGGAAACATTAAGCCCGGGGCTGGATTTTTCGCGTGAGGAAGGGTTATGAACGCCTGGGAAGTGAACTTTGACGGTCTGGTCGGTTTAACACACCACTATGCCGGACTGTCGTTTGGCAATGAAGCCTCCACGAAACACCGCTTTCAGGTTTCTAACCCGCAACTGGCGGCGAAGCAGGGGCTGCTGAAAATGAAAGCGCTGGCGGACGCGGGCTATAAACAGGCGGTGATCCCACCGCAGGAACGGCCCAATGTGCCGTTGCTGCGGCAACTGGGTTTCAGCGGCAGTGACGAGCAGGTGGTTGAGAAGGCGGCCGCGCAGGCACCGCAACTGTTGTCGGCGGTCAGTTCAGCGTCGTCGATGTGGGTCGCCAATGCCGCCACGGTAGCGCCTTCCGCTGATACCCTTGATGGTCGCGTGCACCTGACGGTCGCCAACCTCAATAACAAATTCCACCGCGCCAGTGAAGCGCCCACCACCGAGGCGGTACTGCGGGCGCTGCTGCCTGACGAGCACTATTTCGCCATCCACAGCGCACTGCCGCAGGTGGCAATGTTTGGCGACGAAGGCGCGGCGAACCATAACCGTTTTGGTGGCGCGTACGGGCAGCCGGGCGTGCAGATGTTCGTTTACGGGCGTGAGGAAGGGGGCGAGCAGCGTCCGTCGCGTTACCCCGCCCGGCAGACGCTGGAAGCCAGCCAGGCGGTGGCGCGACTGAACCGGGTCAATCCACAACAGGTGATTTTCGCCCAGCAAAATCCGTCGGTGATCGACAAAGGCGTTTTCCATAATGACGTGATTGCAGTCAGCAACCGCCAGGTACTGTTCTGCCATCAGCAGGCATTTGTCGATCAGAGTGCGTTGCTGTCGCAACTGGCGGCGCGCGTGCCGGGCTTTACCCCCATCGAAGTGCCCGCGTCACGCGTGTCGGTGGAAGAGGCGGTAGCGACTTATCTGTTTAACAGCCAACTGCTGAGCAAAGCGGACGGCAGCATGATGCTGGTACTGCCGAAAGAGTCGCAGTCGCACGAAGGCGTCTGGCGTTATCTCAATGATTTGCTGGCGCAGGATAACCCGGTAAGCGAACTGAAGGTGTTCGATCTGCGCGAGAGCATGGCGAACGGCGGCGGCCCGGCGTGTCTGCGCCTGCGCGTGGTGCTTAACGAACATGAGATGGCGGCAGTCAACCCGGCGGCGCTGATGAACGAGACGCTGTTCATCACCCTCAATGACTGGGTGGATCGTTACTATCGCGACAGGCTGACGCAGGCGGATCTGGCTGACCCGCAACTGTTGCGCGAAGGGCGCGAAGCGCTCGATCGCCTGACGCAGATCCTGAAGCTGGGATCGGTGTATCCGTTCCAGCGCTGAGAGGGCACGATGAAGGATTTTCTGGCATTAACGCTGGCGGGGCGATTGCCCCACAGCTTTCACGGCAACACACCGCATTTTCGCTGGCACTGGCTGGATTGCGGCATTTTGCAACTGACGCCGCATCAGCCTGTTGAACGCTCGCTGGTGCTGTCGGCCGGCATTCATGGCAATGAAACGGCACCGGTGGAGATGGTCGATAACCTTCTGCACCGCCTGTTTGCCGGTGAGCTGGCGCTGCACTGTCGGCTGCTGGTGATCTTCGGTAACCCGGCGGCGCTGCAAGTCAACCGCCGCTATCTGCACAGTGATCTGAACCGGATGTTTGGTGGTCGCTGGCAGACATTCCCGCCCGGTAGCGATACGGCTCGTGCCGTGGTGCTGGAGCAAGCGCTGGCACAGTTCTGGCGCGACGCTGAGGAGGGTGAGCGCTGGCATCTGGATCTGCATACGGCGATCCGCGGCTCGCACCATGTGCGCTTCGGTGTGTTACCCGCACGCCCCACGCCGTGGACACCGCAATTTCTTGACTGGCTGGGTAGCGCCGGGCTGGAAGCACTGGTCTTTCATCAGGCGCCAGCCGGAACATTCACCCACTACAGTTGCGAGCGGTTTAATGCGCTCTCCTGTACCCTTGAGCTGGGCAAAGCGTTACCGTTCGGGCAAAACGATCTGACATTGTTTGCCCAAACCCAACAGGCGCTGGCGGCGTGGATAGCGGGTGATCATCTGGAGGCCGCAAACACGGCGCCGGTACGCTACCGTGTTTCGCAGCAAATCACCCGCCGCAGCGAAGCTTTCGAACTGTATATGTCTGACGATACGCTCAATTTTACGCCGTTCATCCAGGGAACGTTGCTGGCGGAAGATGGCGAGACCTGTTATCAGGTGGAGCATGAGCGGGAGTTTGTGCTGTTTCCTAATCCGACCGTGGCGTTGGGCTTGCGGGCCGGACTGATGCTGGTGCGGGAGTCGTGATCAGCGCAGGTCGCTGTCGTGCTGTAGCTGGCAGGAGACCAGCGCGCCCTGATGCATGGTGATTTCGCCGTTGCTGCGCAACAGGGCCAGGCATTTCATCACGTAGCTGCGGGAGAGGCCGGAACGCGTCCGCACATATTCTGCCGCCGGAATGCGTTGCCGGATTAACGAGGTTTCCTGCTCCAGCGCCTGCAGAAAATAACGGATCACTGCCAGCGAACTTTTCCCCGAGGTATTGAGCAAAATACCGTGCATGGCGGTGGCCGTTGCGCTGCTGACCTCAAACATCTCCCGCCACAGGTTTTGCGCTTCCACAATCTCTTTTACCCGGCTCAGCGGAATGACGGTGAGCGCCGTGGCGTCGTAAGCCTGAAGATAATAATCCGCGCGGTTTTCCAGGACAGTATTCACGCCGAGCATGCCCGGTGCGGACAGACAGTAAATCAGCCGCTCGTCAGAACTTCGCTGCACCGCCACCAGCCCCTCACGAATCAATAACACTTCAGCATCTTCTCCGGTGCTGAAGGTAAAGATCTGCCCGCACTCCAGTGTGTAATCAATACCCTCGTGGTGAAGGGCAGTCAGCAGCCTGTCCAGGGCGGCAACGGGTTTTATGTTCATGACAGTGGTGTTTGTTCCTGTGTCAGGCGTGTTAGCGAATACATGAAACCTTAGCCTGGATACGGGCATTTCCCCAATCAATGTTGAGAAAATAATGGGTCTCATAATGGACTTAGCTTTGGGTAATAATCAATTTGTTAACCCTGTCGAATCTTTATATCGTTTATCCCGTCACCGCATGAAGCATAAAAAAAGAAATAGTGTGATGCTTTTATAGCACACTCGTTGCTTTTTTTAGTGATGGTCGGTGAACGATATTATCAGAATTAACGCTGATAACAGGATCTATTAACTATCAGGAATGTCATATGAAAAAATTGCTTTTAGGTGCCGCGTTGTTACCGCTCGCGGTTATTGCCACAATGCAAACAGCAAGCGCCAGCGACGGGACCATTAAGTTTAATGGATCAATTGTGGATTCTCCCTGCGTCATTTCTTCAGCGTCGCAGAATCAGGAAGTGGATCTGGGTGCAGTGAAAAGCTCGACCTTTGCCGCAACGGGGGATAAATCTACCGCCACGCCGTTCCAGATTAAGCTCGAAGAGTGCGATCTGACCGCCGGTAAAACCAAGGTCAACGTGGTGTTTAACGGTATTGGCGATGATGATGATACCTCATTGCTCTCCGTTGATAATGGTGCGGGAAGCGCGACCGGCGTCGGGATCGGTATTTTTGATTCCAAAGGTGAAGCCATTGCCCTTAATGATGGCGCCTCTCTTGAGACGTTATCCGAAGGGGCAACCACGCTGAATTACGATGCCCGCTATGTCAGCACTAAAGATGCGGTCACCATCGGTAACGCCAGTGGGCAAGTCGATTTTAGTCTGACCTACGAGTAATTATTGGGTCGCTCTGGCAGGCATTCGTCTGCCAGCCTTTCATTGAGGTTAATATGTTACGTATTTCAACTGCGTTTGCCGCGGTCTGCCTTTTTGTGCCTGGCTGCTTTGCAGGTGGTATTTCATTAAATGCCACGCGGATTATTTATCAGGAAGGTCAGAAAGAAGCCTCGCTGACGGTACAGAATCATAGTCAGAAAGATGTCTTTCTGGTGCAGTCATGGATTGATGATATTAACGGCAATAAAAAGACGCCATTTATTATTACGCCGCCATTATTTCAGATGCAGCCGAATAAAAATAATGCGTTGCGGATTGTGAATATTAATAACCAGCTGCCTGCTGATCGCGAATCGGTGTACTGGATTAACGTTAAAGCGATTCCGGCGGTGAGCGAAGACGGTGCCGGGAAAAACCTGCTGCAAATCGCGGTTCGCACGCGCCTGAAACTGTTTTATCGCCCCAGCGGATTGCCTGGCGATCAGGCCAGCGCCGCGAAGATGCTGACGTTTTCCCATGCCGGAAAGCAGCTCGCCATCGATAACCCGTCGGCATATGTGATGACGTTCCACGATCTGAAAGTGGGCGACAAGACGATTAGCGATCCGGTGATGGTACCGGCGAAAGGCCATCTTTCAGTCAAATTACCGGCAAATGTCGGGGCGTTCAGCCAGGTGCAGTACAGCATCATTAACGATTTTGGCGCAGCCGGTGCGCTGATGACACAGCCGGTGCGCTGAGTCGGGGCTACGGGTTGCCATTATGGAGACGTCGCGACACTCACTCACCCTCATGGTGATGATTACGCTGGTGGGGAGCGGTGCAATTTGCACGCTACCGGCAGCCGCGGCGAAGTTTAACCCCAAATTTCTCGAAAACGCAGAGGGTATTGACCAGCATCTTGATCTCTCCGCTTATGAACAAAACGATGCGCAACGCCCAGGGAAATATCAGGTCGATATTTACGTCAATGATCAGAGACAGACCTCCGGGGCACTGACATTTACCGCCGCCCATGATGATAAGCAGGGACAAACGCTGTTGCCCTGCCTGACCAAAGCCCAGTTACAAGCCTGGGGCGTAAGAACAGCGGCGTTCGATGACATCGCGAAACTGCCTGATGACGCCTGCGTGCCGTTCTGGGCCATCATCCCTGGCGCGCAAAGCGTGCTGGATTTCAATGCGCTGAAACTGTCGTTGAGTTTCCCGCAGGCGGCGATGGAGCAGACAGCGCGCGGCACGGTGCCGGAAAATCGTTGGGATAACGGCATTCCGGCACTGCTGTTTGATTACAGCTACAGCGGCAGCCAGAACCACTATCAGTCAGAGAGCGGTGACGGCAACGAGGGCAGCAGCGAACGCAGTGACTATCTCAACCTGCGTAGCGGTTTTAACCTCGGGCCGTGGCGTCTGCGCAACAATAGCGTCTGGCAGCACGGCAGCGGTGACAATCACTGGGACAGCATGGGCACTTACCTGACCCGGGCGCTGATCCCGCTCAAATCGCAACTGACGATGGGAGATACCTCCACCTCAGGCGACATTTTCGACAGCCTGCCGGTGCGTGGCGTGGTGCTCGCATCAGATGATCAAATGCTGCCGGACAGCCAGCGTGGCTTCGCGCCCGTGATCCGCGGTATTGCTAAAACCAACGCCGAAGTGGTGGTGGAACAGAACGGCTATGTGATTTACCGCCGTTTTGTGTCACCGGGACAGTTTGAAATTAACGATCTCTATCCGACGTCGAACAGCGGCGATTTAACGGTGACCGTGAAAGAGAGCGACGGCAGCGAGCAAAAATTCATTCAGCCGTATGCGGCGGTGGCGATTATGCAGCGTGAAGGCCAGCTCAAATACAGCCTCGCGGCAGGTCGTTATCAGGCTGGTAACTACCAGAGTGAGTCGCCGCAACTCATGGAAGCGACGGCGATATACGGTTTACCCGCCGGAATGACCGCCTATGGCGGTGTACTGGCAGGCGTTGGCTATAACGCACAGGCACTGGGTATTGGTAAAAATATGGGCGAATGGGGAGCGTTGTCACTGGACGCCACCCACGCTACCAGCCTGGCGGCGGACGATGTCGTATCGAGTGGTTACGCCTGGCGGTTGCTGTACGCCAAAAGTTTTGCCGCCACCGGCACCAGTTTTAACCTCTCCGGCTACCGCTATTCCACGCCGGGCTTTTACACCTTTCAGGAAGCCACAGACAGCCGCAGCGAGGCCGACAGCGATTACGGTCATTACCATCGCCGCAGCCAGTTGCAAATTAATATGACGCAGCAACTGGCGACATGGGGCTCGTGGTACATCAACGCCACGGACCAGAAATACTGGCAGGGCGACGATGAGAGCCTGACGTTTTCGACAGGCTATAACGGGCATATCGGGCGCGCCACCTGGTCGCTGGCCTGGTCGGCAAACAGGAATCCCGATGATGACACCACCGATCGCTTGTGGTCGCTGGACGTCAGTCTGCCCATCGGATCGGCATGGAGCAGTTTCCACACCACCCGCGATCAGGACAAACGCACCGTGTCGCAGGTGGGGCTCAATGGCACACTGCTCGACGACCATAACCTGGATTACAGCGTGACCGAGGGTTATGGCAGCGACGGGCAGGGTAACAGCGGCAGCGCCTCGCTGAACTACCAGGGCGGGCGCGGGGATGTGGATGTTGGCTACAACTATGGCGCGGATTCCCGCCAGCTCAACTACAGCCTGCGCGGTGGGGTGATTATGCACAGCGGCGGCGTCACGCTGTCGCAACCGCTCGGCGAGACCATGGCGCTGGTCAGCGCGCCGGGGGCGCAGGGCAGTAGCGTCACCAATAACAGCGGTGTGACGATTGACCGTTTCGGCAACGCGGTCGTGCCGCAGTTGACGCCATACCGGGAGACAGAGGTCTCGCTGCGCAGCGAAACGCTCAACAATCAGGTGGATCTGAACGATGCCTTCCTGCAGGTCGTACCGACACGCGGCGCGGTGGTACGGGCCAGTTTCGATACCCGTGTGGGTTACCGCGCGCTGTTGACGCTAACCCGTCCGGAGAAAGGCGCGGTGCCGTTTGGCGCCACGGCGTCGCTGGTGGATGACCACGCGAAAACCCCGACCACCGGCATGGTGGCGGAAGACGGCGAACTGTATATCAGCGGTCTGCCGGAGAAAGGACGCATCGACGTGAGCTGGGGCAAAGGGCATGATGAACGCTGCGTGGCGGATTACCAGCTTCCACAATCACAATTACGCAGTGCGGTGATTTCACTGTCTGCGACCTGTCAGAGTGAATAATATGAAAATCATCATGGGATTACTGGCCTGCGGATTATGGCTGGCATTGAGCGGCGCACCGGCGCAGGCGGCAGGCGACTGGGGGCCATGCCAGTCCGATACTGTGCATCAGTTTCCATCTTCCTTTAATGAGACGATCACCGACCCGTCGCAGAACTATTCCGGGCATGAATTTGATAATTTTTACCACTGGGACAACGGTCAGAAGTACACCATTATCTGCGAATGTCCCGATAATATGTCCAATCCACCTGTGTCCTACTATAAGGCTACGGTTAATCTCCCGGCAGGGCATGCGGCGAACTGGTACCAGGTGAATGATAACCTTGAGGTGCGTACCAGCATTGATGTCTATAACCAGGGAAGTGTCATCACGCCATTCAGCGATCTGTCGAATAAAACAGTGTCGTCAGGTGAATGTGAAGCTAAAGGCGGTACGCATAATGCGTCGACAGGGACCAAGGGTAGCGTGTCACTGTATATCGCGCATCCGTTTGTCGGTACCTCTACCATTCCGCAAGTGGAAATAGCGGCATTGTATGCCAGCAAAAAAGCGGGCGTCTATTCGACGACGCCGATCGTGCGGGTCCTGCTCAGCGGCACGGTTGAAGTGGATCAGGGTTGTGAGATTGACGGCGGGTCGGTGGTGAATATTCCGCTGGGGGAGTATGACGCGCGTGATTTCGAAGTGCCCGCCGGAAGCAAACCACAGAACGTACAGATAATCAAAGAAAAGCTGGTGCTTCACTGTCATAACATTTCGGATGGCGTTCGCGCGTGGGTGCATATTGAAGGGACTGTCAATCCCAACAACGCCACCGCGATTGATATGGGCAACCCGGATATTGGTGTGCAAATTGCTGGCGACACCAGCGAGAAAGTGATGATCCCAAATGACGTTAACAGCGAAGAGCAGCTTGCGCTGGGCTTCCAGGACGCCAGTGGCAGCCGCAGCGCAGTGTTCAATATGCACGCGTGGCCCATCAACACCACCGGTAAACGCCCGGCATCAGGCGATTATCAGGGCATTGCTTCGTTGCGGGTGGAGATCGAATAATCATGAGGCGCTTTTTTTTGACGGGTTTATGTTGCCTGCCATTGCTGGCGCTGGCGAAAACCGATATCGGTTCGCCAGGCGATCTTCACTTTTCGCTGTCGATACGCCAGGGCACCTGCGAACTGGTGCAAAGCGATTTCAGCGTGGAGATGGGCGAGGTGTCGCTCGCCCGTGGGCAAAACGTTGGTGATGCGTTGAACAGCGTCCCGTTTACCCTTGGACTGCAACATTGCGGCGATGTGGTCACCGCCCGCGTGACCATGGATGGCGCAGCAGATACGGATAATCCTGATCTTTTTGCGCTCGACAAGGGCGGCGCCGACGGGGTGGCGCTGAAGATTGTTGATGCCAACGGTAAAATACAAAAACCGAAAAGCACCGATGCGACGAGTCATGATTTTGCCATTACCCCGACGCAGGGCATGATTTCGCTCGCCTGGACCGCCAGCTATGTGGTGACGCACACGCCGGTGAAAAGCGGTGCCGCAAATGCGCTGGTGAATTTTTCTGTGGAGTACGAGTAGCTTAAAAACGCTCGGGCAGGCGGTGAACGCCCAGCAGTTTGCCGTTTTCCAGCGCAATGTAATCGCCTTTTTTCAGTTCGCTCAGGATCCGCTGAATACCGCTGCGTGAGAGCAGGGTGCGTTCCTGCAGATATTCCAGCGCGGTCATATTATGACGCAGCAGTTCATCTTCCTGCATAAACGCCAGCAGCGTCTGGCGAATCAGCTGGTAGCTCGATTGACCGACGTAACTGGCGGGCTGGCGGAACAGTTCGGTGGCCATAAAGCCCTGCACACAGGCGACGCTCTTCCACAGCTGTTTTTCATCGAACAGGGTCAGCGCCTGCTGACGAGGGATTATCTCGTAGCGCACCGTATTGCGTGTTTTCAGGTAGATCTGTGGCTGTCGGGTGGTTTCCGTCAGGGCAAAACCCAGTACAAACGGAGCGTACAGGTGGGCAACCAGCAGATGGTCGCTTTCACGGAAAATGCCGACGATCCCTTCATGAAGCACACAGACCACCGGCTCCGGAATATGGCGCAGTGAGATGAGCTGCCGCGGTCTGGCGGTGCGAATGTTTTCCGGGGAGGACAACGCGTCGGTCAGCGTCTGAATATGGTCAGAGGGCTTCATGCATTAACCAAACAAATACGAATGTATGTGATTATAAAGGAGGTTGATGCTTTTGCCAGAGGAAATAAAAACAAGGGCAGCAGGTGTTTTTTTCGACATTGTTAACCAGAAAACAGAATTATCCTGGAGAAGTGCTTTTCTTTTATTCAGTAAGCAGGTATGCTTTCTCCATAATTTCTTTAAAATCATCCAGATAAAATACTTTTTTTCCATTCTTCATCATTATTCCTTATTTCCTCCATAATTGGTGAAAAGTTGTTTTTTACCCTTTCATTGTTTTACGCACACTCTGACTAATTGACGTTAAAGGTCGTAAAGTTAATCACGTCAACACGGCAACGCGCCGTCAGAATAACTGAAAGTAAGGAATAACCTATGAAGAAGATGATTGCTCTGTTTGTTGCCTCTACACTGGCTCTGGGTGCGGCTAACCTGGCACACGCCGCTGATACCACTACCGCTCCGGCCACGCAGCCGGACGGCAAAATGATGATGCACCATAAAGGCAAGCCAGGCATGCATCATGACATGATGTTCCAGGGGCTGAACCTGACCGATGCGCAGAAACAGCAGATCCGCGACATCATGAAAAGCCAGCGCGACAACATGAAACGTCCGTCCCTCGACGAACGTCGTGAAATGCATAACCTGATCGCCAGCGACAGCTTCGATAAAGCCAAAGCGGAAGCGCAGATCAACAAGATGGCAGAGCAACACAAAGCGATGATGCTCTCCCGCATGGAAACGCAGAACAAAATCTACAACATTCTGACTCCGGATCAGAAAAAGACCTTTAATGCCAATTTTGAGAAGCGTCTGACAGAACGTCGCGCGCCAGACGGTAAAATGCCAGTACCTGCTGAATAACCCAGCACCCGGACTCAAGACCGCCGGTCTTGCCCACTCTGCGCCTTATGGGCTGTGGGCAGGCCCGGCGGTTTTCTTTTTTACAGCGCGACACTAAGGTAAACATCCGGTGTGCCGATAGTCATTTTCGGACAGGAAAAAATAACCATAAAACGGCTGCTTACCTTGAGCCTTCCGGCGCATCCGCGTCGTTCAGGAGTCGCAATGGAATACTTTGATATCCGCAAAATGCCCGTCAGTTTGTGGCGCAACGGCGGCGGTGAAACCCGCGAGCTGTGTTGTTTCCCGCCCGGTACACGCGATTTTAGCTGGCGCGCCAGCATTGCCTCTATCGCCAGCAACGGTGATTTTTCTCTTTTCCCTGGCGTGGATCGGGTCATTACGTTGTTGGAAGGCGGCGAAGTGATGCTCGATGGCGGCGCGGCGTTTCAGCATACGCTGACCCATTTCAAACCGTTCTATTTTGCCGGTGAGCAGCGTGTTTACGCGCAGTTGTCTGATGGCAAGATGTCGATGGATTTTAACGTGATGACCCGGCGAGACCGCTGCCAGGCGCAGGTGCGGGTGGCGGATCGCACCTTTACCACTTTTGCGCCTCATGGCGGCGTGGTGTTTGTCCTGAGCGGCGCGTGGCAACTGGGTGATAAACTGCTGACTGCTGATCAGGGTGCTTACTGGCAGGAGGGACCGCATACGCTGCGGCTGCTGAAACCGGAAGGGCGGTTGCTGTATGGCGAGATCACCTGGTTACCGGGTCAGGCGCTGGCGGCATCCGCCTGAAGCAAATGCCGCCTTGCAGGATTATTTTTTCCAGAAATCGTCAAACACAGTGATCGGCGGGCGGCGCTTGTGCTCGGTGCGGGTATACCAGCCTTCGATGATTTTCGCGATGCTGTCGTCGAGCTTTTTACCCTCAAGATAGTCATCAATATTATCGTAGGTGACGCCCAGCGCCGCTTCGTCAGGCAGAGACGGTCTGTCGTCTTCGAGATCAGCGGTCGGCGCTTTCTTATAGAGATGCTCCGGGCAGCCCAGTGTGGCCAGCAGCTGTTTTCCCTGGCGTTTGTTCAGGCGGTAAATCGGGTTAATGTCGGTACCGCCATCGCCGTATTTGGTGAAGAAGCCGGTCACCGCTTCAGCGGCATGGTCGGTGCCCACGACAACCCCTTTGGTCATTCCCGCAATGCTGTATTGCGTTTTCATCCGCTCGCGGGCTTTTTCGTTGCCGCGCACAAAATCGCTCAGCTCAATTCCTGCCTCGCGCAACGCCTGTTCGCTCGCCAGCACGGCGCCTTTGATGTTCACGGTCAGCACGCGATCCGGCTGAATGAAATTGATGGCATCCTGACAGTCCTGCTCGTCAGCCTGAACGCCGAAAGGCAGGCGTACGGCGATAAACTGCAGGGCTGAATTCCCGGTCTCCTCGCGCAGTTCGCTGATGGCCATCTGGCAGAGTTTGCCGGTGAGGGTGGAATCCTGACCTCCGCTTATTCCCAGCACCAGGGTGTGCAGAAACGAATAGGTTTTCAGGTAATCTTTGAGGAAATCCACACTGCGACGGATCTCAGCGTCAGGGTCAATCTGCGGCTTCGCGCCAAGTGTACGAATAATCTCGTGTTGTAACGTCATGCAACACCTCCATAAATGAATAAGCGTGATGTGTTAAAGCTAACGCGTTGCCAGGAAAACGACAAGGATCACAGTTTTGATTGCTGCAAAAGGGCGCGATTCAGCAGCTTATCGTTTTTTCACTAGAATGTTCCGAAAGTTATTTCAATTAACATGCTAAGTTGAAAAATCGTCTGATCTATTCCAGGCTTATAACACGCTGATAAACAAGAGGACGGAATATGAACACGAAAATCGCAGGAATGTTAGGTGCAGCGGCAGTATTCACAATGCTGGCAGGTTGTACTGCCTACGATCGAACCAAAGACCAGTTCACACAGCCAGTGGTCAAAGATGTGAAGAAAGGGATGACACGAGCACAGGTTCAGCAGATCGCTGGTCAGCCGTCATCAGAAGTCTCCATGATCCACGCGCGCGGTACCTGCCAGACCTATATCCTGGGTCAACGGGAAGGTAAGGCTGAAACCTACTTTGTGGCGCTCGATGACACCGGACGCGTGATTAACTCTGGCTATCAGACTTGTGCTGAGTACGACACCGATCCGCAGGTCAATAAGTAGCTATCCTTAGTTTGCATGAGCGTTACGAAAGCCTGTCCTCACGGACGGGCTTTTTTGATCGCCAAATCTTATTTCTTTTCGCGAATTATTTGACTGAAGTGTGAAGGTAGTCATAACCGGAGGTCAACCAGAGACAATTTTTACTAAACAGGGATTATCCACCCCTGGTGCGTTGGCGTATACTCATCTCATCAAATCAAGTAACCAAACGGTTACAAAAACACCGGCTGGCAGGGGAATGGAAACCATCCTGGCCGTCGGAAGCAGAAAGAAGATAGAAAAATAAGTTGAGGAGGCGTCTATGGAAAAGAAACACATTTATCTGTTTTGTTCTGCGGGCATGTCGACATCGCTACTGGTCTCTAAAATGCGTGCTCAGGCAGAAAAATACGAAGTCCCGGTTATTATTGATGCATTCCCTGAAACGCTGGCAGGGGAAAAAGGACCGCAGGCCGATGTGGTATTACTTGGCCCCCAGATTGCTTATATGTTACCCGAAATTCAACGCTTACTTCCGAATAAGCCCGTGGAAGTGATCGATTCAATTCTGTACGGCAAAGTAGATGGTTTAGGGAAGGTGCGAACAAGTTCCTGATATGAGATCATCATATTCATCCGGAGCGCATCCCAGAGGGACATCATGAGCCATCAACTCACCTTCGCCGATAGTGAATTCAGCACTAAGCGCCGTCAGACCCGAAAAGAGATTTTCCTCTCCCGCATGGAGCAGATTCTGCCATGGCAGAATATGACCGCTGTCATCGAGCCGTTTTATCCCAAGGCGGGCAATGGCCGACGGCCCTATCCGCTGGAGACCATGCTGCGTATTCACTGCATGCAGCATTGGTACAACCTGAGCGACGGTGCCATGGAAGATGCCCTGTACGAAATCGCCTCCATGCGCCTGTTTGCCCGATTATCCCTGGATAGCGCCCTGCCGGATCGCACCACCATCATGAATTTCCGCCACCTGCTCGAGCAGCATCAACTGGCCCGTCAATTGTTCAAGACCATCAATCGCTGGCTGGCCGAAGCAGGCGTCATGATGACCCAAGGCACTTTGGTGGATGCCACCATCATTGAGGCACCCAGCTCTACCAAGAACAAAGAGCAGCAACGCGATCCGGAGATGCATCAGACCAAGAAAGGCAATCAGTGGCACTTTGGCATGAAGGCCCACATTGGTGTCGATGCCAAGAGTGGCCTGACCCACAGCCTGGTCACCACCGCGGCCAACGAGCATGACCTCAATCAGCTGGGTAATCTGCTTCATGGAGAGGAGCAATTTGTCTCAGCCGATGCCGGCTACCAAGGAGCGCCACAGCGCGAGGAGCTGGCCGAGGTGGATGTGGACTGGCTGATCGCCGAGCGTCCCGGCAAGGTAAAAACCTTGAAGCAGCATCCGCGCAAGAACAAAACGGCCATCAACATCGAATACATGAAAGCCAGCATCCGTGCCAGGGTGGAGCACCCGTTTCGCATCATCAAGCGGCAGTTCGGCTTCGTGAAAGCCAGATACAAGGGGCTGCTGAAAAACGATAACCAACTGGCGATGTTATTCACCCTGGCCAACCTGTTTCGGGTGGACCAAATGATACGTCAGAGGGAGAGATCTCAGTAAAAACCTGAAATAACGCCAGAAATGGTGGAAAAAATAGCCTAAATAGGCTGATTCGATGTGTTTGCGGGAAAAAAATCGGCCCAGATCCGCGAAATTTTAATCAGCGAGTCAGCTTGGGAAGAAATGACCTGCTTATTCGCACCTTCCTTAGGTGTACTTAAAGCCGCTGTCGCCGCAATTAAAAAAGCTGCAGCGCAATAATTTTATTATTTTTCCCGTCAAAGAGTAATTTCACACACATGCGCCGTAATATTCATTGCGGCTTTTAAGGGTATTTTTCTATGAGTAGAGTCATCGGTTCGCTTGAAAAGGTACTCCTTCCTTTTGCAGTCAAAATTGGAAAGCAGCCTCACGTTAATGCGATTAAAAACGGCTTTATTAAATTAATGCCGTTGACCCTCGCAGGGGCAATGTTTGTACTGATTAATAACGTCTTTCTGAGTTTTGGCGAAGGTTCATTCTTTTTCTCCCTGGGTGTTCGCTTAGATCCCGAAACCATTGAAACGTTAAATAGTTTCAAAGCCATCGGCGCCAACGTGTACAACGGTACATTAGGCATTATGTCGCTGATGGCGCCTTTTTTTATTGGCATGGCATTGGCGGAAGAGCGAAAAGTTGACCCATTAGCCGCAGGCTTATTATCTGTAGCCGCCTTTATGACCGTTACACCGTACAGCGTAGGTGAAGCCTATGCGGTAGGCGCGAACTGGCTGGGTGGGCAGAATATTATTTCCGGCATGATTATTGGCCTGGTTGTCGCGGAACTGTTTACCTTTGTCATCCGCCGTAACTGGGTGATTACACTGCCAGACAGCGTACCGGCGTCGGTCTCGCGCTCCTTCTCGGCGTTAATTCCTGGCTTCCTGATCCTCTCCATTTTCGGGATCATCTCCTGGGCGCTGACGCACTGGCAGACCAACTTCCACCAGATCATCATGGATTCCATCTCTACGCCGCTGGCGTCGATGGGTAGCGTGGTTGGCTGGGCTTACGTGGTGTTCAACTCGCTGCTGTGGTTCTTCGGTGTGCACGGTTCTCTGGCGCTGACCGCGCTGGACAACGGCATCATGACCCCATGGGCGCTGGAAAACATCGCGCTGTACAACCAGTATGGTTCTGTCGACGCGGCGATTGCTGCCGGTAAACAGTTCCACTTCTGGGCGAAACCGATGCTCGACTCCTACATCCTGCTGGGTGGTTCCGGAGCGACGCTGGGTCTGATTATCGCCATCTTCATTGGCTCCCGTCGCGCCGACCATCGTCAGGTTGCGAAGCTGGCGCTGCCGTCAGGTATCTTCCAGATTAACGAGCCGATTCTGTTTGGTCTGCCGATCATCATGAACCCGGTGATGTTCATCCCGTTTGTCCTGATCCAACCGATTCTGGCCGCAATTACCCTTGCCGCCTACTCGATGGGCATTATTCCACCGGTCACCAACCTGGCGCCGTGGACGATGCCAACCGGCCTTGGGGCGTTCTTCAACAGTAACGGTAGCATCGCAGCACTGCTTGTCGCGCTGTTCAACCTGGGGGTCTCGGTTCTGGTTTACCTTCCGTTCGTGACGGTCGCTAACAAAGCGCAGACGGTCATTGACGAAGAAGAGAGCGAAGAAGATATCGCTGAAGCACTGAAATTCTGATGTCGCGCGGTGTGGGGGAACCCTCCCACACCGCCAGTCAAAGAGGGAAAAGATATGTTGGATTTGGATCACATCACGGATGCAGAAACCCCTGAGAATGACCTCGAAGAGGTGGTTATGGGGCTGATTATTAACTCAGGCCAGGCGCGTAGCCTCGCGTACACCGCGCTGAAACAGGCAAAGCAGGGCGATTTTGACGCTGCAAAAGCGACGATGGAACAGTCTCGTGTTGCGCTCAGCGAAGCCCACCGCGTACAGACTCAACTGATTGAGAGTGACGAAGGCGAAGGCAAAATGAAGGTCAGCCTGGTGCTGGTTCATGCGCAGGATCACCTTATGACGTCAATGCTGGCGCGTGAGCTGGTCGCTGAATTGATTGAACTGCACGAGAAGGTACAATAACAGGCAATCGACGACGATGAGGCAACCGAAGATGATGACCATGGAAATCAGCACCGCCAGAGAACAACAGCTTTTCAACGGTAAGAATTTTCATGTCGTTATCTACAACAAGACGGAGAGTGCCGGCGGTTTGCATCAGCATGACTACTATGAGTTCACCATAGTGTTAACCGGTCGCTATTATCAGGAGATCAATGGCAAACGGGTGTTGCTGGAGCGCGGTGATTTTGTGTTTATCCCGATGGGGTCGTACCACCAGAGTTTTTACGACTTTGGCGCCACGCGAATTTTGAATGTCGGGATCAGCAAACGTTTCTTTGAAACGCATTACCAGCCATTGCTGCCTTCTGTTCTGGTCGCATCGCAGTTGTATTCTGTTAAAAATACCTTTCTCAGCTATATCGAATCGGTGGTCGCGTCATTAAACTTCCGCGAAACGGAATTTGATGAATTTATTGAACTGGTCTCTTTTTATGTGATTAACCGTTTACGGCATTATCGTGAAGAGCCGGTTCAGGATGTCACGCCTCAGTGGTTAAAAACCACTGTCGAGGAGATGCACGATAAACTTAAGTTTGGCGAAAATGCGCTGGAAATAATGGTTGGCCTTTCGGGAAAATCGCAGGAATATTTAACCCGGGCGACACAGCGTTATTATGGCAAAACGCCGATGCAGATTATTAATGACATCCGCATCAACTTCGCCAAAAAGCAACTTGAGATTACCAACTACTCGGTAACGGATATTGCTTATGAGTCAGGTTACAGCAGCCCCAGTCTTTTTATTAAGACGTTCAAGAAACTGACTTCATTAACGCCCAGCAATTACCGTCGGCAACTTACCGTAATAAATTAACGCTTAGCGGACGATATTTCCGCAGCAATTGATTACTGAATTTACCTGTCCGTGCTTAGCGTGGAGAGTTTGCCACGCTCAGCCTGGAGAATCATTAGGGAGAAAGTTATGAGTCAGAAATTGAAAGTCGTTACGATTGGTGGTGGCAGCAGCTATACTCCAGAATTACTTGAGGGTTTCCTGAAACGTTATCATGAACTGCCGGTCAGCGAATTGTGGCTGGTTGATGTTGAAGATGGGCAGGAAAAACTCGATATCATCCATGCTCTTTGTCTGCGGATGGTCGAAAAAGCGGGCGTACCGATGAAGGTATTCAAAACGCTGGATCGCCGTCAGGCGCTGGAAGGTGCCGATTTCGTTACCACGCAATTGCGCGTCGGCCAGCTTGATGCGCGTGAGAAAGATGAGCGCATTCCTTTAAGCCACGGCTATCTCGGCCAGGAAACCAACGGCGCGGCCGGTCTTTTCAAAGGATTGCGCACCATTCCGGTGATTTTTGACATCATTAAAGATGTTCAGGAAATCTGTCCTGACGCGTGGGTGATCAACTTCACCAACCCGGCCGGCATGGTGACGGAAGCGGTTTACCGTCACACCAACTTCAAACGCTTCATCGGCGTCTGCAATATTCCGGTCGGCATGAAGATGTTTATTACCGACGTGCTGAAACTGACCGAAAAAGACGACCTGTCGATCGACCTGTTCGGCCTTAACCATATGGTGTTCCTGCGCGATGTGCTGGTAAACGGGAAGTCACGCTTTGCTGAGCTGCTGGACGGTGTTGCCTCCGGTAAGCTGACGGCGAACTCAGTGAAAAACATTTTCGATCTGCCGTTCAGCGAAGGGCTGATCCGCTCCCTGAACCTGCTGCCGTGCTCGTATCTGCTGTATTACTTCAAGCAGAAAGAGATGCTGGCGATTGAAATGGGCGAATACTACAAAGGCGGCGCGCGTGCGCAGGTAGTGAAGAAGGTCGAGAAACAGCTGTTTGAACTGTATAAAGATCCTGACCTTAACATCAAACCGAAGGAGCTGGAGCTGCGTGGCGGAGCGTATTATTCTGACGCCGCTTGCGAAGTGATCAACGCGATTTACAACGACAAGCAGACCGAGCACTACGTCAATATTCCTCACCACGGTCATATTGATAATATCCCGGCGGACTGGGCGGTAGAAATGACGGCGATCCTCGGCCGCGACGGCGCGAAACCGCACGCTCGTATTACCCACTTCGATGAGAAAGTGCTGGGTCTGATCTACACCATCAAGGGCTTTGAAGTGGCGGCAAGCCAGGCGGCACTCAGTGGTGAGTTTAACGACGTACTGCTGGCGCTCAATCTGAGCCCGCTTATTCACTCTGATCGTGACGCCGAGGTACTGGCACGTGAATTGATCCTCGCCCATGAGAAGTGGCTGCCGAACTTTGCGGCCACCATCGAAAAACTGAAGCCGTAACGGGAGTGCAGATGGAACGTGTTTTAATCGTCAATGCCGATGATTTTGGCCTCAGCAAAGGCCAGAACTATGGGATCGTCGAGGCCTGCAAACACGGTATAGTCACCTCAACCACCGCGCTGGTAAACGGCGCGGCGATTGAGCATGCCGCGCAGCTGAGCCGTTCTCTGCCGGAACTGGCGGTCGGGATGCACTTCGTGTTAACCCTCGGCCAGCCGTTATCGCCCATGCCGTCACTGACCCGTGACGGCACGCTGGGAAAATGGATCTGGGAGATGGCGGAAGCCGATACGCTGCCGCTGGAAGAGATTGCCCGCGAACTGGACTGCCAGTATCACCGGTTTGTTGACCTGTTTGGTTATGAGCCGACACACCTTGACAGCCTCTGACCTGCCCCCACGATTAGATACAACACTCAGTTAGTAACGCCGGAATCTTCATTCTCAGAATGACCCTTTCTCCAGCCCGCTGCAAATTCAGACGGTGTCTGATAATTCAGCGTGGAGTGCGGGCGGCATTCGTTATAATCCTGCCGCCAGTCATTAATAATTTTCCTGGCATGAACGATATCGCTGAACCAGTGCTCATTCAAACATTCATCGCGAAATCGTCCGTTAAAGCTCTCAATAAATCCGTTCTGCGTTGGCTTGCCCGGCTGGATTAAGCGCAACTCAACACCATGCTCAAAGGCCCATTGATCCAGTGCACGGCAAGTGAACTCCGGCCCCTGGTCAGTTCTTATCGTCGCCGGATAGCCTCGAAACAGTGCAATGCTGTCCAGAATACGCGTGACCTGAACGCCTGAAATCCCAAAGGCAACAGTGACCGTCAGGCATTCCTTTGTGAAATCATCGACGCAGGTAAGACACTTGATCCTGCGACCGGTGGAAAGTGCGTCCATGACGAAATCCATCGACCAGGTCAGATTGGGCGCCGCCGGACGGAGCAGCGGCAGACGTTCTGTTGCCAGCCCTTTACGACGTCTTCTGCGTTTTACGCCCAGGCCACTGAGGTGATAAAGCCGGTACACGCGCTTATGATTAACATGAAGCCCTTCACGGCGCAGCAACTGCCAAATACGACGGTAGCCAAAACGCCTGCGCTCCAGTGCCAGCTCAGTGATGCGCCCTGATAAATGCGCATCAGCAGCCGGACGGTGAGCCTCATAGCGGCAGGTCGACAGGGATAAACCTGTAAGCCTGCAGGCACGACGTTGCGACAGACCGGTCGCATCACACATCAACATCACGGCTTCCCGCTTCTGGTCTGTCGTCAGTACTTTCGCCCAAGAGCCACCTGAAGCGCCTCTTTATCCAGCATGGCTTCGGCAAGCAGCTTCTTGAGTCTGGCGTTCTCTTCCTCAAGCGACTTCAGGCGCTTAACTTCAGGCACCTCCATACCGCCATACTTCTTACGCCAGGTGTAAAACGTGGCATCGGAAATGGCATGCTTGCGGCAGAGTTCACGGGCGGGTACCCCAGCTTCGGCTTCGCGGAGAATACTGATGATCTGTTCGTCGGAAAAACGCTTCTTCATGGGGATGTCCTCATGTGGCTTATGAAGACATTACTAACATCGGGGTGTACTAATCAACGGGGAGCAGGTCACCACCATCACGTGCATATGATCCCGCAGATTTTCCCGATAGTGGCGGCGTATGCGAAAGCGAAGGGCGTGGCGATGCGCATTGACAGAGGGCTGGCCGCCTTACACCAGCTCGATACCGACGGTATCCGCAGCAGTGACGGTTTCACCAGCGAATTTTATGGTGACGCAATCAGTGAAGCGTTGTTCCTGCAAACGCTGGAAAAATCCGCCGCCAGTGGAGAACGCTCGCTTGAGGTGATGTGTCACCCGGCGTTTGTCGACAATACCATCATGGGTAGCGCCTACTGCTATCCGCGCCTGGCGGAGCTGGACGTACTGACGTCCGATTCGCTGAAACAGGCGGTGAATGGAAAAGGTTATCGTCCCGGCACCTACCGGGACGTATAAAACAGGCCCGGCCGCCATACTGCGCGCGCCGGGCTTTTTTTTACGCCGGAACAGTCGGAATTTTACCTTCGCGCGACCACACCCGGTGCGCGGCCATCAGCGTCAACAGATCGTCCACCGTCTGTGTGGACAACGCGTCGCCTTCGACAATCCCTTCTTCGCCCTGCGGACTGACATTCAGTATTTCCTTAAACTGCCGCGCATCGCCAACCAGCACAATAGGTTTCAGATGCTTGTAGGCTTCCAGCAGGTAATACTGCGCATCGCCGTTGCGGCGAATGCTGTCGATATCGCCGCCCGGAACGATGACCGCATCGACGGTCAGGGAAGGGGAACCGGCAAACGTCGCCGCGATGGGAAGCGTTGAGCCGTCATCCGCTGTCACTTCGCCCATGCGTGCATAAAGCAGCTTCGCGTGAACGCCCGCGGCTTTCAGCCCGGTCAGGAGCGTCAGCACATCAGCGGAGGAAACCCTGTCGTTGAGCAGCACCGCCACCACACGACCTTTCACCGTCCCGCCCGGAATGGCGTACAGGCTCAGCGTCGGATCTTTATTAACGCCGCTGACATCCGGCGGCGGCATGATGCGCTGCTGCTCGTCGGTCAGGGTAATGCCCAGGTTGTCCGCCACCGCCTGTGCCAGCGTCAGATCGATGTGCGCCAGTTGATCCACTACGCGTTCGCGGATATAGGGACGACCGACTTTACTCAGTTCAAAACTGAATCCCCCGACAATATGTTCCTGCTCCTGCGGTGTCTGGCTGTTCCAGAACAGGCGCGGATGGGAATAGTATTCGCCAAACGACGGGCTGCGCTCACGGATTTTATGCCCGTCCACGCGTTCCTGATACGTCTCAAAACCACCGCGTTTCGGCCCTGGCGGGGTTTCGCGCGGCCAGTTGTCATTGATTGAGTTCGGCTCATAGTTCGCCGGATTCGTCTCGATATCCATCCGGTGCATACCATCACGCTGATAATTGTGATACGGGCAGGTCGGACGGTTAATCGGGATCTCATGGAAGTTTGGCCCGCCGAGGCGGCTGATTTGCGTGTCGGTGTACGAGAAGAGACGCCCCTGCAACAGCGGATCGTTAGTGAAATCCAGCCCGGGAACGATATGGCCGGGGTGGAATGCCGCCTGTTCGTTTTCGGAAAAGAAGTTATCCGGGTTGCGGTTGAGCACCATCTTACCGACCCGTTGTACCGGCACCAGCGCTTCCGGGATAAGCTTAGTCGGGTCGAGCAGGTCGAAATCAAATTTGAATTCGTCCTCTTCCGGGATCAACTGTAACCCCAGCTCATATTCCGGGTAATCACCGGCTTCAATGGCTTCCCACAGTTCGCGACGGTGGAAATCCGGGTCACGGCCAGTGAGTTTTTGCGATTCATCCCAC
Source organism: Trabulsiella odontotermitis (assembly GCF_030053895.1). Classification (NCBI taxonomy): domain Bacteria; kingdom Pseudomonadati; phylum Pseudomonadota; class Gammaproteobacteria; order Enterobacterales; family Enterobacteriaceae; genus Trabulsiella; species Trabulsiella odontotermitis. The sequence continues at coordinate 2,146,945 of NZ_CP125781.1, forward strand.
AACAGTGAAGCCTTCCCGGCGACCGGTTTCCAGTGAAAGCGCACAAAGGTGGCTTTCCCGGCGGCGTTAATCATGCGGAAAGTGTGGATGCCAAAACCTTCCATGGTGCGGTAGCTGCGCGGAATGCCACGGTCAGACATCGCCCACATCACGTTATGCAGTGTTTCCGGCTGCAGCGAGACATAATCCCAGAAGGTGTCATGGGCGCTTTGCCCTTGTGGCAGTGCCCAGTGCGGCTCCGGTTTTACCGCGTGGACAAAGTCGGGGAATTTCAGCGCATCCTGGATAAAAAAGATAGGCGTGTTGTTGCCGACTAAATCAAAAATTCCCTCTTCGGTGTAAAACTTAGTGGCAAAGCCGCGAATATCACGCACTGTATCGGCTGAGCCTGCGCCGCCCTGTACGGTTGAGAAGCGAACGAAAACCGGGGTGATTTTATCCGGGTCCGAGAGAAAATCGGCCTTTGTGATATCAGCAAGATTTTTATAGGGTTGAAAGTAGCCATGCGCGGCGGAACCGCGGGCATGCACGATGCGCTCCGGGATGCGCTCATGGTCAAAATGGGTGATTTTCTCACGCAGGATAAAGTCTTCCAGCAGCGTAGGGCCACGGGTACCCGCGCGCAATGAGTTCTGATCGTCCGCAATGCGAACGCCCTGATTGGTGGTCAGCGGAAAGTTTTCGCTGCCTTTGCGAAACGGCTCAAGGGAGTCCAGTTTCTTGTTGCGGGTATCAGGTGCCTTCAGGCTGCCGGAAGTGGTAGGTTGCTCACCGGGCGCGCTCGGTTGCGGGGTGGGGCGATGCGATCCATCCTCCGGCGCCAGCGAATCAAGACCCGGACGGGATTCACTGGAATCATGCACCGGTGAAGTATGTTGATGAGGGTTTTTGTCGTTCTGTGACATTGCACTCGTCTCCTGTTTCCATTGCTGAAAATTGGTCGCTGTTGCACCAAAACCCTTCTAACTATAGAACAAACGAGCGGGCTCTCCTTACGAAGCGGGACAGGATCGGCTATTATAAAGGTTTATGTTTGTCGTATCTGCACTATGAATTTGTCAATGATGAAACCGTATCGCCAGCAAAATCGACGCATTATTAGCTACGTACCACGCGTAGAACCCGCTCCTCCCGATCATGCCCTGAAAGTCGACGGGTTCCGTGATGTCTGGCTGTTACGGGGGAAATACGTTGCCTTTGTGATGATGGGTGACAGCTTTCGCCGCTCCCAGGCATTCAGCGGGCCGGAAGCGGCACAGCGCTGGGCGTTGCAAATGCGACAGGAAGGTGAGGTCGGTGAGGCGTAATGACGTTTTCGGTTATTTCTGATGAAAAAAAATCGCCCGAAGGCGATTTTTTTGTTTTTAGCGGTGCGCCAGTTCGGCGTTATCTTCACTGTCGAGGACGGTTTTATCCGTCTGACGCAACCACTGGCTGGTCAGCGTACCGGCGGTCATTGAACCGCTGACGTTCAGCGCAGTACGACCCATATCGATCAGCGGTTCGACGGAAATCAGCAGCGCGACCAGCGTAACCGGCAGACCCATCGCGGGCAGGACGATCAGCGCCGCAAAAGTCGCGCCGCCGCCGACCCCAGCAACCCCGGCGGAACTGACGGTGACAATGCCGACCAGCGTGGCAATCCACAGCGGATCCAGCGGGTTAATGCCGACGGTTGGCGCTACCATCACTGCCAGCATTGCCGGGTAAAGCCCTGCGCAGCCGTTCTGACCGATGGTCGCCCCGAACGAGGCAGAGAAGCTGGCGATCGACTCCGGCACGCCCAGACGACGGGTCTGCGCTTCCACATTCAGCGGAATGGAGGCGGCGCTGGAACGGCTGGTGAAGGCAAAGGTCAGCACCGGCCAGACTTTGCGGAAATATTTGAGCGGGCTGACGCCGTTCACGCCCAGCAGAATGCCGTGGATCACGAACATAATGCCCAGGCCCAGATACGAGGCGACCACAAAGCTGCCCAGTTTGACGATGTCCTGCAGGTTGGAGCCAGCGACGACTTTAGTCATCAGCGCCAGTACGCCGTATGGCGTCAGTTGCATCACCAGACGCACCAGTTTCATCACCCAGCCCTGCAGCGTATCGATAGCCGTCAGAACGCGTTTGCCTTTGGCTTCGTCATCTTTCAGCAGCTTCAGTGCCGCAACGCCGAGGAATGCGGCGAAAATCACCAGGCTGATGATCGAGGTTGGGCTGGCACCGGTCAGATCGGCAAACGGATTTTTCGGTACGAAAGAGAGCAGCAGTTGCGGCACGGTCAGATCGGCCAGTTTGCCGACGTAGTTGCTTTGAATGGCGTTCAGACGCGCGGTTTCCGCGCTACCCTGCACCAGACCTTCTGCGGTCAGACCAAACAGGTTGGTCACCAGCACACCGACCAGCGCGGCAATCAGCGTGGTAAACAGCAATGTGCCGATGGTCAGGAAACTGATTTTACCCAGCTGAGAGGCGTTATGCAGACGCGCTACCGCACTCAGAATCGAGGCGAAGACCAGCGGCATTACAATCATTTGTAGCAGTTGCACATAGCCGTTACCGACAATGTTGAACCATTGAATGGAGTCTTTCAGTACCGCACTGTCGGAACCGTAGATCAATTGCAGTGCAAGGCCAAAGACCACGCCGATCACTAAACCGACTAAAACTTTTTTTGCCAGGCTCCACTGTTTATGGCGGGTTTGCGCCAGTGCAAACAGCAAAACCACGAACACGATAATGTTCGCGACTAATGGAAAGTTCATCCCGTTCTCCTGAATCACGTTAACGGTCGGCTTATAGAGAGGCCGACTCTGTTGGCGCAAGAGTAACAGAAGTGTCACAGGGCGCTTATATCCAAATGGAATGGGATATGCCAAAAGTGAAATCTTTGACTATTTATTGCCCGTTCTGGTGGTTTATAAATCGCTCAAAGCTGGTTTGCAGGGCGTTAATCACCCCGGATGACCAGCGCACCGCGCTATTCTCCGGTAGCGACTGCGGCATCCAGACCGCCCAGGCAAAGAACGCCATACACAGCACGCGCTCCAGCTGATTGCCTTTTTGTGGTACCAGAATCGGCAGGCGAAAGCGCCAGCGGCAGGGCCACAGCAGTGGTACGCCAGCGGGGGTGATCATGTCGGCGACAATATGGCTGAGATAACCCAGCACCATGCCCTGCAGCGCATCCGCCGGAACAATCCAGCTGTCGGGCACTTTCAGGTAGAAGAGGGTCAGTGCGGCGAAGACGGCCAGCAGACTGTGAGTGAAACCGCGGTGGCCGAAAGCGCGTGCGACGGGTTTTGAGATCCAGCGTAAGCGCTGGCCGAGAAACGATTTGGGGTGGTCGATGTCCGGTAACAGACAGGTCAGCACTGCCGACGGAATGATATGCCACCAGTCGCCCTGCGCCAGCACAGGCGTCAGCGCAGCATTTTTGGCAAATACCGCACTGGCAATGGAAAATAGCAGGTGGCCTTCCGCCGTCATGGTCAAACCCGGTAAAACTGTCGATTCATCCAGTATAGGGTTTTTATACAGTATCCGAAAGTGGTGACGTTGTAACTCTTTGTCACAATCCACGCAGAAAGCGAGAGGCGGGCAGTAAAAGACTGCCCGCAGGGGGATTAACCGCGCAAATCCTGAATTGTCAGTTGTTGCAGGCTGCTCAGTTTGACGTCAGCGAGGATGTAGCGTGGATCATGAATGTGCTCACTGTCCGGCACCACAATCGAGCGCATGCGCGCTGCTTTGCTGGCAATCATGCCGTTGACGGAATCTTCCAGCGCCACGCAGCACAGCGGATCCACACCCAGCTTCGCCGCACAGTCGATGTAGACCTGCGGATGCGGTTTACTGTAGGGCAGCGCTTCCGCCGACGCCAGCGCGTCAAACTGTTCACGCAGATCAAACATGGTGAGCACTTTTTCCAGCATATGCAGCGGCGAGGCGGAGGCGAGACCCACTTTCAGCCCCTGCGCTTTACACAGCGCCACCGCTTCACGCACGCCAGGCAGCAGCGGGCGCTCTTCTTCGACCAGCGAAATGGCGCGGTTGATAATACGGTCAGTCACTGCCGCGCGATCCGGGCCAACCCACGGCTGGTGGGCGTACCACAAATCCACAACCATATCGATGCGCAGACCCAGCGTGTCCGGCAGCTCGCCGCGACGCGTGATATCCACACCCAGACTTGCCATCACCTCCAGCTCAGCACGATCCCACAAGGGTTCAGAATCAATCAGCAGTCCATCCATATCAAAAATAGCGGCAAGAATTTGACGCGGGGTCGGCATAACCACTTCTCCTGTAGAGTCATCGGGAAGAAAACATTGCCTTCATGGTAACGTATTTCCCCTGAAAGATCGGGCGAAAAATTGCAGCTACAGGTAGACTTAACAGCTGTAATTCGAGGACGATTCGATTTGCCAGACTGGAGCAGGGTTTTTTACAAGGGGAAGTCATGACGTATCAACAAGCTGGACGTATCGCTGTACTCAAACGCCTCGCGGGATGGGTGATTTTCATCCCGGCAGTGGTTTCCACGCTGATCTCCGTTTTAAAATTTATGTACGATCACAGTGAAAAACAGACCGGTATTGATGCCGTGATGCTGGATTTCGCCCATGTCATGATTGATATGATTCGCGTTAACACCCCGTTTCTTAATGTGTTCTGGTACAACTCACCGGTACCGGATTTTAAGAACAGCCTCAATATCCTGTTCTGGATTGTCTTTGCGCTGATGTTTGTCGGGCTGGCGCTGCAGGCTTCCGGCGCGCGTATGAGCCGTCAGGCGAAGTTCATTCGCGAAGGGGTTGAGGACCAACTGATACTGGAAAAAGCGAAAGGGCCGGAAGGGTTATCACGCGAACAGATCGAATCCCGCATTGTTGTCCCGCATCACACGCTGTTTATGCAGTTCTTTCCGCTGTATGTCATGCCGGTGATTTTCATTGTCGTCGGCTATTTTTTCTTTTCGTTGCTGGGCTTTATCTGAGAGAGACCGGCCGCAGAGCGCGGCCGGGAAGGGCTTACAGCGGCGGCAACGGACGAGGTTTCCCGTCGTTGTCGACCGCCACGTAAATAAATAAGGCTTCCGTAGCTTTATAACGCTGACCAATCGGTTCGGACGACACCTTCTTCACCCACACTTCAATGTTAATGTTAATCGAGGTGTTGCCGCGTTTGACGCAGCGGGCGTAGCAGCACACCACATCGCCCACGGCGACAGGGCGTAAAAAAGTCATGCCATCGACTCTCACGGTGACCACGCGACCATGAGCAACTTCTTTCGCCATGATCGCACCGCCGATGTCCATCTGTGACATCAGCCAGCCGCCGAAGATATCGCCATTGGCGTTAGTGTCTGACGGCATTGCCAGGGTGCGCAGAACGAGTTCGCCCTGCGGCGCGTTAACGATATCGGTCATTATTGCTCATCCTGCGGCATATGACGGTAAATGTAGACACCGCTCAACAGCGTAAACACCAGCGTCAGCGCCGTCAGGCCAAACACTTTGAAGTTTACCCAGATGTTCTGCGGCAGCCAGAACGCGATATAAATATTCGCCAGCCCGCAGAGAATAAAGAACACCGCCCAGGCAATGTTAAGCCGGGACCATATCGCTTCCGGCAGGCTGATTTCTTTCCCCAGCATGCGCTGGATCAGCGGTTTTTTCATTATCCACTGGCTGATCAACAACGCGCCCGCGAACAGGGCGTAAATCACCGTCACTTTCCATTTAATAAATTCATCGTTATGGAAGAACAGCGTCAGACCGCCAAACACCGCCACCAGCACAAAGGTGACCAGCGCCATTTTTTCGATTTTACGAAAGCGCACCCAGCTGTAAATCAGCACCACGGCGGTGGCGATAATCAGCGCCGTGGTGGCGGCATAGATGTCGTACATTTTGTAGAAGGCAAAAAATACGACTAACGGTAAAAAATCCAGAAACTGCTTCATACATCGGTTCCGTTATTCATTCACGGCCCGGTAGCCGGGCCTGCAATAAGTTTAGTTGCGGATCAGCATATACAGGCGGAACAAATAGACAAGCAACACCGCGGAAATCAGGTTGCTTAACGTGTTCACCACTACGGCACCGATATACGGTGTCAGAACGGCAAAGTCTGCGGCGAAGAGCAGCAGCACGGTTTTCGCCAGCAGCCAGGCGATCACCGCAGGCGCCACAAGGCGCATATTTGCCCATGCGAGACGAATGCTGCTGCGCATTGACGAAATAATGCCCTGTTTGTCCTGCACCAGCATGATCGGCGCGAAGGCCAGTACGATAGCCATCAGCACGCCCGGCACGACGACCAGCATTACGCCCATCTGTACCAGAAAGGTGGTGATTAAAATCAGCAAAAACAGCTTCGGCAACACCGGCGCGCTGGCGCCAATCGCGCGAAGGGCGCTGACGCGATGCCCGGCGGTAATGAGCTGGATCAGCAACATCACGCCACCGGCCAGAATCGCATTACCCACCAACCCGGAAAAGGTCGACGCCGCCGACGCGCGCAGCAGGATTTGCTGCTGCTCCGGTGTCATGCTCTGCACCAGTTCGAACAGACCGACGCTGCCCTCAAGGTTATCGCCTTCACGCAGGACAGCGAGTTGCTCATCGCTGGGAGAAAACGCATGGCCAAGCACTACCGTGATAAATGCGCACAACAATGCAATCAGTAAAATCGTAACGAACTGATTACGAAAAAAATTACCCGTGTCACGGTAAACGGACTTCGCCGTGATAGACATGCACTCTCCTTGAGTATGACAGGTGTTAATGAGGCGGTGATTGTAACTCAGAAGAGGCCAGCGTGGCAGCATCAAGACCTGTATGGAAAGGCATATCTTTGTAAAGAGGGGGTAAGCCGTAGCGAGCACGCGCGCGGTTACAGGCATCGTTCTCTTCGCCATTTTCACCGGAACGCGCAAATTCGCGGCACGGCGATGGTCGGTTTTCATAGATGGAACAACTGACGTGGTTACCAACCTCACCTGACAGCGCAGTACAGCGACATTGTCGGTTGTTCGTGCCGCTCATGCAGCACAGGAAAGGGGTCAGGGGTTCCGTCAGGGATGTGGGGACACAGCCGCCCGCATCGTCGGCTTCAGCCCAGTAAAAGGAGACACGAAAATACGCACAACAGGCACCGCATGTCATGCACGGATTCAACTCGCTCATAACTCACCTGATAAAAAACGCATCAACATAAATTGTCGTTAGCTAAAGTAGCCAGCAGACATCTCCACTGCAAGCAGGCAACAGAAAAAAATCCGCAACCGCAGGAAAAGCTTAAATTTGATATGAATAGCATTTCAATCATCGAATGCTGTTTCTAAAAATTAATCTGGATCAATGAATGTTAAATCTTAGCATTTAATGTGATCTGTGTTGGATCACAGATACCCAAATATGAGTATATTTGCCGCGCAGGTAAAACCATAACGAGGGTAAGGATATGAAGAAATTAGCTGTGGCGGCACTGGTTTTAAGCACGCTTTCTGCTGGCGGGGCATGGGCGCATGAAGAAGGGGAGTTCTTTATTCGCGCAGGTAGTGCAACCGTACGACCAACGGAAGGCTCGGATAACGTTCTCGGCTCGCTTGGTGGGTTCAATGTTAACAACAATACCCAGTTGGGCTTAACTTTCACTTATATGGCAACGGAAAACATCGGTATTGAGTTGCTGGCAGCAACGCCGTTCCGCCATAAAGTGGGTACCGGCCCGACCGGCACTATCGCGACGGTGCATCATCTGCCGCCAACCTTAATGGCGCAGTGGTATTTTGGTGATGCAAGCAGTCAGTGGCGTCCGTACGTGGGTGCAGGTATTAACTACACCATGTTCTTTGATGAAAAATTCAATGATACCGGTAAAGACGCTGGCCTGAGCGACCTGAGTCTGGACAACTCCTGGGGTGCTGCGGGGCAGGTGGGGCTTGATTACCTCATCAACCGCGACTGGCTGTTGAATATGTCCGTCTGGTATATGGATATCGACACCGATGTGAAATTTAAGGCCGGTGGCGCGAATCAGACCGTCAGCACGCGTCTGGATCCGTGGGTGTTTATGTTCTCTGCGGGTTACCGCTTCTAATTCCCTCGCGAAAAATACTGCTGAACAACTGGCCCTCTGCGGCCAGTTGTTGTTTTTTTATTATCTGTAACAAACATTGCCGCTTTTCACATCCCCGTCAGGATCATTTCCGTTACGTTTCCGGCCTGCGTGACATTACCTTCATGTTAATGACACAACACGGGGTTAACGTAATTAAAGGACTCAGCCTCACGCTGTAGTCACCCCCTGGTCTCCCTTATTTTATCTTAAATCGTGGTAGTTGTTTTAAATCAACACGTTAGCCTTTTCCCGGCACAGCGCAGAGATGAGAAAAAATCAGGAAATATAAAATCAAATCACTATGGGTTCGCCAGGTGTTGCGCTACGTTAGCCACTCCCGACGGAAGGGAATATCAGGCGACATAACGCCGGAATAACAACTAAAAGGGTTTGATAAATCACTATGGCTGAATCTATGTTACTGAGCAGAATTGCAACCTGTAACTGCATTGCAAAACTCGAATTACTGCATACGCTGATTTGCAGGAATATCCCGGCGAAAGATCGCGGGCAGTATATTCTGGCGCTGAACAACCGCCACGATGAGCTGGCGAGCATCATTTATTACGAAAGAGACTACATTGACCTCGAAACCTATTGAGGCCAAAAAAAAGCCCGCACGATGTGCGGGCAAGTCATACTGGAAGCAATGTGAGCAATGTCGTACTGAATACCTGAGTGATTCGCTCAACTATTCAGTAATGAGAAAGATAATATTTCTCATCTAAGATATCAACCCCAACTTTATTGCGGGTGCTTACCTTGCTCACACTTCTGTCCTCACGCCCGGGCGGTGGCGGCTTTCATGTTCCGAACAAACGCTTTCAGCTCATCCAGCATCGCCGGGTGATTGTCGACGTTTTTCTCAATGATTTTGACAATAGCCGAGCCGGAAATCGCCCCGGCGGCGCCAGCGCCAATGGCGGCGGTGACCTGATCCGGCGATGAAATCCCGAACCCCTGTAACGGTGGTGCCGCGTGGTATTCGGTCAGTTTTTCCACCAGATGATGCAGCGGTAACGCCGCGCGGTTTTCGGCGCCGGTAACCCCCGCACGTGACAGCAGGTAGGTATAGCCGCGACCGAAGGAGGCAATCTGGCGCAGCAAATCGTCATCGGCATTCGGCGGGCAGATGAAAATCGGCGCAATATTGTGACGCATCGCCGCCTGGCGAAACTCAGCGGATTCCTCCACCGGCACGTCAGCCACCAGTACTGAATCGACACCCACGCGGGCGCACTCGGCGTAAAACGCATCAATACCACGGTTAAACACCAGGTTGGCGTACATCAGCAGACCAATCGGAATGGTCGGGTGTTTCTGGCGAATTGCTGCCAGTAGCTCAAAACATTGCGTCGGGGTGACGCCCGCGGCAAACGCGCGCAGGGTGGCGCTCTGGATGGTCGGGCCATCAGCCAGCGGATCAGAGAACGGGATCCCCAGCTCCAGCGCGTCGGCACCGGCTTCAATCAGCGTATCGATGATTTTCAGTGACTGCTCCGGACCCGGATCGCCAAGCGTGACGAAGGGAACAAACGCGCCTTCCTTGCGGGCCTTCAGTTGTGCAAACAAAGTGTCATAGCGTTCCATCAGATTTCCCCTCGCGCTTTCAGAATATCGTGTACGGTGAAGATGTCTTTATCTCCACGGCCGGACAGGTTCACCACCAGCAACTGCTCTTTTTCCGGATCGTCGCGCATCATTTTCAGTGCGTGCGCCAGCGCGTGTGACGACTCCAGCGCCGGGATAATGCCCTCGTGACGGCTCAGGGCTTTGAACGCGTCCAGCGCTTCATCGTCCGTAATAGAGACATACTCCGCGCGACCGATGCTGTTGAGGTAGGCATGCTGCGGTCCGACGGACGGGAAATCGAGCCCGGCAGAAATGGAGTAAGACTCTTCAATCTGGCCTTCATCGGTCTGCATCATCGGCGATTTCATGCCGAAGTAGATCCCTACGCGGCCGTGCTTCAGTGGCGCGCCATGTTCGCCGGTTTCGATACCGTGACCCGCTGGCTCCACGCCAATCAGCCCGACGGAGGTTTCATTGATAAAGTCAGCGAACATGCCGATGGCATTAGAGCCGCCGCCAACGCAGGCAATAACCGCATCCGGCAGACGACCTTCTTTCTCCTGAATCTGTATTTTGGTTTCTTCGCCAATCATGCGCTGGAATTCACGCACGATGGTCGGGAACGGGTGCGGACCTGCCGCGGTGCCGAGCATATAGTGCGCGTTTTCGTAGCTGCCGGACCAGTCGCGCAGCGCCTCGTTACAGGCATCTTTCAGTGTGGCGGAACCGCTGTACACCGGGATCACTTCAGCACCCATCAGACGCATACGGAAGACGTTTGGCGACTGGCGTTCGACGTCTTTCGCGCCCATATAAATGCGGCATTTCAGGCCGAGCAGGGCGCTGGCGAGCGCTGACGCCACGCCGTGCTGTCCGGCGCCGGTCTCGGCGATGATTTCGGTTTTGCCCATTCGTTTCGCCAACAGCGCCTGTCCCAGCACCTGGTTGGTTTTGTGCGCGCCGCCGTGGAGCAGGTCTTCACGCTTCAGGTACAGCGTGGTGTTGGTGCCCGCCGTCAGGTTGCGGCATTTGGTCAGCGCGGTCGGACGACCAGCATAGTTTTTCAGCAGGTCAGTAAATTCCGCCTGAAACGCCGGATCTTTCTGCGCACTGACAAACGCTTCTTCGAGCTGGCGCAGGGCAGGCATCAGGATCTGCGGCACGTACATGCCGCCAAACTCGCCGAAATACGGGTTAAGTAAAGTGCTCATTATTGCTCCTTAATATGCGCGCAGCGTCTGGAAAACCGAGGCCAGTTTGCTGGCATCTTTAATACCCGGTTGCGACTCTACACCTGAATTGAAATCGAGGCCGGCGGCGCCGCTTTTAGCGGCTTCCACGCAGTTATCGGGGCCCAGACCGCCCGCCAGCAATACGTTGCTGAGATCGGCGCCGCTGAGCAATGACCAGTCAAAACGCTCACCTGTGCCGCCCTGACCGTTGTCGAACAGGTATTTATCGACATGGTTCAGATCACGAGCGGGCAGGGTGTCGCCGACGCTGAGCGCTTTCCAGATTTGCACCTGTTCCGGTAATGTTGCGCGCAGCGCGTTGATGTAAGCCTGGTTTTCCTCGCCGTGTAACTGCACAGCGGCCAGGTTGAGCGCAGTGGCTTTAGCGACCACGTCATCAATGGTGGCGTTGCGGAACACCCCGACATAACGCAGCGGCGCCGCATTAATGACTTCGCGCGCCTGGGCGTCGTTCACGACACGGGGCGATGAGGCGACAAAAATCAGCCCACCGTAAATGGCGCCCGCTTCGTATGCCGCCTGGGCATCCTGCGCGCGGGTCAGCCCGCAGACTTTATTTTCGCCCAGCAACACGCGGCGCACCGCGGCACTGAGATCGTCATGGGACATCAGCGCCGAGCCAATCAGAAACCCGTTGGCGAAATGGCTCAGCTCGCGAACCTGGGCGTAGGTATTGATGCCGGATTCGCTGATCACCGTTACGCCGTGGCCCAGACGCGGCGCCAGCTGGCGGGTACGGTTGAGATCGATAGAGAGATCGCGCAGGTCGCGGTTGTTAATACCCACCACTTTCGCGCCGAGCGCCAGGGCACGCTCCAGCTCTTCTTCGTTGCTCACTTCGGTCAGCACACCCATATTCAGGCTGTGCGCGACCGCGGCGAGCTGGTGGTATTGCTCGTCATCCAGCACAGAGAGCATCAGCAGGCAGGCGTCGGCCTGGTAATAGCGCGCCAGGTAAATCTGGTAAGGATCGATAATGAAGTCCTTACACAGAATCGGCTGTGGCGCCATGTTGCTGACAATGGGCAGGAAATCAAAGCTGCCCTGAAAGTATTTTTCGTCGGTCAGCACGGAAATTGCCGAGGCATGATGCCGGTAAATACTGGCGATACGCGCCGGGTCGAAATCGTCGCGGAACACCCCTTTCGAAGGCGACGCCTTTTTACACTCCAGAATGAACGCGGTACGCGCCCCCTGCAGCGCGTCATAGAAGCTGCGTTTGCTGGGGATGATCTCGTTCTGAAACGTTGCCAGCGGCTGCTGTTGTTTACGGGCTTCAACCCAAATTGCTTTGTCGGCAACGATTTTCGCTAATACGGTCTGCATCATTTACCCTCTTGCCGCGAGTGCGGTCACTCTGTCATACGCTGCACCGCTGCGCAGGACATCAATCACCTGTTGCGCATTGGCTTTGAGATCGTTGTGGCCATGCAAACGCAGCAGCATTGCAACGTTGGCGGCCACCGCAGCCTCGTGAGCCGCGTCGCCCTTACCTTGTAGCAGACGGGTGAGAATGTCACGGTTTTCTTCCGGCGTGCCGCCCGCCAGTTGTTCCTGGCGATACGGCGTCAGACCGAAGTCCTCGGCGGTCAGTTGATAGCTGCTGATCTCGCCATCATTCAGTTCAGCAACGATAGTCGGCGCATGCAAGGAAACTTCATCCATACCGCCGCTGTGCACCACGGCGGCACGCTCGTAACCAAGCACCCGCAGGGTTTCCGCAATCGGCAGCACCAGTTCAGCGCTGTAGACGCCAATCAGCGCCAGCGGCGGGTGCGCCGGGTTAATCAATGGCCCGAGCACGTTAAACAGGGTGCGGGTTTTCAGTTGCTGACGCACCGGCATCGCGTGGCGGAATCCGGTGTGATATTTCGGTGCAAACAGGAAGCAGACGCCCAGCTCATCCAGCGCTTCGCGGGATTTCTCGGCATTCATATCCAGATTAATGCCGAACGCAGCCAGCAGATCGGACGAACCGGATTTACTGGAAACGCTGCGGTTGCCGTGTTTCGCCACTTTCAGACCGCAGGCCGCCGCGACAAAAGCGCTGGCAGTAGAAATATTGATGCTGTTGCTGCCGTCGCCGCCGGTGCCAACAATATCCGCAAACGGATAATCGGGGCGCGGGAAAGGCGCGGCATTTTCCAGCAGGGCCGTTGCGGCACCGGCAATCTCGTTCGGATGCTCGCCGCGCACTTTCATGCTCACCAGCACGGCGGCAAGCTGCTCTGGCTTCATCTCGCCACGCACTACGGCCGAGAACAGCTGGTGGCTTTCCTGCTGCGTCAGCGTCTTCGCCTGGTAGAGTTTTTCCAGAATCGGTTGCAACGTGTTAATTGGCTCCAGCTTCTGCTGCGCCCAGTCCAGCGTCTGCTCCAGCAGGCGCGCGCCGTGGGTGGTCAGAATCGATTCCGGGTGGAACTGGAAACCGCAGACGCGATCGGTATCGTGACGCACCGCCATCACCATGCCGCCAAAATGCGCGTTGATGGTCAGCCCGGCCGGAATGTCACTGCCGACCAGCGAATGGTAACGCGCCACCGGCAGCGGGTTTGGCAGCCCGGCAAACATCGCCTGACTGTCATGCTCAATGCTGGACGCCTTGCCGTGCAGTATTTCCCCGGCCTGGCCCACATAACCGCCATAGGCTTCAACAATCGCCTGATGGCCGAGACAGATGCCGATAATCGGCAACTTGCCGCGCAGACGGGTCAGCAGCTCCGGCATGCAACCGGCTTCGGACGGCACGCCCGGCCCCGGCGACAGCATCAGCACCGGATTTTTCATGGTTGCCAGACGGTCAATTAACGTTTGTGCCGGAACATGGTTACGGTAAATCACCACATTGTGTCCCTTCGAACGCAGCTGATCCGCCAGGTTATAAGTAAACGAATCGATATTATCGAGCAGCAGAATATCAGCCATCAGAACGTCTCCTGTGCGTGGTGTGCCTGAGCGATTGCGCGCACCACCGCGCGTGCTTTATTACGTGTTTCATCCGCTTCCGCCTGCGGGACGGAATCCAGCACCACGCCTGCACCCGCCTGCACGGTAGCGATACCGTTTTCGACGTACGCGGAGCGGATAACAATGCAGGTATCCAGATCGCCGTGGGCAGTGAAGTAGCCCACCGCACCGCCGTAGCTACCGCGGCGCTTGCCTTCGGCTGCGGCAATCAGCTGCATCGCGCGCACTTTTGGCGCGCCGCTCAGGGTGCCCATGTTCATACAGGCGCGATAAGCGTGCAGCACATCGAGATCGCTACGCAATTCACCCACCACGCGGGAAACCAGATGCATCACGAAGGAGTAGCGGTCGACTTTGGTTAAATCGGCGACGTAACGGCTGCCTGGCGTACAGATGCGCGCCAGATCATTACGGGCGAGGTCAACCAGCATCAGATGTTCAGAGAGTTCTTTATGGTCCGTGCGCATTTCCAGCTCAATGCGGCTGTCGAGGTCGCGATCCAGCGTGCCGTCGGCGCGACGACCACGCGGACGGGTACCGGCAATCGGGTAGATTTCAATCTGGCGTGAGCTGGCGTCATATTTCAGCGAGCTTTCCGGCGACGCGCCAAACAGCGTGAAGTCATTGTCCTGCATGAAGAACATATACGGGCTGGGGTTGCTTTTCTTCAGCACATCATAGGCGGCGAGCGGCGACGGGCAGGGCAACGAGAAGCGGCGGGACGGTACGACCTGGAAAATTTCCCCGGCGCGAATTTCACGCTGCATTTTGCGCACCACCGCACCGTATTGATCATCACTTTGATCGCACTCGCACTGTAAGTGCGCCATCATTTGTACCGGCAGTGGTGACACCGGTTCGCCGAGCTGCTGCTCAAGTGCGGCAATGCGCTGCGTTAAGCGTTCTTTTTCGCTGGCGGAGGGGGTGAAGAGGCTGGCCTGAATGCGAGTGCTTTTCGCCTGATGATCGATGATCAGCAGCGTTTCCGCGAGGTAAAAGCAGTAGTCCGGACAGGCGTTGTCGGCATCAAGGTGCGGCAAATCTTCAAACCCGGCCACCAGATCATAGGCAAACAGGCCGCCGAAGAACATCGCCTCGCGCTCACTGGCTGGCACGGTGACCAGTTCCTGCAACAGACGGAAGGCGTCAAACACTGACAGCGAACGCAGGCGGGCGTCTTCGTCCAGTAGCGTGCTGACCGCCGGGAAACGCAGCACGCGGGACATCGGCTGGCGTTCGTTTTCAATCCCTGACGGCAGCGCGTTATCCAGCAGCGCGAGCAGCGCGGCGCCGTTGTCTGAAAGCGCCTGCAGGGTTACCGTGCTGCCGAGCGCGGTAATGCGCAGGGCGCTGTCAACCAGCAGCAGGCTTTTTAAATCATTTTTACTGTCGATATCTGCGGATTCGAGCAACAGCGTGGCAGGACGCGCGCCACACAGCTGGTGAAACAGCGCGGTGGGGTTATCCCGATAACGGGCGTTGCTGGTCAGAAGTTCGAGCGCAGGTTTTGGTGTTTGCATCTTTGTTCTCGCCTGTCTGGATTAAATCGTGTTCAAAAAAAAGCCCGCTTATGCGCGGGCCAGGTATCTGTATGCGGATTGCAGACGTACGACACTTGCCCGTTAACAGGAAGTGCGCCACCAGCCATCATTAATGCGAATTTGCGTTTTCATTTCAGATACCGTTTTCTTATGAGCTTGCGTACTAGTTAACTGGTTCATGAAAATAAAGTCAACCCCTGATTTCAGAAAAACCGTCTGAACCGCTATGATGTTGCGCTGACCCCACTGATGTAACGGGTGCCACTTTGAGTGACCATAACGACAATTACGCCATTATTTACGACCTGCATAGCCACACAACCGCGTCTGACGGGCGTTTAACGCCGCAGGAGCTGGTGCATCGCGCCCATGAAATGCGTGTCGGTACGCTGGCGATCACCGACCATGACAGTGTGGCGGCCATTCCGGCAGCGCAGGCGGAAATCGCCCGTGCCGGTTTACCGCTGAACCTGATCACCGGCGTGGAGATCTCCACGGTCTGGGAAAATCATGAAATACATATCGTGGGTCTGAACATCGACATTGACCACCCGCAAATGACCGGCTTTCTGGCTGAGCAAAAAGAGCGCCGCCAGCAGCGGGCAAAACTGATTGCCGAGCGGCTGGAGCGGGCGCATGTACCGGGTGCCTGGGAAGGCGCGCTGGCGCTGGCGGACGGCGGGGCCGTGACCCGTGGCCACTTCGCCCGTTTTCTGGTGGAGGCAGGGAAAGCCAGCAACATGGCCGATGTGTTTAAAAAATATCTCGCGCGCGGGAAAACGGGTTATGTTCCGCCGCAGTGGTGTACAATAGATCAAGCTATTGATGTGATTCATCATTCTGGCGGGAAAGCGGTGCTGGCGCACCCGGGTCGCTACGATCTGACCGCCAAATGGCTGAAAAGGCTGTTGGCTTACTTCACCGAATGCGGTGGAGACGCAATGGAAGTCGCGCAATGTCAGCAGGCGCCCCACGAGCGCGCGCAGCTCGCTACCTACGCTCGCCAGTACGGTCTACTGGGATCGCAGGGCTCTGATTTTCACCAGCCCTGTCCGTGGATTGAGCTCGGCCGCAAGCTGTGGCTTCCCGCTGGCGTGGAAGGCGTGTGGCAGACCTGGGAACAGCCGCAGAATAATTCGTGAGAGGGAAGTATGAGTCAGTTTTTTTATATTCATCCGGACAATCCGCAGGCCCGCCTGATCAACCAGGCCGTGGAAATCGTGCGTAAAGGTGGCGTTGTCGTTTACCCCACTGATTCCGGGTATGCGCTGGGCTGCAAAATTGAAGATAAAGGGGCGATGGAACGCATCTGTCGCATCCGTCATCTTCCGGACGGGCATAACTTTACCCTGATGTGCCGTGATCTGTCCGAGCTGTCGACCTATGCGTATGTCGACAACGTCGCGTTCCGCCTGATGAAAAACAACACCCCAGGCAACTACACGTTCATTCTCAAGGGGACCAAAGAGGTGCCACGCCGCCTGTTGCAGGAAAAGCGTAAAACCATTGGCATGCGCGTGCCGTCGAATCCGATTGCGCAGATGCTGCTGGAAGCGCTTGGCGAGCCGATGCTCTCCACCTCGCTGATGTTGCCGGGTAGCGATTTTACCGAGTCTGATCCGGAAGAGATCAAAGACCGTCTGGAGAAACAGGTTGACCTGATCATTCACGGCGGTTATCTGGGCCAGCAACCGACCACGGTTATCGATCTGACCGATGAAGCGCCAGTGGTGGTGCGTGAAGGTGTCGGTGACGTTAAACCGTTCCTGTAACCAACGGGGCGACGGTCATGTCGCCCCTGCGGGATTTACAGTAAAACGAGAGGCATCCAGGTAAGCCCGGTGATGACCAGCAACACCATGAAAACCAGCCCGAAAATGGCGCCCAGCCGCCAGTAATCTGCCGTCGGCAGATAACCACTGCCGTAGTAAATCGGACTTGGACCAGTCGCATATGGCGTGAGAATGCTGCCGAGGCCAATAGCGGCGCCGACCATCAGGCAGAATACAGGTAATGGAATGTCCGGCATGGCCAGCGCGGCCGCGATCATCATTGGCGCCAGCGCGGAGGTATACGCCGTTGCGCTGGCGAAGAAGTAGCGCAATAAATAAAACACCACGATCAGCGCGACCATCACCATTACCGGCGAGTAACCGCTCAGTCCGTTTGCCAGCAGCTTGCCAAACCAGGTAATGAAACCGGTGTCGTTAAGGCCGGTGGCAAGGGTTATCAGTGATGCCAGCCAGAAGAAGACGTTCCACGCCGATTTGTTGCTGACGATGTCATCCCAGGAGATGATGCGTAATACCAGCATCAGCGCGACCACGCTGTAGCCGACCATCGCGGCATCAATATAACTTCCGCCGAAGATCCACAGCACCAGCGCGCCGACCATCAGCACCAGCATCTGTTTTTCGCGTGTGCAGAGCGGCCCCATGGCCTTCAGTTCCGCCTCTGCCCAGCGCGGTACCTGATCGCCTGATTTCAGTACCGGCGGGTACAACACATACGCCAGCCACGGCACCAGCAGCACCAGCAGAATGCTCAGCGGCAGCATGCCCAGGAACCAGTCTCCCCAGCTCAGCGCGGTATGGGAGGCGCTCTTCATCAGACCAATCAGCAACAGGTTAGGCGCCATCGCCGTCAGGAAAATGGCGCTGGTCACGCAGTCGGCGGTGATCCCCATCCACATAATGTAAGAGCCAATGGAGCGGGCGCTGCCGTCGCCAGGTTGTGAGTTATACAGTGGCGGCAGGTTACGAATAATTGGGTAGATGATCCCCGCGCCGCGCGCGGAGTTGGACGGTGTCACAGGGGAGAGGATCAGTTCAGAGAACATCACCGCGTAACCCAGGAACAGCGTGCGATGCCCCATCTTTTTGACCAGCATCAGCGCGATACGCCGACCAAGCCCCGTTTTTTCATAACCGGTGCCAAACATAAAGGCGGCGAAAATCAGCCAGATAACGGAGTTGGAAAAACCCGAAACCGCCCACGACAACGCTTTGGCGGTAAATTTGAAACCCGTCTGGGCGAGTTGTTCCGGGCTGAACAGCAGCCAGGGCGAGAGGACGGCGATAATCGAAATACCGATCATCGCCACGACCGCGCCCGGTACAGGCTCCAGAATGAGTCCTACGATGACGCCGGTAAAGACCGCGAAATAGAGCCAGGAGTGGCTCTCAAGACCGGCGGGAACGGGCAAAACAGCAATAATGGCGATGACCACCAGCGGAGCCAGATATCGCCACCAATGAGTTAATGGTGCCATAGTCGTATCCCTGCATGAAGGGAGAGACAACGTGTCTCTCCGGAAGGGTTATTTGATGTAATGCACGTGCTCGCAGATTTCGTCGACAATGGGGCCGCGACGCTCAGCGAACATTTTTTTGTTTTCGGCGATCAGGTTGTTGCCGTGGGTGTCTATCGAAACGATCAGTGGCCCGAACTCTTTTACGCGACATACCCACAGCGACTCTGGCATGCCCAGTTCCGTCCAGTGCACTTCTTCAATCTCTTCAACCTGGGTTGCCGCCAGCACGGCGCAGCCCGCCGGGAAGATCACGTGCAGCGCCTTAAATTTCTGACAGCCTTCTTCCGTCAGTGGCCCCATGCCGCCTTTACCGACCACCAGTTTGACGCCGGTCTGCTCGATGAACTCTTTTTCAAAGGCTTCCATACGCATGCTGGTGGTTGGGCCGACGGAGACCATTTCCCACTTTTCACCGTTCTTACGCACGATCGGCCCGGCGTGGAAAATCGCTTTACCGTTCAGGTCGTACGGGATGGGGCGTTTGAGTTCGATCAGCCGACGGTGACAGACGTCGCGGCAAGTAACCAGCATACCGGTCAGGTAGATAACATCACCCACGCGGATGTCTTCCAGGTCTTCGGCTTTGATCGGGGTTGTCAGGATCTTTTTCATAACGCGCTCCGGGTATGAGACAGGTTTTCGAAGGAGAGGTCAGAATGGACCCGCAGCGTACCGCGGCGGTGTGCCCAGCAACCGGTGGAAACCGCCACGCCAATCGTTGACGGGTGGCGCGCGGCGGATTCGATATGTACCCCCATCACCGAACTGTTGCCGGTGAGCCCCTGTGGACCAATCCCCAGCCGGTTCAACCCTTCTTCCAGACGCAGTTCGAGCTCTGCCGCTTTCGGATTCGGATGGCGGGTACCGATAGGGCGCAGGATGGCTTTGCGCGAAAGCACGGCAGCGGTTTCAACGGACGTAGCAATCCCCACGCCGACCAGCACCGGCGGGCAGGCATTTACCGCCAGCGTTGAGATGTTTTCAAAGACAAATTTTACGATGCCTTCATAGCCTTCAGACGGCATCAGCACTTTTGAGCGCCCTGGCAGCGTGCAGCCGCCGCCGGCCATGTAGACTTCGATTTCCGCGTCGTCGCCGTCCGGGATGATGTCCCAGGTCACCCACGGCACGCCGCTGCCAGTGTTTTTCCCGGTATTCACTTCGTCAAAAATCTCGACCGCGTTATGGCGCAGCGGCGCTTTTACCGTGGCATCTTCCACCGCGTGTTTAAGGATACGTTGCAGTTCACCCAGCAACGGGAAGCGGGAACCGACCTTCACAAAGAACATGATCTCGCCAGTGTCCTGACAAGCCGGTCGATTCAGATCGATAGCCTTTTGCATGTTGTCGAACATCGTGTGGTAGATGATTTTCCCCATGGCTGAGGTTTCGGCGTCCCGCAATTGTTTTAATTTATCCACCACGTCGTCGGGCATCCGGGTGGAAATCATGGCGGTAAAACTGGCGACAATTTCCGTCAATTTATTAACCGCATCTTGTTTATTTTGATTGCTCATCCTGTTAACTCCAGTTCTTTTATTTATCTGGAAACAAACTCTCCGGATAAAACTATCATTAAAAGTGTGGTTTTATATTTTCTGGAACTGTGTATATGCAATTAACAGTTTGTAAATCACGCCGGAAAAAGACGATGAAAATTGAGCAAGGGCAGGAATTAACGCATTGATATGAATTACACTGCAGGTATTAACACCGAGGGTAATTCGAAGATGCTGAAAACGTGGCCCTTAGCCAAAGATCTGCAGGTGCTGGTGGAAATTGTCCACACGGGAAGCTTTAGCGCAGCGGCCGCCGCGCTGGGGCAAACGCCGGCGTTTGTCACGAAGCGGATTCAGATTCTGGAGACAACCCTGGGCACCACGCTGCTTAACCGCTCAGCGCGAGCTGTAGTACTCACAGAGAGCGGGCAACGATGCTACGAACAGGCGCTGGCGATCCTCACGCAATATCAGCGGTTAATCGATGAGGTCACGCAAATCAGAATGCGACCAGAAGGGATGATCCGCATTGGTTGCAGCTTCGGATTTGGCCGCAGTCATATTGCGCCTGCCATCACCGAACTGATGCGCATTTACCCTGAGCTACAGGTTCATTTTGAGCTCTTCGATCGGCAGATTGATTTGGTGCAGGATAATATCGATCTGGATATCCGCATTAATGATGAGATCCCTGATTATTATATTGCTCATTTGTTAACAAAGAACAAGCGAATATTATGCGCTTCCCCGGCATATTTGCAGAAATATCCCATGCCGCATACCTTGCAGGAATTAAGTCAACATGATTGCCTGGTGACAAAAGAACGTGATATGACGCACGGAATATGGGAACTGGATAATGGTTCAACGAAAAAATCGGTCAAAGTGAGCGGGCATCTTTCCTCCAACAGTGGTGAAATTGTGCTGCAATGGGCGCTGGAAGGGAAAGGCATCATGCTGCGCTCGCAGTGGGATGTGCAGCCGTTTCTGGCAAGCGGCAAACTGGTACAGGTACTGCCGGAATACGCGCAAAGCGCCAACATCTGGGCCGTTTATCAGGAACCGCTGTATCGCAGCGTGAAGCTCAGAGTCTGCGTGGAATTTCTGGCGACCTGGTGCCAGTGCAGGTTGGGTAAGCCAGACGAAGGTTATCAGGTGCCCCATCATCCTGCCAGCGTCGTTTAAACCGCAGCGGTTTCAACATGGCTGATGAAACTAGATGAATCATTTAGACTAAAGTTCGTGTAGTATGTGCGCCCACGAATCAGCGTGTGAAGCACGTTGTTTACCCTGAAATAGTTTCATATCAGTGAGTTACTGTCTTTTTGTGGTTAACTCATTGTTTTATAAAGTATACCCAGACGCCTGTGAAGGCGACACCTATAGGAAGCTCTATGAGCGAAAAATTGCAGAAAGTGCTGGCCCGTGCGGGCCACGGCTCACGTCGTGAAATTGAATCCATTATCGAAGCCGGCCGCGTGAGCGTGGACGGCAAAATTGCCACGCTGGGCGACCGCGTGGAAATCACCCCGGGTCTGCGGATCCGCATTGATGGTCATCTTATCTCCGTAAAAGAATCCACCGAGCAGATTTGCCGCGTACTGGCGTACTACAAACCGGAAGGCGAACTCTGTACCCGTAACGATCCGGAAGGGCGCCCGACGGTGTTCGACCGCCTGCCGAAACTGCGCGGCGCACGGTGGATTGCTGTCGGTCGTCTGGACGTTAACACCTGCGGTCTGCTGTTGTTCACCACTGACGGCGAACTGGCGAACCGTCTGATGCACCCGAGCCGTGAAGTTGAACGCGAATATGCGGTGCGCGTGTTTGGTCAGGTGGAAGAGGGCAAAGTGCGCGATCTGGCGCGCGGCGTTCAACTGGAAGACGGCCCGGCGGCGTTCAAAACCATTAAGTTCAGCGGTGGTGAAGGCATTAACCAGTGGTACAACGTCACTCTCACGGAAGGGCGTAACCGCGAGGTGCGTCGACTGTGGGAAGCGGTCGGTGTGCAGGTCAGCCGCCTGATCCGCGTACGCTACGGTGACATTCCGCTGCCAAAAGGCCTGCCGCGCGGCGGCTGGACAGAGCTTGATCTGGCACAGACTAACTACCTGCGCGAGCTGGTGGGGCTGAAGCCTGAAACTGAATCTAAAGTGGCGGTCGAGAAGGATCGTCGCCGTATGAAGGCGAATCAGATTCGCCGCGCCGTGAAGCGCCATAGCCAGGTCAGCAGCAATCGCCGCTCTGGTAGCCGCAACAACAACGGCTAATCTTCTCTCCCGGTTCAGGGGCAAACGCCGCCCCTGTCACCGTTTCCCGCCGCAGGGCTTTAATAATCAATTCCTGGCTGCGCTTTGACGCCGGCATCAAACGCATGTTTTACCGGACGGAGCTCGCTGACGGTATCTGCCAGCGCCGTAATCTCCCGGTGACAACCGCGACCGGTGATGATCACCGATTGCTGCGCCGGGCGATTTTTCAGCGCGGTCAGCACCTCTTCCAGCGGCAGATAGTCGTACGCCACCATATACGTGAGCTCATCAAGCACCACCAGATCGAGAGAGGCGTCGGCAAGCATGCGTTTGCCATGTTGCCACACGGCGAGGCAGGCGGCGGTATCGCTTTCCCGGTTTTGCGTGTCCCAGGTAAACCCGGTCGCCATCACCCGAAATTCAACGCCGTGCGGTTCAAGTAAATTGCGCTCGCCGTTGGGCCAGTCGCCTTTAATAAACTGCACCACGCCGACTTTTTTGCCGTGCCCGACAGCGCGCGCGGCGGTGCCGAACGCGGCTGTCGTTTTACCTTTGCCATTGCCGGTAAACACCATCAGGACGCCGCGTTCGTCCTGCGCTGCCGCCACGCGGGCGTCGACTTTTTCTTTTACCCGCTGCTGGCGCTCCCGGTAACGTTCATCACTCATTGTGCGATCCCCGGTTTACGGCCCGGCTGCGCGTCAAACGTCATCCCTGTTTTGCGGCGACTGTCATCGCCCATCAGCCACAGGTAGACTGGCATAATATCCGCCGGGGTTTTCAGCTTTTGCGGATCTTCCGTCGGAAATGCGCTGGCGCGCATGCCGGTTCGGGTGCCGCCCGGGTTGATACAGTTCACGCGCAGTCGGC